>DFJD01000018.1:3471-9144 GCA_002372875.1 Clostridiales bacterium UBA3680
CCGCATACTGTGTCAAAGCCCCTCAACATAGCTATGGCTATGCCCTCGGGTCTTTTCCTTGTCTGCGAAAACATTATCTCAAATCTGCTTCAAGTGAATTAATCAGTGTTTCCTTAGGGAACCACTGTAAATTTTTAAACTGAATTAGACATTGTGTTTATAAAATCAATAAGAATTTAACTTTTTTAATGATTTATCATCACTTATACTTGACTAATGTACAAATGCTATAGTATAATAAAAGAATAAAATTATATATATGATATATCCTAACGATATAACTAAAAATAAAGAATTAACCTATATGGTGAAAGTCGAAGGGAGGAAAATTCTATATGAAAAAAGTCATAGGTATTTTACTAACCGTTTTTATTTCGGTCGGTTCCGTTATGCAAAATGTGTGGGCGGCACAAAATGATAACGAAGAGTATAAGCAAGACGAACACGAAGAAAATATTGTAAAATCAAACAGCTTTCTTGAAACTCTGTTTGCCGATCTTCGATCGGACGAAGAAAAAAGTGAGCCTGAGTCTGCGGACAATGTTCTCTCGGAAAGCTCCGTACAGACTTATTCGGAGACCAATACCTATACCGAATATGTATATATAGGCAGTGAGGCGGATCTGCGTGCAATAGACGGGCATGACGGCGGATATTACGAGTTTGCAGCCGATATCACTCTTACCTCTGCCGACTGGAAACCCATAAAGCTTACAAATGCGGTTGTAAACGGCAAAGGACACTGGGTATACGGTCTCAGACAATCGGGCGATGATGCAACGGGACTTTTTGCGTGGGACTTGACCGACCCGAACAGCAATTCAAATGTCTATATGGCAAACCTTAACTTTTCCGATGTAAACATAAATGCATCAGGCAACGGAAATATGATAATTGCAAGTGCTTTGGGCGGTTACGGTATAACCGCGGAAAATTGTTATGTAAGCGGCAAATTGACAGCAAACACTTCTTCGGGGGCTGAAAATGTTGTTGTCATAGGTATGGGCAACGGCATAAATTCTCAAGCAAGGCTCGATATAAAAGTTATGGGTACAAGCAATAAGACCTTGACGGTATCGGGAATGTCGGATTGCAAAAACTGTGCCATGGAAGGGGATATCAACGTAAGCGGTACCCACAGAAATTGGGATATATACGGTGCGGTAAATTGCGTAAACACAAAGGTCAAGGATCTTATAGGGGATATTATCGTATCGGGCAATGTAATACCGGGCGACTTTTATGAAAGCAACTCCGTTTACGGAGATTCGGATTGCTATGTATACGCTCTGTACGGCTGTGAAAAAACAGATTTCACGGGAGATCTGGATGTAAATGTGGGCGGCGAATCCTCTCTTGGCGACAGTCTTTATGTAGAAGGCATAGTTCACGGTACCGAATGTAATATGAGGGGCAATTTTGACATTCGTTCCGTATCAAAAGAAAAATTCAGCGTCTATTCATATCTTATAACCCGAAGTGACCTTTGCACCCTGAAAGGTTCGGTCAACGTAAAGACAAGCGGCCTTAACGGCAGCGGCATATATATGATAAGTACTTCGGATAATTCTTCTTTTGACGGCAGTTTCCGTTATGATGTAAGCAACACCAATTTTAACTATAAAATTTACGGCATCAACGGCAGAAGCACCTCGGAAAGATCCAAAAACAATACCGTAAAATGTAATATGAGCGGTAGCGGTCCCACCGAGTTTAATGGTATAAATTATTCGGACAACAGCCGATATATAGGAGATGTTAATGTAACAGGTGCTCTGTACGGCATAGGCGGCGCAAGTCAAAATTCCGAAATAAGGGGAAACCTCCATTCAAAGGGTGAACTATACGCCGAATCAGTATTTACGGGTATAGGAGGCAACAGCTATAACTGTAAGATATACGGCAACATATCCACAGACTTTGTGGGGGTTAACGGCAGACGTTATTTTGCGTCGGGCACGGGCATACATTACAGTGAAAAATGCTCTATATACGGCAATCTGTCGTCAAAATTCGGTGTGTTGCAGGCTTTGAGCTATTGCAAAAACTGCTATGTTTCAGGCACAATATCAACCGTATTATCCTATAGCGTAAAAAAGGATACATGGGATTATGAAACCAAGTATCACGATATGTTTGTTTCCGGTGCCGTGCCGTATCAGGGCGTGTTTGTATGCAGCGAGTGCGGTCATGAGATCGTATCCGCCGTTAATATGGACGGTATTACACACTGTGTAAGAGCAAGAGACGGCTATGAGTACAAATACGAAAAAAAGGCTGTTATGGAATATGAGGTAGACTCTCGGAACGACAAAGACAGCCAAAATAATTATATAAATTATGTTCCGGAGCCCGACCCCGTTGATTATACAATACAGATCGTCAGGCTTGAAGACGGAAAACCTCTTGAGGCAGCGAAGGTCTCCGTTGACGGAGAAGCCTACTTTACCGACGAAGAGGGCTGCTGCAAGGTTAAGAGCGGTTCATCCTACGAGGCTGCTTTGGCTGTAGAGTACGGTGGTGCGATAATATATAAAAATCTTGTTTTTAACCCCATACCAAACGCCAAAAACACGATCAAAGTATGTGATTTCAATGTGGAATTTGATGCGGGCACAAGTCAGCAAAGAACCACTGACGGACCTCAGGGCGAGCTTAACGGAAAAAACTTTCAAATATTTGAATTTAACTCAAGCTTTGGTATAAATCTTCCGGGTGCTGTGAAGGTATCCTATGATGCAAACAGAAAGGCATATAGGCTGCTTTTCGGAAATCTCGGCAAAATAGATAACCTTGAGGATATTTCGGATAAAGAGTTTGAAGATAAATACAAACAGCTCGAAAGGTTTTATAAAAAAGCGGCCGAGGGAAGTCTGAACGGTGATGCCTTCAAAAAAATAAACGGTTCGAACAAGCATGGCTTCGGAGCACCGGTCATTGGTTCGGCAAGCGGATATATGGAATTGCAGAAGGTGGTAAAAAACGGCAAAGAACAAATCGCGGCAACAGGCGGTATTATTCTTTCGGGTTCGGCAGGCTTTGAAGGAAGCACACCGTTTGCTCCTTGTCCCGCCGTTTATCTGGCATACGGCATAAGCGGAACCATAGACGGAGGTGTAAGTCTTTCCCTTGTTGGCACAAATCTCAACGATTTGTCGATAAATCCTTCGGGAAGGCTGACACTTATGATATCTCCCAAATTGGGAGTAGGTCTCGGAGCAAGAAAGGTAGCAAGTGTGGAAGCGGGAATAAAGGGAGCTATACGCGGCGATTTGCTTTTGCCCTTTGAAACCCTTGAAAAAAGCTATTCGGCAAAATTGACAGCCGATGCCTATGCTACCTTAAGCATTCTCGGCTTTGATGCAAACTGGAGCCATACCTATGTAAAATGGCCTATATTCCCCGAGCTTGGCAAGGTTGAAATAAATCCACTCAGCATTTTCTCCGAAAACGACCTGAAACAGGCAGACAGAAGTTATCTTGCCAAAACCGAAATTGACGGCAGAGAGGGCACTGTTCTCTCAAACATATACCCTCACAGTAAGGTTTGCCTTACCCGCACAAACAGCAACGATATGATGGTATGGCTTGATGACGATCCCGCAAGAGGGGATGCCGACAGAACGGCATTATACTTCAGCATTAAAAATTCATCGGGTGTATGGAGCTTGCCTAAACAGGTAAATAATGACCAAACGGCTGATTTTGATTTTTCGCTTTGCAGCTACAACGGCGATGTTTATGTTGTATGGCAAAACGCAAATAAAAAGCTTAGCGGAAAAAGTGTTGAAGAAACGGCAAAAAGCATTGATATTTACATGAGTGTATTGAAGAACGGTACCTCCGATTGGAGCGAACCTTTTGCCATAACTTCCGAAAACGAAAGCTATGAGTATTCACCACAGGTGACCTATACATCGGCAGGGGCTTATATAATGTGGCTGCAGAACGATAAAAATTCACCCATTCCTTCCCTTGCAGGTGCCGCCGAAACCGTTTATAGGGCATTTGTTCAAAAGAACGCCACAACCGTAAGCAATATTGAAACTCCTCTTTCGGATACTCCCAATGTACTTGAAGCAATATTTACAAACAGCAAGGAAATAGCGTATATTGCCGATAAAGACGGAAACCCCGAAACAGAAGGTAATGTGTTCGGAGTAACGGGGCAGGGTGTTTTATATGATAACGGTACGGATATACGCTCCCTTTCTCGCGATGATAATTACAACGGAGAGTTTTACTTTATCGAGGATAACAAACTGATAAAAACCGACGGTGTCAACAGAACGGAAATATTTGAGACCGAAGGGGATATTAAAAACATCGATGTTATAGGAGATTCAAGCCATAAGGCGGCTGTTTACGAAACAAGCAACGGTTTTGAAACAAAGATATACGCGTTGTTTAACACAACGGGAAACAATTGGAGCAAAAATCCTTTACTTATAGGAAGTTTTGACGAGGCTGTTCGTTCTTGGGATGCCTTTTTGCAATATAACAGCACAAATATAAATTTTGCTTCGGTTTTGGCGGATGTGAAGGTCGATAACGACTATTTGCAAAGCAATACGGAAATAAGCGTCGACAATGCCGTAAGTGAAAAGGTAAGGCTTGCAAATTTGGTGCTTGAACCCAAACAGGATATATCGGCAGATTATATTATGACGGATGATGTTTTGGCAGGGGGTTCTACGGTATCATTTAACGTATGTGTAACAAACGACACAATGGATAATATATCCTCGCTGAATGTCGTTTTGACCGATGATAAGGGTACTACTCTCTATAACGGCACGATACAAGACAGTGTGCCTGCGGGCGATTACGCTTGGATATCCGTTCCCGTACATCTTCCCGATAATTTTACAAACGCTACCGTAACGGCGGAAATTTCCGTTACCGACCTTTCCGAGAGCAACATTGAAAACAACAAAGTATCGGCTTCGTTTGGCGGTGCGGATATGACCGTCACTCTAAGCGGTGCCACAATGCGTAAAAACGGCCAAATATCCGTTACGGCACAGAATATAGGCACAATGGATGCTTCGGATGTCAAACTCGAAATAACCGACAAAAACGGCGGTGTGATATACAGCGAAAATATCGGGAATATATCGGCGAGGGAAAAGTCGAAAATAAAAGTACAAGTAAGTAATGAGCTTGTAAGCTCGGAAAGTGAAGTTGAACTTACAGCAAGAGTATCCTGTTCGGAAGAAGAATTGTATGATTACAACAATATCGACACTGTCGTTATCGGTACGGAGGATATCGACCCTTGGTTAGGTCCCGAATTAGGCTCTTTATACGGAGATGCGGACGTAAATAATATTATTACCGCAAGCGATGCGACATATGTTATTCAAAAAACACTTGCAGATACTTTCGAACTTCCCATACAAAAGAAAACCGATAATTGGTTTAAATATATTGATGTTGATGCCGATAGTAATGTTACGGCAAATGATGCGGCATTGATCTTCCAAAAAACATTGCAAAGCACGATTGAATTTCTTGCCGAAAAAAACAATGAATAACATCGAAGAAGGGGTGAAAATTTGTTTTTCGCCCCTTTTCGTTATATCACGATGAACGGAAAAACAGTCAATGATATTCGTATTCCGCAGCAAAAGTGCTGCCCCACTGAATTTTAAGGAAGCGCTGATTAATTCA
>DFJD01000018.1:9231-18405 GCA_002372875.1 Clostridiales bacterium UBA3680
GAAAAGACCCGATGGCGTAGCCTGTAGCAACTTGTCAAGGACTTTTTGATATTTTCTTCATAAAGCCCGAAAAAATTCTTATTGTATAAGATAAGGCTTTATGATATAATAAATACAGGGAAGCCTATAAATGCGGAGGTGATAAACCTATGGGAATAATAGATACAGAAAGTAAGTTGTATTTTTCGAAAAATCTCATATTTGCCGATATGTTTAATTTTAATAGCACCGATGAATATAAATGACAATGATTTTGATAAATTTCACACCGATCTTGGGCTTGCAATGAAGGTGTTGAAATATCAAAATGAGGGTGTTGTGGAAGTAATACAATCTACAAATCATAAAAAGATAGACAGAGATACGGCAGTTTTTCTCAATGCCGTAACCAATCTCGGACTTGAATTTGAAGAAAAGGAGGGGGCGATAGATATGTGTAAGGCTATGGAGGATTATACGAAAAAGCAGAGAATTGTTGGGGCTATTGATATATTAAAATTAGATGGTGTATCCGATGAGGATATTATTGCAAAAATAATGAAATTATTTGATGTAACAAGAGACTATGTGCTTGCATTACTTACACCTAAAACGGTCTGAAAGGGCGATAGATATGTGTAAGGCTATGGAGGATTATACAAAGAAAACGGAGATAATAGGTGCAATAAAAGGAATGAAACTTATGGGAGCGTCTGAAAGTGATATTCTTACTCAGATTATAAAAAATTTCAACGTTACCAAAGATTATGTAGTTTCTCTTCTCAAACCGCAGGGAGCATAAAATTATCCGAATAATTCTTTAAATGGCTTGGCTGAGGTGTTTACATCTCGGTCAAGTCTTTTTTGTTATGGGGTCGTGACCCTGTTGAGCGAAGCGAAACATTAAACCACCCGCTATGCGGGTGCGCGTTGAATGTTATACAAAAAAACTCACCAATTTGTTATAATAAGGTTGTTCAAGTCTTATCAATAACGAAAGAAAGGTGAGTTTTATGGCAAAAAAAGAAAATAGTTTATCACATACGAAATGGATGTGCAAGTATCACATAGTATTTACACCGAAATACAGAAGAAAAATAATATATAATCAGTATAAAGCGAGTATACGAGATATATTGAAACAACTGTGTAGTTACAAAGGTGTAGAAATAATAGAAGGACATCTAATGCCGAACCATATACATATGTTAGTAAGTATTCCGCCTAATTAAGTGTATCACAATTCATGGGATATCTCAAGGGGAAAAGTGCATTTTTGTTCTAACTGTTTACGCATTTTAAACCTCCGATTTTTAGATTTTTATTTTTTTATAAAAAAATAATAACTAAAATCTATAAATGGTATTATTATACGCATCTCTTACAGTATCATCATCAAGATAAAACACTATATTGTGGTTAGTATCGTATATCTTATTTCCTTCAATGTAATACTGTGTGAAATGATTAGGGTCATATATAGTATTTCCCTCAATATAATACACAATGTTATTATATGTATCTCTCACAATGTTTCCTTCTACTGTAAATTTGTTCATTCCGTAAGTGTCTTTAATCCACATAGTCATCTTTCCTTTCTTTATTGTTGTGAGTTTTCGTTTACAAATATAGTTATATAATAATATTTATTATTCGTCAACATTTATTTTAGAAAAAAATCATATAATTTATTTTTTTATAAACAAATAGTTTACAAAGGAAGTGAAATCTCATATGGCTGATTTATTAAATGCTTTAAATAATAATGCAAATATACTAACAAATAATGAAAGTACAACTGTAAATAATACCCTTAATGAGTTTATTAATGATATACAGCAATCTGGTAATATAGCTGATACTTTTAAACAACAAATACAAGATATAAAAAACCTATTAAATAACGGTTTTAATTTAAATAATGTCAAACAATTATTAGATATAATTAAAGACCTCGAAAAACAAATTAAAGCTATCAACGATACAGCAGATAACGGTATAGATATTAAAGTAAATTTTGATGCTTTAACTAAAGTATCTACTATTTTAAAAGACGCTAAAAGTAATGATATTCGACAAACACGCAAACTTAAAGTATAATTTTGGAAATAGACATTTTTGGGCAGAAGGATACTATGTAAGCACAGTGGGGCTTAATGAGGCAACTATAAAGAAATACATTCAAGAACAGGAAAAGCATGATATTGCGATGGATAAATTGAGTGTAAAAGAGTATGAGGACCCTTTTAAGGGTTAAGCCGGTATTACAAATGTCCTTTTGAGGGGCAGCAACGAGTCAAAGGCGATATGACTTGAACGAAGTGAAAGCCGGCGTTTTTAGGCGCTGGCCGGTAACAACCCCTTATAGGGGAGAGCAAACCACCCGTTGGACGGGTGGTTATGATTTTTTATCGCTTTATATTTTTTGCGGGGAAAATTATTTAAGCTGATGGGTATGATCTGATTTTCTAGTCGGCGCTTTGGATAAAATATTTGGGTCAGCGATAAAAAAACTTTATCATAGGGCAGATATTTTTTTGATTTTGCTTGACCGAGTGATAAAAACTTTCGGATGGACAATCCGATCATTTTTTATTTACCGCTCTGTGCTTTCTTTGCTTTTACTTGCTATTTGGACTGATTTTCACTACCTTGCAAGCGTAGCCGGCGGGTCCCTGCGACCGTTTTCAAAGGGAGACTTCGTTAATCTCCACTATTAAACCCCCAATAGGGCACCCGTTGGCGCTTGCAAAGTTTTCATCTTTGATCGGATCAGGGGACACCCCTAAGACCCTTGTTTTATTCTGCATAGCAGAAAAGTGTTTTCATTACTAAAAGCTATGTTTTTTAAGTTTGACCGCAATAATCAAAACAGCACAAGCAAACATAATAACGTATGCCGCAGTATGATATACAACATTGGTATCTACCACAACTGTCAATGTGTTTGTTACTTCGACCGTTGTATCATCAATAACGTTAAAGCTTATCTCATTACCGCTTATCTCGGCCTCGCTGTCTTTTTTGAATTTTGTCGTATAGCCCTCGTTCATTTCGGTAATAGTGACATTTTTGTTGTGCGGCACGGAAATTACAGCCGTATCGTTATGCTTTAAAGTAAAGGTCCCTCCCGATACAAGCGGGGTCTGTTCCACACCGTTTTTAGTCCACGCAAAAGTCTGCGTATCGGCCGTACCTTCGACAGTAATTGTAAATGTAAAATCTTTATTTTTGTCGCCCATATTGCCCGATACGGTTTTATGTACGGTAAGATCAAGATCGTCTAGTATCTTTTTATTAGGTATACTAAGATCAAAAGTTTTTGTTCCCGCACCGTCCGTACTTTCGGTCAGCGTAACACCTGTGGGAGCGGAGATAAGGTCAATACCGCCAAGCTCGGTAACGGAGAATAAGATATCACCAAGGAGATTTCTGAATCCCTGCAGGGGTTCAATTTCCGTCAGGTAATATATGCCTTTTTCAAGTGATTCGTCTATTTTATCAATAACGCCTTGGTCATTGGTAACAAGATTTTCGTATCCTTCCATCGGTCTGTAATCTTTTATAAACGAACCGCTGCTGCTTTTTACCTGTTTAAATAAAGCAAAAACAACACCACCGAGTTTATTTGAACTGTTGCCATCCTGAAACTTGACTGCCTGAAAACTGAACGGCTTATTAAAAATATTGATATGAGCAAGGTGCGTATGATCGTTATCAAGATCGGGGTGCAAAGCTCTCCAGTCACCGTTTTCATCATCATATAATGTAACAATATCTTCGCCGTTGACGGTTTCTATATCAAACTTCACGGGATGTGAAAGACCGACATAACCTGTAGGAGACTGTATCTCCTCCAGTATGTAATAGGCATCCATCGCATCCGTCTTGCGCATAAAATTGTAAAGTGATGTTACAACACCGTCGCTGCCTGTTGTAAAGCTGTAGCTTGCCTGTTCTGTATAAACGGTTTTTTCGGGGTCGGTAGTTCGGTACAATGTAAGTTTGAATTTACCGCCCGAAAGTGGGTTTTCCACCCTTTTCGTCTGTGCGTTAACGGCATTGTAAAGACCGAGATCTATATATATACCGCCGCTGCGTGTATTTGTTACGGTATCGGTACGCACATTGGCCAAAGGCTTTGCGCCCTGAGCGCCTGTTGCTGTTCCCTGCTCATAAGTTACGGCATATTTATAATTATAAACATTGGTATCCGAAATGTTTACCTGTCTGACATCAACATTTACAAGTTCATCGTCATTTACTTTTACAGGCGCTCCGTCATAAATCAAATTGCCGCCGTCATAGCGTGGATTTGTGAGCTTGACTTCACGCACAACATAATCGTCAAAGTTATGTCCGTTTTCCAAATAGTCAAAATAATAATATGTCGATAAGGAGTCTTTATTTATTTCCCTTACCGTTCCCGCAAGCAATTCTTCCGTACTGCCGTTTTTGATATATACGGCAATATATATCGGATAATGCCAGCCTATATATCCGTCATCGGACCAGTATTTTTCGGCGGTAAGCCCCCAACCGCGCTTGTTCTTTATTGTCATCTGCGGAGAAGAATTGGCACGTATCGTACCCGAATTCGGTGCATCGCCTTCGCTTACCAGATAGGTACCGTCGGTACGTTCGTATTGCAGCCATCTGTAGCCTTTGGGTATCTCGCTTTCTCTTTCCTCTACTTTAAATTTTGTGCCTACAATAAGTCCGGGCACCTCTACCGTATATCCTGCGGGTATCATAGATATAGCGCCGTTTACCGATGTTTCGAATGTGGCCGAGATCTTTTCTTCGTCGGAAAGCTGTGTAAATACTTTTTTATTTAAAGAAACAAATCCCGTACCCTCTTCCCATTTACAGTAATTGCCGTTTTCGTCTTTGACCCTGTATTTGTGCATACTGGCATACGGCAGTTCGGAAATACTGCTGTCGTTATCGCCAAGATAAAGCCTGTAACTAAACGTAGTTTTATCATCTTCCCTGTTCAGCAGGCAAGCCGCCGCTCTGCTCTCTTTTACGGGGTCATTTGCTCCGCTGTATACAACATCGTTTATATCAACAAGTTCGCTGTACAAATTCTTTTTTATGGAAAGTGTACGCAATGCAGTTGCGGCTACCTCGTTTTTTATGGTAACACCGGGTCTTTCTTTTACGGACTTTCGCTCGGTCGCATAATTTTTGTAATAAACATTTCCCGTATCGATAGGACTCAATTCGGTATCGTTACAGTAAACCTTTGTGTAAACATCCTTGTTTAAGCCGCACTCAACCACATAATATCCGATCAGTTCACTCGGGAAAGTTATTGCCATTTTTTTGCCCGGATTAAGAAAATATACATTTTCGTATGTAATATCTCCGTTTGAACTGTCGTGTATTGTATATGTCGAGGCAAATTCTATCGGCTCACCCGTCTGCGGGTCCGTAACGTATATCTCGCCCGGGTTGCCGTCGCTTTGCGGAACATTGCCAAGCATTACATAGCCGTCATTTTCGGTCGAAACGCTGCCCTCGGGTTTATACCATATCTGATACGGATACTGTACCAGGTTAAAATCCAAATCCGACGAGCCCGATAATTCTTTTGACAGTACGACCTGTCCGGGTTTTACATCGCTCAGGTTAAAACGCATGTGCAGATTTGATGCGCCTGCACCGCGCTCCATATAAAATATCTTCATCTCGTGAGATGAGTAATCCTTGAAAATATCCTCGCAGCCGTAAGTTTCGTCCGCTTTTGCCTCAAACAATTCGCCGAGATATGCACATACGGCAGCATAAGCTTCGTCGGCGGCTGCAGTCGGATGTGCTGCAAAGTAGCGCGACAAAAAGTTTGCCGCAAAAACCTCCTTAAGCGTCAGTTTTTTAGTATCGGGATCGTCCCTGCCGTTTGGCTTATAAAGCATATTTCTGAATGCAGCCAGCTGTTCATCGGTCGCGCCGTCATTATGCAGTTTATATATGTTATTATATATGTTATCTATCCTTGTCTTATTGCCCGTACAGTTATTTACATTTACCTCGCCGGTTCTGAAGTTAACATTACCGGGAGCGGCGGAATGTATACCGCCAAGGTCTATAACAAGTTCTCCGTCAACATAAAGCCAGAAATCGTCATCACCCGTAAACTCAAAAATAATATCGTGATTCCACGCATCCTTGCCGCTCGGGGTCTGTACAAAGCCGCCCGTAAGTTCCATACCGAAGTAATGATCGGGATCGGTTATTTTATAAAGCTGTTCATACTTTCTCGGGTCGCTTTCGGGCAGTAAACGCTGCTCGGCATCGTAGAGATTGTACGGATTTGCGTTTTCGTTTGTAATAAGAACATTGGGGTCAATGTCATTGTAGGGGAAAAAATGTCCGTGTTTGTATGTGACCTTGGAACCCTCTATACTTCCAAGTTCTCTGTAAACAACAAAGTCACCGCTTGTTCTGCCTTTAAGCGTAGCAAAGTTCTGACAGCTGTCATACTCAAAATAACCGCTGGCTCTGTGCGTACTTTCTATGAAAAGGTGGTTAACGGTCTCGGCATCTCCAAAAAGTTCCGAAAACGAACGCCCCGTTAATTTTGCAGTCGGATAACCCGATGTAAGATCGGTTTTAAGCAAGCCGTATCTTGGCTCGGCGTTGCCCGTCCACTGGGATTCACCCATAACTTCGTACTGTTTGCGTGTGGATGTAGTCTGGCCGAAAGTTACCATAGAGCCGCCGAAGTCTATCATCCTCATCGAAATACCGTAAGTGTCATTATCAATGGTCTCTATTTCCGTAAGAGACGGCAAGTCCAAATTTTCCATAGTTGCAAAATAGAAGGTTGCGGTATCATTGTCGGCACGAGGACAAGAAACAAGTTTGTCCGTACCGTCGGCTTTTAGGCTTGCATAAGTGTAGTAAGGAGTATCCCAGGCCGTTATCTGTGTATAATAGCTGCCGTTTCGTCTGCCCGGAAGATTGATGCCTATGGTATTAGCCGACAACACCTGTCCGTTACCCGATACCGAAAGCTGCGGTGCAAGATATTTGCCCGAATACTCGTTTTGAAGTTCATAATAATAATTTGGCGTACCGTCTGAATATGTATATTCCGTAAAATCCCACAAAAGCGTATTTATTTTGCTGCCCACCCACATTATGGAATTGCCTCGCTCATAGCAGGGTACAAGACTTCCGTCGTGGTCAACGGCATAAAAATCATATCTTGATGCTGTTTCGTTCCAGATACGGATATAAACTATTATCTTCGTTCCCGTTGTTACGGAGGGGTTTGATATGCTTGTTTTTTCCGCGGAATAAATTACAAAATCATCGTTCTGATAATCGGATGTTTTAACAAAATTAAGCCAAGTGGCATTGTTCGAACTTGCAAGGAAAGTACGGCTTTCGTACCTTAAATACTCGCCGTTGGCAAACAGCTTTATTTTGCCGCTGTTTCCGCCCGTACCGGGTATGACCTGAATTTCGGATGCTTCGGTATAATCAACAAACGAAAGGCCCGCGCTTGTAAGCCTTAAAAACTTTGTTGTTCCGTTTATTTCCGCAGATAAACGGTATTTGTCTTTTTCTGTGCTATGGAATGTAAACATGGCAAGTTCTGCGCTGTTTGTCAAATCCACATATAATTCGGTCGTATGGTCATAACCGTTTGTCTTTACCACCAATTCTTCGGCTTTCAGTTTGGCGGGGTCGGCCGCCGCCTCTGCCGTCATACCCTGTCCTATGGCAGTACCGCCCGAACTGCCTGCATACAATATACCGTAAGTCTTGCCGTCAAGTCCGTAAGGGTCATCGGGCATTTCCAAAGAATCGGCATAAGTTAATGTAAGCCTGCTGTTTTGGTCATTGCTGTTATCGCCCGTATTATCATAAAATCTGGCGCCTCCGCCGCCGTTTGAATACTGGAAATACTTTTCGGCACCGCTGTCTTTCATATAGAACAAGCCTTCCGAACGGAGCTGTATTTTAAAAACTACGGCTTGTGCGGGGTCTGCCGTTAAGTCTATGGCATTGCCCTTACCGCTTGTATTTCTTAATATATATTTCTTTTCGTTGGGATACCCCGACAAATATGTATACACACGGTAAGTGTTGGTTTCCGCCGAAACAGCCTCAAAATACCATACGGCACCTTCCCCGACAACATTATTGTCTGTTGTGTAAAAAACAGCGCCGTTGCTTGCATTATATTTTATCGTATTTTTAAAATAATAATTTGCATTTTGGGTTCCTTTGCTTACGGATATATAAAACGCCTTATTTTCGCCGTTTTCGGGCCTTATATCCGCAAGAGCCGATGCGCACGAAAGCGTGGGAACATATACATCGGGTCCCTGAACTATCTCGTATACACTGAATGCGACAGCTTCAAAACTGATTTTGTTGCCCTCTACCGTAAAGTCGGTTATCTGCTCCCTTTCGCCGCTGTCTTTAATATGCCAAAGCTGAAGATCGGCATTTTCGCTTATATTCGGGTCTGTCACAGTCACCGATACGGGGCGTTCTTCGCCGGGCTGGTACTCGCTGCCGTTATTTGTGATAGTAATATCGTAGGCAGCAATAGTGTTTTCACCGCAGTCATCCTTAACATCGACCGCTTCCGCCTGTGCATTTTTGGGCATAAGTCCCTCCAATACAACAGATGCACCCTCCTTTGGCTCCAGCTCAAAATTAAGCCTGCGATACTCGTTTTCTTCCGTTGTTCCGCTGCCGCCGCTTTCGATCACGACAAGACCGCTGCCCGATATTATATCTTCGTCCTCAGGCTTATCGTTATCGTCACTATAGTAAAAAGTCGTTGTAATTTCCGCCTCTATTTCGGTGTCATCATTTATTTTTTCTTCCAAAAACGTAATATTCTCTGCAGGGTCGTTTTTTTCGTCCAAAACTTCTTCAAGACCCGCAGGTGCACAAATAACATCATCGGAATATACCGTTACCGGCGGGATCAGCGATGATGTGATTATCGAAAGAATTGCCGCAGCACTTATGATACGTTTTTTTATGTTTGATCTCAAGTTAGGTTTCATTGCAATTCCACCTCCTTGGTAAATTCCCGTATTTTTCCGTTCCGCTTTGTAATTTAACAAACTAAGGAAGTCCCCCGCTTCTAAAGCGGGAGTGCTTACTTAAAATTCAGTGGGAGACCAAGCTCCCACTGAATTTGGAATTGCTTGCAATTCCGTT
>DFJD01000018.1:18457-22250 GCA_002372875.1 Clostridiales bacterium UBA3680
AGCAGAAATTTATTTCTGCGGAATATGAATATCATTGACCGGGTATATAAGTCGATATAAACAATCAAACAAATGATATTTATATGGTTTCCGATACTATTTTAGTTGTATTGATATTATATCAGAAACAGCTATGGTTTTCAAGGTTTCTTTGCCTAAAATCAACAGATTTTATCTTTTTTGTTGAAAATTTACAAAAATCATTGTGCAATATGTATAAATATCCGAATGGATATTGACATTTATTATTAATCATGTTAAAATACACTAAAATTATAACAATGAGCGGATCATCCTTATTAAAATACCTGCGGCAAGGATACAAAAACAGTGTTCTAAGGGGTGATATCATTTACGGTCTGTATATTGACCGTAGTATTAGAGAAAAAGGAAACAAAGCAAAGCAGATCATAAAGAATAATATCAAAAAAGGAGGGTTTCTTATGAAAACGTCAATTTTAAAGAGCGCAAGAAGAGTTGTCGCTTTTGCCGTTGCGGCAGTAATGGTTCTGGCAATGTCGATCACGGCATTTGCAGACCCCGACAACATATTGACCGACACGGGTTCGGGCGGAGCAGGCAGTGTGCTTTACATACCAAAAGGCATAACATTGCTTTATGATGCAGGTGTTACCGTTGATTTTTATCTACCCGATCTTACGTGCAGTTATACCATCGTTCCCGCCGAACCGCCGCCCGGAACTATGTGCGGTGCCATTGCCGTAGCTGCCGGTCCTGCCGACAGTGCTTCCATTGCGGGACCTACATTCGCATCATCAGAGATAGTACGCAATACCTCGGGTCATGAAGTAATAAAATACATAGCAGTTACAATGAATCCGAGCAAATTTGACAAGCCCGGTGTCTATCGTTATCTTATAACAGAAACAACTTCGACCGCCGCTCTCTATACGGCAGGTATTGTAAGAACCGGCTATTCGAGCGCGGATTACCTTACAACAAGATACCTTGATGTATATGTTGCCGCAAATTCGGCCGGTACGGGCTTTGAGGTAACAGGCTATGTTCTGCACAGCACCAACGACAATACATACACGGCAGAGGGCAAAAGCATCGGTTATATCTCTGCCGACCATCACGGCTGCGATAATTACAGAAACAATGCCACTATGCTTAAAAAAGTAGTTAAGGGTACTATGGGCGACAAAACTCACGCATTCCCGTTTGATGTTTCTGTAAACAATTTAGGCAAACCTTTCCATTACGCCGTATATTCCATTCCCGACGGACAGGACAGAGGCGGCAGACACGGCGCTGATGACACCGGTGTAACATGGAATTATGTGGACGTTGACCATGCGTTTCCCTCAACTATCTCCTTAAAGCATAACGAGGCACTTGTTATAAGAGGACTTTGTCCGCAGGCAACGATCAATTATACCGAGCGTAACAATACTTCGGAAACATATAAGGTAAGAGCCGATTACTTAAAAGACAACACCGATTTGAATGAACAGGATAGGGTATTCCAGACAGAAAGAGATGTTGCCGCAGGAGGTACGCTGGAGTTATCAACAACACCTCAAAACGTATCCGATTACGAAACGGTAAACAGCGATTCGGATGTAACTCATGTTCCGACAAGGTCTGATTACAGATATGTTCAGTACACAAACAAAATAGATGCCATTTCACCTACGGGCATTATTTTAAGATTTATACCTTTTGTTGTTCTTGCAGGCTTTGCGGGACTGCTGCTTGTACTTGCAGGTAAGACAAAGAGAAAAGAAACCAAGGTAAGAAAGATCTGACAGAAAATTTAAGGCTTGTATAGCTTTAAAACACAGACAAAATTTCTAACGGGCGGGTATATACCTGCCCGTTATGTTTATACCTATATCTTGAACCGACTAAGGAAGTCCCCCGCTTCTAAAGCGGGGGTGCTTACTTATAATTCAGTGGGTCAGCACTTTTGCTGCGCAAAAGCCAGGCAAAGCCTGTCCGCATCTATCTTTGCGGTGCAATGTCCAAGCTCCCACTGAATTTGGAATTGCTTGCAATTCCGTTGGTTATGAGTATGTAGCAGAAATTTATTTCTGCGGAATACGAATATCATTGAATAATACGGAGAATTTTTTATGAAAAACAAAGAATCGGGGCCTATGGATCAGCCGCAAAAGTTTCTTATACACGCGCTTATATTTATTACGGTATTCTGGCTGATGTACGGTCTGGTATTCGGGTTTATGCACGCACCGAATAACGATATGTACCCGCGCATAGACTCGGACGATCTTATCCTTTATTACAGGCTTGATACCGATATGAAAGCGCAGGATATTGCCGTACTGAAAAAAAACAACACCGTATATATCGGGCGTGTTGTTGCCGTGGGCGGCGATACGGTGGATATCACCGATAACGGCCAGCTTGTTATAAACGGCCACCCCGCATACGAGAACAATATTTTTTACGAGACACAGCGTTACGAAGGCTTTGTAGACTATCCCGTCACGCTTGAACCCGACACATATTTTATACTTGTCGATCAAAGAAAAAGCGGCGAGGACAGCCGTTATTACGGTCCCGTGAAAAAAAGCGAGATCTTAGGCACCGTTATAACTATAATGAGGCGAACAAATTTATGAAAACAATACGCAATATTTTTGCAATATGCGACAAACTGCTCGGGCTGTTCACTACATTTATTGCTGCTGTCATTCTTTTGTTCAGCGGTTATGTACTGTATGACAATTTTTATAAAAGCACGGCGGCATTTTCTTCTTTTGACCTGCAGCAATATAAACCAACTCTGAAAGAAACAAAGCTTGGTTTTTCGGATATTCTGGCGCTTAACCCCGACACAGTTGCGTGGCTTACCATTGACGGCACCAATATAGATTATCCAATACTGCAGGGCCGCGACGACCTTGAATATATCAATAAAGATATTTACGGTAAAAGTTCCCTTACGGGTTCTTTGTATCTGCGCACGGAAAACAATGCCGATTTTTCGGATAATTACAATCTGATTTACGGGCATCATATGGAAAACGGTGCAATGTTTGGCGACATAGGCAAATATATCGACCAAAGTTTTTTTGATGCACACAGAAGCGGGATTCTTATGAGTCCCGCACAGAATTATGATATTAAAATTTTTGCCGCAATGAAAACCGATGCTTATAACGACCTTCTTTATTTTGAAGAAATAAATTCGTCCCAAAAATATAATACTGTAATTGAATATATAGAAAAAAACAGCGTAATATTTAAAAACGACACACCGCGTGACAAGATCATTGCCTTTTCGACCTGTATGGACTTTCAGACATACGGACGAACAATGGTTTTTGCATCACTTACACCCCTGACGGGAGTAATTGCAAAGGCCGAGGACCCCACACCCATAAAAAGAACGGCAACAGGACATTATACAAATAGCAAGGGTTGGGCTTTCCTAAACCTTTTATGCGTTATCTGCACACTTTTGACCCTTCTTCCGTTTATATTTACAGGAAACAAATACTATCAGTTTGTATATGCAGCGAAAATGTCAAAAGAAGAAAAAAACGAAATTATCGCAAAAGATCTGAGGTTTTTTAAATACAAAATAATAGCAGGCACATTGGCAGAAATATTATGCCTGATATTTTCCGTACTGTTATTTGTAAAAACACAATATCTGAAAGGGCAAATTTCAGTAATAGATAAATATACGGTAATCATGATCGCAATATTTGCTTTAACACTTCTGGCAGACATTATATTTTTCAGATACAGAGGCAAAAGACCCGAAACCTAAAAACTTTAAGGAAGCGCTGATTAATTC
>DFJD01000116.1 GCA_002372875.1 Clostridiales bacterium UBA3680
GTATTACTATCCGCAATATATACGAAGATCACAACAGATATGTTCTGATCGAAGGCAGCGAAAATCTGCAAGAAAGAATAAAAGAAGAAATTGAAAAATTTAACAAACTAAGGAAGTCCCCCGCTTCTAAAGCGGGGGTGCTTACTTAAAATTCAGTGGAAGTCCAAGCTCCCACTGAATTTGGAATCGCTTGCAATTCCGTTGGTTATGAGTATGTAGCAGAAATTTATTTCTGCGGAATACGAATATCATTGACAAAATTTTGGAGGTGATTTTATGGCGTTAACATGTAAAAATTGCAATTCTCCTCTGATGGTAAATTATCCTTCCGGGGTGTGTAAATGCCCAAGCTGTGAGGCGGAGTATCTGCTTAAAGATGCAGACGATGAATATTCAAAATATTCGGCTCTGCTTGATAAATTAAAAGCTCACGAAGCCACACTTAAAAAGGATGACCTTTCAAATAAGGAAATCAATACCGTATTGTTTGATTTAAAAAACATTCTTCCCGAATGTAAAAAGGATATTGCTCCCGATACAAGTGAAGCACTTGAAAGAATGTGTGATGATGCCATGAAATATTGCAGGCGGTATCTTAAATATAACACGGGAAAGAATCAACTTATGAACTGCGAATACGAAAAAGCAAATGAAACGTTTAAATCCATAATCGAATTCAAAAACAGCAGAGAGCTTGCTGAGGAATGTGAAGAAAATTTAAAAACGGATCTACCGGAAAGCTCTTTGCTCCATGCTTATTTTGCGGTACAGGTTTTTATAGGCATTATGCTTTTTTTTAAGGTGCTTTTGGGAATGGGTACATACATTAGCCTTTTTATAGCATTTATCATTGCCTTTGCGGATTTTTGGGCAATGAGATCCAAAGGTGCTTTATCCTTGATTCCTATAATTATCTCGGTCATGTTTCCCATCCCCATCGTAACGGTGCTGTTGATTTGGCTCATATTTAAGGTGACATTGAGAACTGCCGTTTTGACCTCTATTATAATAACGGTAGCAGCAGTTCTGCTCTTTTGCTTGGGCATTGCCATTTGGGGAAGAGGCAAATGAAAATCTGTTTCCCTAAAACAAAAACACCTTCAATCATTCGCTTTAATAGGAATATTGAAGGTGTTTTTTCATTAATCTCTTCCGTTTACAAGGCTTCTCCAGTCAAGATCTCCTCTGTCAAGGGCAAGCAGTAATACCTCTGCCGTAGCAAGATTACTTGCAAGGGGAATATTATGTATGTCGCACAACCTGAGTACCGAGCCGATATCGGGCTCGTATGATTTGGAAGCGACCGGATCTCTTAAGAAAATGACCATATCAATGTCGTTGTTTGCAATCTGAGAACCTAATTGCTGTTCTCCTCCCAAGTGACCGGCAAGATATTTATGAACCGGCAGATTGGAGGTCTCTTCTATAAGTTGTCCCGTAGTGCCTGTGGCAAATATTTCATGCTTAACCAGAATGTGTCTGTAAGCAATACACAGGTTTTCCATCAGTGTTTTTTTACTGTCATGTGCAACAAGAGCAATATTCATTTTATCACCTCAAAACATAGATTTCGGCTTACTGTGCAACTGAACGCTTATAATAAAGCCGATTGATAACATATTGACCCACATAGAACTGCCGCCGTAGCTAAGAAACGGAAATGGCATGCCGGTGTTCGGCAAAAGACCGGTGGCAACACCCACATTTACAAAGGCTTGAAATGCGAGCATTGTCGCAACACCGCCTACTATAAGTTTTCCAAGCTCGTCTGAAGTGTTCACGGCAATTTTAATACATCTAAGCACAATGAAAAACATAATTCCAAGCACGCTCACACAGCCTGTAAAGCCGAATTCCTCCCCTAATACCGAAAAAATAAAATCGTTGTAGGACTCGGGCAGATAGCTGAGTCTGTTGACTGTGCCGTTATATAAACCTTTTCCCACAAGACGCCCCGAGCCTATTGCCCAGATCGAATTTTTTGTTTGGTAGTAATTCGGATCGGAAGGGTCGGGATTGATGAGTGTTAAAAGTCTATCAATGTGGTAGTCACGAAGAAACAGGTTTAAGATTTTATGCTCACCATTTAACAAATCTATGTACAGTATAATAGAAATTGGGACAAAAATCAATAGTATTATTGTAATATATTTCCAATTTATTCCGCCGATAAACAACTCGCTAAGTAAAATTGCTACAAGAACGAGACTTGCCGACAATGAGGGTTCCGCTTTAACAAGAATTATGGGAAAAATCATTGTTAAAACAAGAAATCCTACTATAAGAGGTTTGTTAATTTTTTCCTTTACTTTTTGAATAAAGCTTGCTACATACAGTATGGAAAAAAGTTTTGCAAACTCCGACGGTTGTATTCCGAATAACCAGCGTTTTACATTGTGTTCTTCTCTGCCTATAAGCAGCACAAGCACGAGCAAAATAATATTTAACAGATATATCAGAGGATACAGCTTGCATATCACCCTGTAGTCTACGACCGAAACCACAAGCATAAGCACGATACCCGTACAGATCCACATTATCTGACTTGTATAAGGACCCGTTATGCCGTCGGTGTTTATCTTAACGGCACTGCCTATGACTGTAACGCCTATAAAGGAGAGGGCGAACACAAGGAATATAAGCAGATAGTCAATTTTTAAAAATATTGATTTATTGTTCATTTTAGCAGAGTGTTATAATTGTTTTCCTGTTTACTTGAAGTCATATTTATACATTTACTTATAACGGATTTTGCTATATTCGGTGCGGGGTAACTGTCACCGCTTCCGAAAGGCACATACACCGTTATTGCTATACGAGGGTCGTCAAAGGGAGCGAAGGCTGCAAAGGTCGTGTGTTCGCTTCTTTCGGAAGATTCCTCGGCAGTACCCGATTTTGCCCCTATTTTTATGGGATAACCGTTAAAAACTTTTTTCAGTGTTCCGTTTTCTCCGGTAGTAACTCTGTACATTCCATCGTATATGGTGTCAAGATATTCACGGGGGATATCAATAGTCTCTTCCACGATGGGGGTGTATTGCTTTACCGTGCTTTTATCGGGAGAAATGACCCTGTTCATAAGGTGCATTGAATATCTTGTTCCTCCGTTTGCAAGGGTGGATATATATTTTGTTACGGTTGCGCAGGTATAGTTGTTGTATGACTGACCTATAGCCGTTCTTATGGTATCTCCCGCAGTCCAGTTGTATTCCCAGCTCTGTGCATCGGGATAATACAGATGCATAACGTAATCTTTGTAATCGGGCGAGGAAATGTGGTTAGGATAATCATTCATGGAGTTGTAAAGCTCATATATCTCCACGCCCGTTTTACTGTCAAGTCCAAAGGCACGCATATATTTATTAAGCGTATCGATACCGTGAGTGGAGTTACCTGAATGCTCTCCCATCATATATGATACCGAGTAAAAGAAGTAATTACAGCTTACCTCAAGTGCCTTTGCCACATCCACATCTCCATGTGTACCCTGTACTCCCTGTTCGGGAGATATCCAGCATCTTGCATAGGGCTGCCCCGCATCTTTGAATATTCCGTTATCGTGTATTGTCGAGTTTGTGGTTATCACACCCTCTTTAAGTCCGGCAACGGCGGTTATCATTTTGAATATGGACCCCGGAGCCTTGGGTTCGGTGAATGGTCTGTTTACCATGGGGGTCGTAGGGTCGTTTTGCAGGCTTATATAGTATTCATTGTTAAAATCGTTTACAAGCTCGTTATTGTCGTAGCTCGGATATGCCGCTGCCGCAAGAACATCTCCGGTGTGAATGTCCTCCACCACCACAGAAGCGGAACAAGGGTCCATTCCCGTCATTTGCGGAGTAATGTCGCCTCCGTCACGTTCAAGCTTCAATATCAGAGCCGTATTTCCGTCTATATCTCCGTTTTTTACCCTGGTTATAACATTATCGTCGTCAAATATCCGACCCTGTTCATATAGGGCAAGTATCAGCTGTGAGGAGGAGATAGGTCCTTCAATATAGCCGTATTTAAGAGCGGTTCTCGCTTTTTCAAGGTCGTTCATTGCTTCGGGCTCTATAGACATAATATAGGCTTTAAGCTCACCCTGAACCGTTCCCTCTTTGGAGTTCATAATGTTTCTTATGCGGATATTGTCGCTTTTGATCATATTTTCGAAAATATCCTGTGTGGTGTAGTTGAAATTTTTGGCAGTGGTAAGCCTTGAGATCTGTTCTTTTCTTAAAGCACTCTCAATGGCGTCATAGGCGGTTTTTTGAAGTTCGGCATCTATTGTAAGCTGAATATCGTTTCCGTTTACGGGAGCTTCTTCGGGGTTTGAAAATGTGTTTACTCTCTTACCCATTACATCTATTTCCACATGCTCAATTCCCTTTTTGCCCCTCAGATCCTGTTCGAAGGCTTGTTCGATACCGTCCTTTCCTATAAGGTCGGAAGCATCGTAAACTCCCTCGCCGTAGCTGTCAAGTTCATCTTGGTTGATATTACCCGTATAGCCCAAAATATGGGAAAGATATTTTCCGTAGGGATATTTTCTCAGCTGCTCCGTTTCAACCGTAACACCCGAAAATTCAGTGCTTTTTTCAAGAAGAACGGAAGCCGTGTTTTGGCTTATGTTATAAGCGATCGGAATTTTTATATATTTTGAAAATCTTTTTTCGTAAAGAGAAGACCTGAGGGAAACAAGCTTATATACGGTTTCGTTCGGAAGAAGGGTGTTTATTTCAAAAAGCTTTATAAGCTCATTGTAGCATTGCTCGGCATCTAATGATGCATCAAGCCCCATATCCTCTTTCCAACGTTTTTGAGCATCCTCGTTGCCGTCAAATAAAAAAGCTCGCGGCAGACCTGTGGTTATGGGAAGCTCCGTAAGAAGCTTTTCGTTATTTTTATCAAACAATTCCACAAGGTTCAGTAATACCGAATTTATATTTTCGGCTGTTGCACTGGGGTCAAGATTTACGGTGTAAGCGGCCTCATTTACGGCAAGTTCACGACCGTATCTGTCGTATATATTACCTCTTTGAGGTTTAAGCGGAATATCTCTCAACGTGGTAAGTTTTACCTCGTTTATATAATGCTCGCCTTGTTTTATCTGAAGCACATACAGCTTATATATGAGGGTCGAAAACAGTATGGCCACAAAAAAAAGAACGATCCAAAGCCTTATGTTTTTGTTGTTACCTGAAAAAAAATCTGACATTATTTTTTACCTATATAATGACGATATTTATGTTCTTTTATATTATACATCATAAGCATTGCGGTAAATAATATCAGAGCAAAAATATCGTTATATACTACCTCGGGAAGAACTGAAAAAACAAAGCATTTTATAATGTTTGTGTAGCCCGAAACAAATATATTTATAAATATGAACACAAAATTATATATAATTGTGGCAAGACTTGTAAAAATAGGAGCAAGAAGTACGTTGTTCCTTGACATATCTGTGCATATAAAGCCTATAAAATAGGTTATAACGGTATATACGGCAAAGTGTCCGCCCCATATGCGTGAATACATAAAATCCTGTGCAAGTCCAAGCAAAGCGGCAAGAACAGAAGGATAAACAGGCCCGTAAAGTATGGCGGCACAAACCAAAAACACTATAATAATATTCGGTGCCACCTCGTATATTGCAAGCTCGGGTATGATTACCCCTTGCAATAAAAAGCACACAATGGCACCGAAAAATAAAGTAAAGTATCGCATATAATTTTTCCTTGTTGCATAAAGTTTGCTCAGTGTGTTTTTAAGGAAACACTAATCAGTGGTTCCTTAAAACAAGCACGAAATTTATGTGCTTAAAATCAACTGAGGGTGTGATTTGGGCATAACCGAAGGAGTCCTCCTCTTGTTTAAGTGCGGAAATATAGCCTATCTTGATACCCGGCGGATATACCGAGCTTAAAGACGAGGTCACAAGCTCGTCACCCATAACAAAATCGGCATTTTCAGAGCCGTATTGCATGGTACAAAGTGAGCTGTCCGAGGCATTTGTACCGATATAACCTATATCTCCCGTTCTTGTACTTTGGGCGACGATTCTGTCGCTGTCGCTTATTACGGAAGTAACGGTAGAGTATGAAGTTGAGCAGGAGGTTATCTTACCTACCAGTCCTTTATCCGTTATTACCGTCATATTTTCTTCAATTCCCGATGTGCTGCCCTTGTTTATTATAAACGAGTCAAAAAGATTTCCGGGCTCCTTTGATATAACGTAGGCTCCCTCCGCTTCGTAATCGGGGTAGGTATCCTTTGTACGAAGAAGCGCCTCAAGCTGTTTGTTGTCGCTTTCAACAAGCCTTAATCGGTTCAGCTCGGCATTTGAGAGCATAAGCTCTTTTTTTAAAGCCTCGTTTTCTTTTACAAGTTCTTCAATATCACGGTTTTTTTCTTTTCCAAGCCTTATTTTTTCGGAAAAACCGTGCAGACTTTCCTGTATCGGTGCCAAATGATCGGAAAGAAATCTACCTACGGGATTATTTTTTGAAATTGCCGACAATGCTAAAAGTATACCGGTAATTATGATTATTATAGTTATGAATATTTTTTTGTTTCGAAAAAAAGAAGCCACTTGTATTTCCTCTTACTCGAATCAATGTACCATTGATATTTTGCCTGCAATGTAAGGGTCGTCTATTATCATACCCGTTCCCCTTGCAACACAGGTAAGGGGATCATCGGCAACACGAGCCTTTATACCGGTATTTTTTTCTATAAGAGTGTCAAGTCCTTTTATAAGAGCCCCTCCTCCGGAAAGATAGATACCGTTTTGTATAATATCCTGACTAAGCTCGGGAGGAGTTTTTTCAAGGGTAAGCTTGACAGAGTTGCTTATGGCGCTTATTGTGTCAACAATGGCATCATGCACATCTTCGGTAGTTACGGTAACCTCCTTCGGAAGACCTGTAAGCATATCCCTTCCTCTTATAAGCATATCTCTTATTTTTGTTTTTTCATCTATGTAAGCACAGCCGAGCTCTTTTTTTATTTTTTCGGCAGTGGTTTCGCCTATAACAAGCCTGAATTTTTTCTTTACGGCAGAAATAATGTTTCTGTCAATGCTGTCTCCGGCATCTCTTATGGATTTACTGTAAACAACACCGCCCAATGAAACGATTGCCACCTCTGTAGTGCCTCCGCCAATGTCAACGATCATGTTTCCTCCGGCTTCCGTCACGTTCATTCCGCAACCGATTGCCGCAGCCATAGGCTCCTTTACCACATAAACTCCGTGCTCCTTGGCACCGGCGTTGGTTGCCGCCTTTATAACGGCATACTGCTCTACCTCGGTGACTTGGGAGGGAACACAGATAACTACTTTCGGCTTTGGATTTAGAAATGTTTTTTTGAATGCCGAGGTAATAAAAAAGCCGAGCATTGCCTCAGTCATTGCAAAATCAGAAATGACCCCGTTTCGTATGGGTCTTATTGTAGTCAGTGTTATCGGAGTTCTGCCAAGCATGGCATAAGCCTCCGATCCTATGGCACATATTTCATTAGTTAATTTATTTATAGCAACAACGCTGGGCTCATTTATAACAATACCTTTGCCCCTTACATAAACAAGAGTATTGGCCGTTCCCAGGTCAATACCCATATCTTTGTTAAACATTTCTATCCTCCGAGTACGGATACTTCCAAAATTTAAATACAATAAAATGTTTGTTTGTAAAACAAGTGTTTTTCGGAAGCTCCTTCATCAATTATTCATAGCGACCTCTAAGCTTTGAAAGGTCATCGTTCATATCTGCATAAGCATCTCTGAAAGCGGATATTTTTGCAGACAAGTCACCGCTTTCCTTTATGTCGGAAAAAGATCTTACGGTCATTCTTGCCTTATTAAGATAATCTCTTATAATATTTGCGGCACCCGAATACTTTTTGTTGTTATCATAGGTGGAATCAAAGCCTCTGTAGGCACTTTCAAGAGAAGAATGGGCACTTTTTGCCGCACTTACAAATCTTTCTTCCTCGGGTGTTTTGACCATGGAATCCCATGTTTCATACATTTTGTCTATAGCGGCTTTTTTAAATCTTGCACAGTTATCAAAATCACCGAGAGTATACGATTTTGCGCTTTTTGCAAGGTCATCCGTTACTTTTTTGAATATATTTTTATTAACACCGTCCACAGGGCTCATATTGGGATCCCTTTTTGTTGTGGTTTCCGTTGTCTCTTTGGTTGTGGATTCCGTTGTGGACTCCGTGGTGGTTTGTGTCGTTATAGAATCATCCGAGATGTTTACATTTCTGCTTGCATCGTTCCAGCTTATTTCAAGCTTGAAAGCTTCGGCAACCGTTCTGACGGGTATATATGTACTTCCGTCGATTATAAGGGGTGCATTTTCGGTATATTTCTCTTCGTCGTTTACATGATACTCTTTATTGTTTATCCAAAGCTTTACTACGATGTCGTTTTTTTCGGCAGTAATGCATTTGTTTTCGTTATCCCAGGAATATTCGGCTTCGAGAGCATCAAACAATATTCGAAACGGTACATAGGTGACGTTGTTGATTATCACAGGTGCCTTATCCCCCTCAACGGCAGCCTCATTTACGCTAAGCGTTACCGGCGATACATCATCGGCACATACTACGCCTGCCGATGCGGCAATAAATGCGGAACAAATTAAAGCAAAAAAAGTGTTTTTTTTCAAAAAGATTACCCCCTTAAAATATTTCGAAACATATTTTAACACAATACTCTTTTTTTTACAATGACATATTGATTACATTTTTTGCAACAATAAACCGCGGAGCATCAGCCCCGCGGTTTATTATCGTTATTATTTGCCGAAAGATGAGATAGCACCTGCAAAGTACTTGGAACACATTACATAATCGGCTCTGTTTAATGTACCGTCCTGGTTAACATCGGAGTTACCCTCGTTGATCGTAACGTTCTGTCCGGAGAAATACTTGGATAAGAGAACATAATCGGCTCTGTTTACAATTCCGTCTCCGTTTGCATCACCTAATAGTATCGCACTACCCGAAACGCTTACCTTAGAAGAAGCAACCGTTGTTACGGGAGTAACTTTTGCTATTGCAGCATCGTTTGATACAGCTTCAAAGTTGTCGCCAACGACCGAAACGCTTATATCGGACTCACCTGTTGCAACACCCTTGAATGTCATTGTGAAAAGCTTTCCGTTGTCGGTATAGCTTTGAAGATTGTTATCTACGTTAACGTTTGGATCGATATAGTAAGCGATCTTGATGCTTCCTAACTGTGCACAGGAAAGTGTGCCGTCAGCAGTGGGAAAATCTGTGTTTCCTGCTGCGGGAACATAGCTTATCTGAGAATTGATGATGTCTGCGTTTGATGCGTAGTAATCAACTCCGCCTACATTTAATTTGATATCACCGTCTGCTGCGGAAACAGGAACAACAACCGCGGGATTGTAGTTAACGAAAAGTGTGTAGTTGTTAAAACCTTTGTTTGCATCGTTATCCGAAATTACGAAATCAACATCAAAGGTCTCCCCACCCTTTACCTCTGTGGCTGTTGTTGTTGCCGATAAGGTAATGCTGTCTGCCGCAAAAGCGGAAACAGAGAGGCATGTAAATACCGCAGCTGCGGATAAGACCGCGGAAACGGCACGCTTAAAAAAAGTTTTCATTTTGAGTTATCCTCCTTATTCAAAATTTAATGTTAGCATTATTGTAATATTTTTTTTTGTGATTGTCAATGTTATTTTTATTAGAATAGAGCGTTTTTTTTAATGAATTGTTAATAATTTATTATTGCCTTTGTGTCATCTTCGTAAAGAATTGTTACGTTTGTAACTTCGGCTCTGACAGCTTTTTTCTCGGAAGAATCGGTCTCAATGGAGAAAGTCTCGCCCTTTGCTATGGGGGGAGTTTCCTTGTATTCGTTTGTGCCGTATTCCGCACTCACTTTTGTGAGCATATCTCCGTCTTTATCGTAAAGCTTTGCGGAGGCATAGGCTGTTTTTATGGCAACATCGTGGTTATTTGTAAGGGTAAAAACTACCTTTGATCCCTCTTCACCCTCGGTAAGGTCCACAGCTGCGCTTACCTTGCTTGCATCGTGTATTTGAGCACCGTCGGCATAGGTGTCGTTAGATATTATAACATTCTTTTCCACTTTTTTGTTAAGATCGACAACGGCAGTCGCTCCATCGGTATAGCCAACGGTGATCGTCTTTACAACGCAGTATTTTTCCGAATAATCCTCCTGACACAGTATACCCATGTCTTGAGCATCATCTTTTACTATTTGTGCGGCTGTAAGCACTTTTTCCTCACCTAAGGGATTGTCTGCGGCATCATACATCTGAGCCGTTAAAGAAACGGATTTAACATCCCCTTTGTCGTAATTGTTTGTAAAACGACAATATAAAGTGGGCTTTTGTGAGGGTATCTCACTGTCGATATATTTATACTTCATAGAATAACTGAAAACAACGTCTCCCACCACGGCAGGGTCGGTTATTGCATCGGTAGCTGTATTCGAAGTATCCTCCGACGGCTCTTCATAAAAGCCTTCGTCAGAGCCGAAATCTTCAAAATCATCATTGGATGAACCGCTTGAGCATCCTGCTCCGAAACAGAGTACCGCAAGAGACAGTAAAGCAAGTTTTTTCTTCATTGAAATTTCCTCCTTATCTTCTTTTACCGAATAATCTTAAAAGTCTTAAGAAAAGATTTATAAAGTCAAGGTAAAATTCTATTGCACCGTAAAGTCCGAGCGTATAAACGGAAAGCCCTGTTTGAGATACGCAAAGGAGCTTTATCTTCTGCATATCGTATGCGATTATTCCCAGAAAAAGTATAACCGCAAATATGGATATGCCCACATCCAAAAGGGATGATTTAAACAAAAGCATATTAACAAGTGATACGATGATCACGGATATTAGACCCATAAAAAAGAGTCTTGAATATCTTGTAAGGTCTGTTTTTGTGGTATATCCGAATATTGCCATGACCGCAAATACCACAGCCGTCACAAAAAATATGCTTACTATGGACTCGCCGGTGTAAATAACAAGTATAGATGAAAATATTATACCGTTTATCACGGAATATAAAGTGAAAAGTATTGCCGACGGTATAAGGTTGTTTTTTCGTATCAGAGCACCGCAAACAGTCACAATTATTATGTCTGCGACCGCCAGCGCAAGGTATATGGGAGGATTTGTCAAAAGAATGGCAAAAAATCCCGTTTTAACTGTTATAAGAGCTGTATTTGCCGTTAAAAGCAAGGCAATAAACATAAACAAAAAAGAATAGTTAAGAACCATGCTCAGTTTCTGTTGATACTCCGATACGGAGATATTAAGTTCGGCAATGCTCTCGTTTCTTTTAAATTCGTTTTCACCGAAAGCCATTTTTACTCTCCTTTAACTATGTCAAAAATGCTGTCAAAGCTTACAACACCGTTTATGATATCTTTTTGGCAATTAGCTTTTATCTGTCCGAAAACCTTGTCAACTTCGGCTCTTATAGCTTCTTGCTGCTCGGGCGTAGGCTCCTTTGTTGTAATGTTATCAGGCAGAACATCGGGATTCTTTCCGTTGAATGAATAGTTGTTCGAGCTGGAGAGAACCACCATTTCCGCGGGAGTAACTCCTCTTATTTTGCACTTTAAAATATAGTTGGAGTTAGCATCCTCGGCATCTTGTCCCTTTTTGCCGTCATATCCGTTGTCATAGCCTATGGTATTGTGAATATCTATTCTACATTTGGAATTGTTCATATCAAAGCCTTTTTGTCCGTTTTCAAAGGCTATGCAATTCTCTACATATCTGTACTGTTCGGGATTTGAATATTCCGAACCGAATTTGAAACCGTTGGGATTTCCGCCCCAGTTGTCATAATTTATGGTGCTTGATTTTATTTTCGAGCCCAAAAGTGAGATGGTCACATCCGGCCAAGTTTCCTGTGTGTACTCGTGATTATTGTACTTTTCGAGGAAATCGGGCACCTGAGCTATGGCAGCTTGAATGTAGAGCATTCTTTCATCGGGAGGCAGTCCTCTTTGATAGTCGTCCCAACAGGTGAAGGTGTCAAGATCTCCGTTATGCCAGCACAGACAATCTATATAAGAAATATTATACACTCCGTTGTGTTGAGCTTGATCGTAACTGTCCCAACCATCGTCACCGTTTTCCCATGCACGACAGGAAAAGCAGTTGTTACCGTCGCCCGCACCGAGTTTTATTGAAAAACCATCGGCATCTGCACCGTATCTCGGACAAAGGTCACAGTTTCTGTATGAGTCAACGCCTATAAAGGTGTTGTCGTGTCCGCCCTCGGTAACGGAAATACCGGAGTTGTTGTTGTAATTGAAGGTACAGTTTTCGAATATACAGTTACCGGCGGTCTTTCCCTTTATTCTTGTGCCGCAGTCACCTGCGTTGGTAACTATGAGGTTTTTAAAGTTGTAGTAGGATCCGCTTATCATAAGTCCCGTGCCGCTTGAACCTCTTGATGTAAGAGAATCTCTGTGTTTGTAAAAATCAAGCTTGGGTGACGTGCCGTCGGCCTTGGTAATGCCTATAAACGATATGTTGGCATTTTGAGAGGAAAGCTTTATCTGTTCTGTGGGATATATATCCTCTGTTATGTATATCGCCCTGTCAGCTGATGAGGTGCCGAGTGTCTCTATGGCGTTTTTCAGTTCTTCATAACTTGAAACTGTGAGGGTTTGCGTAAAGTCCTCGGGCACATGCTCAAAGCCTTCGGGAAGCTCCGAAGGAATATCGGGCTTATTAAGCTTTGTTACGCCGTCAAGTACATGGCTGAATATAAGAGAAGCGTCTTTTGCCGTTATTTCTCCGTCTGCGTCGGTATCCGCAAAAAGATCGCCCATATCTCCCAGGTCAAAATCCTTTTCGAGCGTTTTTTGCAGTACATAGGTGCTGTCGGTTGCACTTACAAGTCCGTCAGAGTTAACATCCCCCGCCTGACGGGCATAAACTGTGCTTACGGTCAATGCTGTAGCAAGCAGCATTGAAAAAACTTTTTTCTTCATTTTTTTCCTCCCTTTTACTTTTTACGCACACACGCCGATCTCAACAGCATACGGCGAACGGTGCGATGAGTGTTTTTCTTGAATTCTTCACGTATAATATTATAAATTTTAATAATGTTACTGTCAAGTTATATTTTGGGTAAAATAGCCTTGCCAACCACCGATAAATAGTTTATAATTAATCAGTGTTTACTTAAAGAAAGCGGAGATGAAAATGTTTTTTGATGTTTTGGGCGGACTTTTCGTTATATATGCCCTGATACTATACATATTCAACCCGAGTAATCTGGCGGATCATTTTATACTGTTTACGGGTTTAATAATACTCATTTTGCATCATTTGCCACACAACAAGCTTACATTTTTTGTAAAGGGAGCTGTTGCAACGGGATATGTTTTTTTGTTTATAGTGCTTCTTTTCATACTTACGGGGGTTCGTGAAAATGTTACCTATAATGAATCGGTGCTTGTTGTTTTGGGCTGTCAGGTAAGAGGAGACAGGCCGTCGGCTTATTTATGGGAGAGAATAAAGAAGGCCGAAAATTATGCAAAAAGAAATCCTTCCTGCATTATAATAGCGTCAGGAGGACAGGGAAAAGATGAAATAAAATCCGAGGCGAGGGCAATAAAGGATGAACTTGTGAAAATGGGTATAGAGCCCGAAAGAATACTTCTTGAAGAACGGTCCGCAACTACCGAAGAAAACTTTCGCTTTTCAAAGGAAATTGCCGATAAAACTTTAAACGAAGGATATACGCTTGCCTATGTTACAAACGACTTTCATTGCTACAGGGCAGGGCTCATAGCAAGAAAATGCGGAACAGAAGCGACATCTCTTCCTGCACATTCACCCTATATAGGTGTTGTGCCCAATTTTACAAGAGAGGTTATGGCACTTGTCCATTTTTGGATCTTCGGAAAATAAAGGAGAAAACTATGACGGAAAAAGAGGTAATGCAAAACAGCTTTTTTGAACAGCTTGAAGCACAAAGGGAAACCGACCCTATGATCGGAGTTAAAACAGGGGCCGATGAAATATTTCAAAGACTTATTCTTGCTTTAAAAGACGGGGAAAACAAGGTAAATGTGGACCTTCTTTTGCAAATGGCAAGCGGACTTGCAGGTGTTGCCTGCCAATATATAGGAAAGCAATATGCAAGCGCCAGAACAAAGCAAATAGACGGTAAAGAGTATGTATACGGTGCGGAGATAGATAATTTTCTTCTCTACAACGAATACAGTGTGTACGGAATGATGGCGGGCATATTCAAAAAACTTCATCCCGATAAAAATGTGCCGTTGCCAGACGGAGTGCTTAACAATTTAAAAAAGAATTCCACGACCGAAGGCTATGCCGTAAAAGATCTTGAAAATCCTTCGCAATACATTACAGGATACTGCCTTATGTATAAAAAATTCGAACCGATAATAGCCAAGTTTTGCAAGGATGATGACGAGATACCCATTCTCTATGCACTTGTTCTTCAAAAATGTATCAATACGGCGGATAAGGCGATCTCGTATGAATACTGGTTTGAATTTTGCCTTGAAAATGCCATTTATTCAAGCAGACAGCATTTAGAGGAGCTATAAATGAACGAATATACAGCATTTGCATCACTTTATGATACATTCATGGAAGATGTGCCCTACGAAAAATGGTATGAAGAAATAAAGGGTTTCTTCAAAACCTTCAAAAAACCGAATATAACCGGTAAGATAGCGGAGCTTGGGTGCGGCACGGGAAATATGACAAGACTTTTAAAAAAAGACGGTACAAATGTCATAGGTGTCGACATTTCACCGGAAATGCTGACTGTTGCAAAGAAAAAGACCGATGAAGAAGGACTTGACGTTCTTTACGTAATGCAGGATTTCAGAGAATTGGAGCTTGGAGAAAAAGTTGATGCAATAGTTTCGGTATGTGATTGTATGAATTATGTTACCGAATACTCCGAATTGAAAGAGGTATTTAAAAGGGTAGCAAACAGTCTTGTTTCGGGAGGGCTTTTTATATTTGATGTAAATACCCTTCATAAATTCAGAGATGTGCTTTCCGATAATTCCTATTCTCAAACAACCGAAAACAGTGCCTGTACATGGGAAAACTTTTTTGACGAACAGACTCGGATAAACGAATACTATACCAATTTTTTTGTTCTTGATGAAAAAACGGGACAGTATATAAGAAACGAGGAGTTTCATTACGAAAGAGGCTATACCGTGGAAGAAATAAAAAAGGCACTTGAAGATTTTGAGATACTCGGCATTTACGACGAAAAAGACTTTTCGGAGGGTGATGAAAATGCCGAAAGATTATTTTTTGTGGCAAGGGAGAATAAAAATGAGTGATACTGTATTAAGAGCTACCGCAGGCGGAGATTCCGTAAGAATTTTTGTCGCAAACACATCAAACACCGTAAACGAGGCGTTTAAAAGACATCGAACCTCACCGGTTGTTTCCGCAGCTTTGGGAAGAACAATAACAGCTACGGCAATTATGGGAACTATGCTTAAAAATGACAGTGACATCGTTACCGCAACCGTAAAGGGAGACGGACCTATAGGAAGTATGACCGTGACTGCCGATGCAAAGGGAAATGTAAAAGGGTATGCCGCAAATGCTTGGGTAGAGCTTCCCCTTCGTGAGAACGGGAAGCTTGCCGTATCGGATGCGGTAGGCTGCGGAACTTTAACTGTAATAAAAGACTTGGGACTTAAGGAACCTTATGTGGGACAAATAAATCTTATAAGCGGAGAAATTGCCGAAGATTTTACGTATTATTTTGCTCAAAGTGAGCAAACACCATCAGCTGTGGCGTTGGGTGTTCTTGTTGACAGAGATTATTCGATAAAATGTGCGGGCGGTTTTATCCTGCAAATAATGCCCGAGGCCGATGAGGCTATAATATCCGCTTTGGAAGCGAAAATAGCAAGTATTACCTCTGTTACTGCAATGTTTGAAAAGGGCATGACAAACGCTCAGATCCTTAACGAGATAGCAGGAGATTTTTCTCCGAAAATACTTGACGAAATACCGATCAGGTTTTATTGCAACTGCTCAAAAGAAAGAGTTGAAAAAGCGCTGATAGCCGTAGGCAGAGAGGAACTTGAGGATATACTCCAAAAGGAAGGACAGGCGGATCTGCATTGTCATTTCTGTAACACGGACTATCACTTCGACAGAGAAGATCTTTTAAGGTTATTGGGAAACTGATATGTTAAAAAGAATAATTTGCTTTATATTGGCACTTATTGTGCTGGGAATATTTTTTTACAACATTTTTTTTATGGTCACACACGGTATTTGAACATAGATTAAAACACTGTCAAAGAGGTGATGTTATGATCGTTGGAATAGGAACGGACATCGTTGAGATCTCCCGCTTTAGGAATATAAGCGAGGCTTTTTTGAAAAAAGTATATTCCGATGCGGAGCTTAGATTTTTTCACGGAACAAATCATGAATTTCTTGCAGGAAATTTTGCGGCAAAAGAAGCTGTTGCAAAGGCGCTTTCCACGGGTTTTCACGGCTGTTCGCCAAAGGAGATAGAAATACTTCGTATGCCAAGCGGCACACCTTACGCCGTACTTAGCGGAAATGCCCGAATAATACATGAACGGGCGGGAAACGGAAAGATTTTTGTTTCCATTTCCCACAGCAAAGAAAACGCAACGGCATTTGCCGTGCTTGAAGGAGGCGAAAAAGCATGAAGCTTGTAACCTCATTGCAAATGAAACGAATTGAAGAGGAGGCAATGAACGACAGGGGAGTGCCTTCTCTTTTGCTTATGGAAAATGCGGCAAGAGGTGCCGTAGACGAAATAATTAAGCTAAACCCTAAAAGAGTTTGTATATTTGCCGGAAAGGGCAATAACGGAGGAGACGGTATAGCCATTGCAAGAGGATTGATGACAAACGGGATCTATTCTCGAGTTTACTTCGTGGGAGAACCCGAAAAGGCGACTCTTGACTGCAATACAAACTATTCCGTTTTTAAGGCGTATGACGGTGAAATTGTAAGATACAAAGATAAGAATATAGATATAAGTGACTGCGATGTTATTGTTGATGCTCTTATAGGCACGGGACTAAAGAAAAAGCTTTCCGATAAGTATGAAGAAATAGTCAACATAATAAACAGTGCCCCCGGAAAGGTCGTGGCTATAGATTGCCCTACGGGGGTCAATTCCGATTTCGGCTGGGATTATGACAGCGGAGTATATGCCGATATGACTATCTGCTTTCATTATGCAAAAACAGGGCTTATGTTATATCCCGCATACAAGCATATCGGCAAGCTTGTGGTTAAAAATATAGGCATTCCCTACAAACCCGACGGTATTACGACCTTTACTCTTGAAAAAGATGAGGCGTCAAAGCTTATGCCCAAAAGGTTTTCTTCTTCACATAAGGGAAGTTACGGAAAGGCATGTTTTATTTCGGGGTGTGATACCATGGCAGGGGCTGCGGTGCTGAATGCCTCGGCTGCATACCATACGGGAAGTGGCCTTGTAAATGTATGCACGACCTCTAAGGCAATAGATGTGATACATACTCTTGTACCCGAGGCAGTAACAACCTTTAGGGAGGACTATCGTTCTCTTTTCGGCAATTCCGTCATTGCTTTAGGTTCGGGGCTTGGAAGAGATTTTGATAATGTTGTATACGATACCGTAAAAAATCATGAAGGAACACTTATTATCGATGCCGACGGCTTAAATGCCATAGCTTCAAACAAAAAAATAATAGACGAACATAAGGGAGAGTGTATAATAACTCCCCATATAAAGGAAATGAGCAGACTTGTCGGTTCCGATACAAAAACCGTCGGAGAAAATATGATCGGTATTGCAACCGATTATGCCAAAGCACATAATGTGACGGTAGTGCTGAAAAGTGCCAATTCCGTCATTGCCTCGCCCGATGGCAGGGTATGTATAAATATTTCGGGTAATTCGGGTCTTAGTAAGGGAGGAAGCGGAGATTGCCTTACTGGTATAATTACGGGTCTTTGCGCACAGGGTCTTAACTGCTTTGATGCCGCTTGTCTCGGAACATACATCTTCGGCAAGACAGGGGAGATAATGTCCCAAAAATACACTGAATACTCCGTTCAGGCATTTGAACTTACAAAAAACATTCACCTTGCAATAAAAGAATTGTTGGATTAAAACTAAGGAAACACTGATTAATTATTGGTGTTTCCTTGTCTGCGAAAACATTACCTCAAATCTGCTTCAAGTGAATTAACCAGTGCTTCCTTAGTAAAATACTATTGCAAATAAAACAATTATGATATATAATATAGTTAAGAATAAAGCTAATAATAAAGCGTTTGAGAGGGTATGATATGGCTATAAACAGGGAACACAAAGACAGACTTTTCAGAGCCATCTTTGGAAGAGAAGAACATAAAAGTTGGACATTGAGCTTATATAACGCAATAAACAATTCCGACTACACAAATCCCGATGATATTCAGCTTACCGTAATAGAAGATGTTATCTATATGGGAATGAAAAATGATGTGTCATTTATTATAGGCGATACGCTGAATTTGTATGAACAGCAATCATCCAAAAATCCCAATATGCCTTTAAGGTTTTTGGAGTATGTGGGAATGGCATATTCAAAGTATGTGGAATCGATTCCTTATTTTAACATTTACAGCAGTAAAGTTCAGAAGATACCCACACCGAAATTTATATGCTTCTATAACGGCACGGAGGGTGCTTCCGATAAAGAAGTATTGAAGCTGTCCGATGCCTATGACGGCGAGGGGGATGTTGAAGTAAAGGTTCTTATGCTGAACATCAACTACGGCTACAATGCAAAACTCTTGGAAGCTTGTAGACCTCTTTCCGATTACTCTTGGTTCATAGCAAAGATACGAGATAATCAAAAAATAACGAACGACATTGAAAAATCAGTCGATATGGCAATCGAGGAACTTGACGAGACATCACCCATAAAGGAATTTATGATCCAAAACAAAGCGGAGGTGAGACATATGTGTATAACCGAATATGACGAAACAAAGGTTTTGGCGGCAGAAAGAGAAGAAGGCAGAGCCGAGGGTAGAGCTGAGGGTAGAGCCGAAGGTAGAGCTGAGGGCGTATTTGATACGTTAACCGATTTAGTGAAGAAAGGAATTTTATCCATAAGCCTTGCGGCACAGCAAGCAAATATGTCCGTTTCGGAATTTGAGCTTAAAACAGGGTTAAAGGCTAATTAATGTTTAATGTTCATAAGAAAATCAACTATGTAAGAAATGAGCATTATGTACTTTAAAACAACGATATAGCAATTGATTAAGGGGCTTGGCAGAGGTATATAAACATCTCTGCCAAGCCTTTTTTGTGCTTGCCGGAAAACAGCCTATTATTTGGTTATAATTTACATATTTTATTTATAAAACATTTACAATTATAATGTTGAATATTTTGGGTATTTGTGGTACTATGTTTCTATGAGAAGTATACATAAACAAGAACGGAGAAATGCAGAAAACAAAGGAAAATCAAAATAAGGGGGAAATTATATGAACAAAGCGAAAAAGATTTTTGCCGTAATATTTGCGATTATGGCGGTTATGCTGATGAGTACGGCGGTATTTGCTATGTCGGGCAGCGGAAGTAAATTTGATCCGTTTTGTGTGGATACTGCAAGTGAACTGACGGAATGTTTCACATCAAAAAGATATCTTAGTAATGTGTACATTAAATTAAATAAAAATATTGACGGAGCTGTAGCTTGGTATTACCAAACAAATTATCAAAATTTCCATCTTGACCTTAATGGTAAAACTTGGAGCGGAGCAATTATTTTAGCTATAAATAATTCAAGTCTTACAATAGATTCCGAAAAGGGCGGATACATAAAAGGAACCAAAAACAGCCTTGCAACTTTTGAAGTTGGCTCGGGCGGGAAATTGGTAATAAATAACGGTATTATTGAAAATATGGACTCATATCCTATATACTCAAAGGGCGAGGTTATTGTCAATGGCGGAACAATAAGGGGCAATTTAGCTGCCATCTTCCATCAGGATGGAACTGTAAAAATAAACGGCGGAACATTTACGGCTACCGGTGATGAAGAACCTGTTAATTGTTATGGTGAAGATGAAGTCAATGGTGGTATTTACAATGGGCTAAATTATGGATTTGTTAAATTAAGATGTAATGTATACAATGCCGAGATACATGGTTTCAAAATAAGTGACAAAAGCCAAATAATCGGTAAATTATACAATACTACACTATATGCACCTATTGATATAACCGGAGAGGGCACATATTTATTAAAGGATATTGCGGGAGATAATACGGTAACCATTGATGGGAAAACGGCAGATTTAAACAGCGATATTTCTATTCTGTCCGGTGCAAGTAAAGTTGTGTTTTCCCCGTCAAAAGAAATTGTTTCAAGAGTTGAGTTATTGGATGATGTAACTCCTTTTGATGGTGAAACACCTGTAATACCTAACAATCCGGACACAAGTTTATATAATTATACAGCAAATTGGTATTATCCAGGCAGTACAACAAAGGTGAATAAATTTGAAGGCGACACAACTTATGACCTTGTTGTTGAGCTGACGATGAAAAATAGTAATTATGAGTTTTCACCAAAAACTATTGTAACAATACCAAGTCGATATTATGATTCTGCTCTCGTTCCTGAAGTAAATGCTTCTTCGAGTAAATTGACCGCAACATTTTCTATGAAAGCGTTTAGTTCATACACTGTTTCTTTTAATAAAAGTGAAGTCACAAGCGGAGAAATGGGAAATGTGACGGTCAAATACGGAGATATATATACTTTACCGAATTGTGAATTTGTCGGAACAAACGGAAAAATATTCTCTAATTGGCAAATTTACGGCTCGGGATATGTTGGTGAAATTAAAAATGCAGGAGCTTCTATAACTATTATTGGCAATGTAACACTTTATCCTCAATGGAAATCAGCACCGCTTATAACCGTAACATACGATACGGGCAGCAGTTCTGCTAAAATTGAATCAACTACTTTATATGCAGGACAAAAAATCAATAAGCCTCAAATTGATGATTTTGACGGTAAAATCATAATTGGTTGGTATACGGACAGTGGATATACAACAGAGTTTGATTTTGATTCTATTTTATATGAAAATACAACACTTTATGCAAAGCTGACTGATATCAATAATAGCTTAGTGATTGAGGATATGAATGTGGATGGTATATATACTGTTTATTACGGTGACAAAATATCTTTGACCGCTCCCGCACTTCCTTCCGGCGGTGGTCAGTATGCACGCTCGTGGGCAGTTTCTGCCGATGGAATTGATACTATTTCAGGCAACAGTAAAATACTTACTATCAATGAAAAAGTTATACCGGCAGAGAAAACAGCTACGGTCAATCTTAAAATACTAATGTGGACAGCAATAGATTATATCCCATATAATACATATACATATTACATTAAAGTGATTTACAAACAGGGTGATATCGATGGCAGCGGTGAAGTAGAAAGTGAAGATGCAGCAAAATTGTTAAAGCACGTAAGCGAGACAGAAAATCTTTCTGCCGATGTTCTTAAACGTGCAGATATGGACTATAACAGCCAAGTTGATATGCGAGATGTAATCCTCATTCTTAAAAAAGCAGAAACAGCCTAATTATTTTTAGGGCAAGGCAAAAAATGCCTTGCCCTTTTTTCGGCATTATACTAAATTTTATCTATGATCCTTTTTTTATAATTACTCCTACACTTCATAAGGTTTCACAGGAATAGCGGGTATATTTTGGGAAACACTGATCAAATTGATCATTCGCAAATTTGGCTATTACCTAATACCGCATCAAATCCCGAAGGGAAGGGCTATTTTGCGTGGCAAAACAGCCGCTATATAGCTTATGGCTATCTCCACGGGTCTTTTTTGTTTGCGATAATATTATTGCAATCTGTTTCAATTGAATTAATCGGTGTTTCCCTTAATATGACTTTATGCAGAGAAAACTTTCTTTCCCTCAAAATAAGTAGCTACAGGCTTGGCGGTGTGGATCTCATCCTCGGGGCAGGACAGCACGTCCTTGTTGACGAGGAGAAAATCGGCATATTTACCTTCGCGGATGCTGCCTCTTTCATTCTCAATGAACATCTGCTTTGCACATCCTATGGTCAGAGCCGTGAGAGCCTGCTCGCGTGTAACTCCCTCTTCGCGCCACCACGGTTCTCCCTTCACAGTCGGGTGTACGCATGTAACCGCAATCTCCATAATGCCGAACGGATCGTCGGGGCTACCGCCGAGTGCGGGGTAATCCGAGTGTGAGGACACATTGACACCGTGCTCAAAGTAGGATTTTATGGGATACGCCTTATCCTCCATGCCTGCGGGAACTATATTTTTTAGCACCTCGGAACCCCCTGTCTGCATATTATGCCAAAGCATACCTGCAGTAGCATAGATGTTATGTTCCGACATACGCTTCCAATCTTCATCGTTTACATTACGTACATGCACGATCGTATTGCGCATTTCATCCTTACCGCCGTTTACAAATGCACTGACAGCGCGGTTTACGGCTTTGTTACCCATCGTATGAACATGCATGCTCATGCCTTTTTCGTTTACCTTGCGGGTAATATCTGTCGTTTCCTCTTCCGTCCAGTTGACCAGACCTTGATGTCCGTCGGGATATAAGGGATCCACAAATCCTGTGCCGCCTTCTACGGTACCGTCCATAAAGAGTTTGACCCAATGGGGTACTACGTGTGTGGAAGCGTATTTTCTTGCCTCATCAGCCTTATCCAGTGCAAGGTCTATGTCCATCCAACTCTCAATTTCATAGCTTAAGCCCAGGATAAAATGCATATCTCCGGCATCGTCCATTTGACGGGCACCTTGATAGAAATGATCATTATAGAAATAGTTGCCCCAGCCGTCGATAAACATCGTGTAGCCCTCAGACAGGAGCTGCTCCTGAATTTTCAACATATTTTCTTTCGCTGTTTCAACGGTATAGAGCCTGTCATTGTCCAGGAATGAACGTACAAAGGTACCTGCCTGCTCTTTCAGAAAGCCCGTAGGAGTACCGTCGGCACCCATCACTATCTCGCCGCCTCTTACTTCTTTCCGGAGTACGGTGCCGTCTTCCTTCATGATACCGGCTTTGATCAGACAAAGCGTGTTTACCAGCCCCTTATGTCCTTCCTCGTCTGCGAAGTATATGGGAATATCGCTGCATATTTCATCCAACTGCTGACGGGTTGGCATATTATCCTTGAAATGCATATAATCCCATCCGAAGCCAAATATCGTTGTTCCTCCCATTTCTCTCGCCTTCTTCACGGCAGCGGGGAGGATCTCTTTCAGGAATTTATCCGGATCATCATTCGCTCCTAGTATCGTACCGACAGATTTCATGGCATATCCCATCGAATAATGTGCGTGACCGTTTCCGCAAGAAGGCATTATGAGCCCCTTTCCGGAATGATCCAGAATTTCGGTTTTGCCGTCCTCAATAAATGCTTCGGCTCCTTTTCTATCACCGACATAAACATACTTTCCGTCCTTTACGGCAAATGCTTCTTCTATCCGATCATTTTCAGAAGTGAAGATCTTGCCATATACGATCAGATCGGCGCCACCCATATTTTTTTTGGTCTCATTTATACTCATTTATAAATCTCCTCTCTTTAACATATATCATTATATAGTTTCATTTTCTTACAGCTAAATTGCCTTTTCGTATCACTCATTGTTTTGTTCTCATTTCAATTTATTCTTTGTTGTCAATGATATTCGTATTCCGCAGAAATAAATTTCTGCTACATACTCATAACCAACGGAATTGCAAGCAATTCCAAATACAGTGGGAGCTTGGACTCCCACTGTATTTTAAGTAAGCACCCCCGCTTTAGAAGCGGGGGACTTCCTTAGTCTGTTAAATAATTAATTATTTTTACTATGTTCTTATTCCCGGAAATACCCGCTGTATTATTCTCAACACTCATTTTTTTATTATCCTCCTTTCTTATGATGTTTCCTTTTTCATAATTGATTATAATTATTAGTTACTCATGTTACAGCAAAAATAATCACAACAGTATTACATGCAATGAAAGTTAGGTGGTTTCAAATTTATCGGATTCCGAACTATATAATGCTATTCAACGTTTTGTTGCCATATTTACATATCGGTTGTATATCACTGCCGGGTTTGTAATCGAAATAAAACAGTTGTAATCGTGGAAATTTTGCTCGTATTTGTGTATGGATCTCATGATGATAACCAACAATATAATAGTCGAATTCTTATGTATATATTTTTCTTATGCTAAAATAGCAAGTTTGCTATATAGAGTATTGTATCATGTATTTTACAAAGTATCAACTAAAAAAATATATAAATTACATCTGCTACATTTTAACAAACTAAGGAAGTC
>DFJD01000078.1 GCA_002372875.1 Clostridiales bacterium UBA3680
CGTTATACCGTATATCAAAAGCAAACCGATAGGAATGATTCGTCATATGATGATACGGTCTATGATGTTACGGTTTTCGTAACAACGGACATCGGTAACAACTTTAAATATGTGGTCACCGCAATAGCATCGGACACGGGAAAAAAGCCCGACAAAATAGAGTTTGACAACAGAACGAACACGGACGATAAAAGAGGCGGAAGAAGAATACCCTCCGAAAGAACGGACGAGAGCGACACCTCATCAAGAAGAGGAAAAATCACCACTCCCTCCTCCGTTATAGACACGGTCGAACCCGACACGGCAGTTCATACCGATGATACACGGGAAGATGAAAGCAGCGGAGAAACTCCTACCGAAACTCCCACGGAAAATACAAGCATTTCCGAGACCAAAACGGATAATGACGGTGAAGTTCTCGGTAATGAAGGCGGTACAGACACCGATAAAACCGATGAAAACGAGACGGCTATAGATAATTCAAGCTACATAAAGCAAGATGATGTTGAAGGTTCCGATTCCGAAATATCCGAAACAGCGGTAAAAACGGGAGACAACACACATCAATCCTTATGGATAGCCATTATGTGCTTGTCGGCTGCGGTATTTTTGCTCACGTTTGCGGCAGAAAAGATCCATACAAAGAAACAATAAAAAGAGGGTGTGAAAAATACACCCTCTTTTTTTGAGGTGGTTGAAGTTTTATGTGTGGTGGGTTTTCAACCTCACCCCCTGCCCCTCCCCATCTTGGGGAGGGGAGGATGCATGCACTCTCCCGTTTGTTATTAAGTAAATTTTCGTGATACATTAAAGTGTATTAACAACAGGAAAATGTCATGCGACGGCGACTGTTCCCCTCCCCAAGTTGGGGAGGGGTTAGGGGTGAGGTTGTTTTTCGAATGAACACGTATGTTTCCACAAACAAAATCAACAACGATAAATGTACACAGCAACGAATAAACCCCCGAAATAGATACATAACGGTCTTATCGGTAATGGTGTTTTCACATTCCCCGATGATATTTGTCGATCGTGTTTTTCTTTTCTTCGACCCTCTTTTTTATATATTCAAGAACAAAATCAAAATCTTCTTTTTCAACATAAATTTGATTTTTTGAAAAAGGGGAGTTTACCTTTACGGTATTGAATTTTCTTATCGGTTTAATGCTTTTTACAAGCTTAAAATCGGTTGCAAGACTGTCATGTGTAGCGGAATTAATACCTGCGGCAATTGCCGAAATGTTGCCCGATACAGCTCCCATTGCGGCGGTGAGCCAACCCATCGCACTTGCTTTTTTAAATTGGCTTTCCATCTGTCGGTGTACAAATCCGTTTTCATCCATTTCAAACAAAACAATATATTTATAACCGTATCTTTTGGCAACGATAAGATAGGCGATAAATCCGATAACCTGAAATATAAGAGCCAAAATAACGAAAAAATGCAATGTATCAAAAAAATACTTTGGGGTAAGGTCCTTTATGCCGATTAAAATAACAAAAGCAAACACCACCAAAAATGACAGGAGCAAAACTTTGGAAACGGTTATAAGAATCACAGGATTTCTTATCATATCGAACTCGTATATCCATCTGTACTTTCCGTCGGGGCAAAGAGTGACTCTTTGTGTATATTCTTCTTTTTTGGGCATAAGCTCACCTCTTTCCTAAGGAACCACTGATTAATTAATCACTGTTAAATTCAAATACATATACTTTAAATGTTCCGCTAACGCCGCTTTTTGCTCTCACGGTTATGGTCGTTTCGCCTTTTTTGCTGCCGGCGATAATTTCACCCGAGTCTGTTACCGTTGCGACCGACGTATCGGAGCTTGAATATGTCATTCCCTTTTTTGAAGCATTTTCGGGATAAACGGTTAAAAATTCGTTTATATTGAAGCTTTCGTTTATATATATCGATTCATAGGAACGTGTAAAGCTCAGTTCTTCAACGGGTACTTCCGTTTCCGAAATATTTATATCCACACTGTCGGGTGAATCTACGGAATGAAGACTGCCTTTCAGCTCACAGTCCGAAAACGGATTGTTCTTACATTCTCCGTGGTCGTCACAGTTGCAATGTGCCGTGCCTTTGCAAGGGCAGCCAACGGTATCGATTTTTGCCGCGGTGGTACTTTCACTCAAGTCTTCGTAATATTTCTTTGCTTGGCTGATGGTAAGTATTTTCTCGTCAACGAGGAATTGATAAAAGCCTGCCTTATCTTTTTGATTGAGATAGTACAGATATTGATCTGCAATTACCGCAAGGAATTGCTCGTCGTTGCCGTATGCTAATGCATACTCGCCCTTTGAAAGTTTACCGTTTACGGTACACATTTCTTTTAAATGGTTTCTTATGAGCCAAAGTCTGTTCAGACGGTCTTCCATGGTGTTTTTGTCGCCTAACGATCTGTTCCATTTGCTTGCATCAAAGAGCTCAAAACCATCAGTATTACACATTTCAAAATATTTTTTCATGTTGTTTTCCGTTTGAGTTATGGTTTGCTCATTGTTATAGCGCAGCTCAAACTGTTTATACAGTTCGCTTGGCTCTATTGTTACTCCCGCGCCGTGTAAAAGAGCTGTGGCGGAACTGTTGAATTCTTCCAAACTTAACTTTGAACCGTTGTTTATTGCTTCTTTGAAGTTCTTTTCGTAGAACCATTCTATGGTATCGTTCTCCCAAAGCTTTTTCATGGTGTCGCAGAATATTGCATATTTTTCCACTTTGTCAATGCTCGGCCATACATTTTTAACAACGACTTTTGCTATGTTTTTTGCCTGCTCGCTCAGATCTCCGTTTGCAATACCTTTTGAGATATTGTCCGCCTGTTCACCGAGAGACTGTTTCAAAAATGCGATATTGTTGCTGTTTATCTCGTCACCTGTGATAATATCCTTGTATTTTTCGTCTTTTACAAGTTTGTCCATAAGGTAATCGGTGGTTAGATTGGCAAGCTTTGTTTTAAGGTCGGCACCGTTGCCGTCAACGGTGGCGGTGATCATTTCACCTGCGGGGAAATTGGAGGCTATGTATCTTACAAGCTCGCCTGCGAACTGACCTTTTCCCACTCCCCATTCCTGCATTCTTTCGTTAAGTGTTTCCTGAAGGCTTTGTTCGAGTGATACACTGTTCACACCTTCCATTACATTTTTGTAAGCCGCCTTTTTTATCCATTTATCCATGACAGCCTTATCCTCTTCTTTCATGAGCACCTGAGGAGAAAAATGTATTGTTTTATAGGTGTATGTGCCGTTTGCAAGGGCATTAGGGTCGGGAGCCATGAGCAAGCTTTCTCCGTTTGGCTCTATTGCAAGAGCATAGCACATATCTCTTTGTGAGGCGGGAATATTGCTTACGTCAAAACTGACCGTTTCAAGGTGATTCAAAAGAAGATGATCTCCGTCCTCGTTTGAATAGTCATAGCCGGCAATTGCGTGGGCAGAGCCGCTGTCATATTGCGAAAGCTCGCTTTGTGAAAGCTCTCTTTTGTTTACGGGCTTTGTTGTGAATGTTATTTCATATCTTCCGCCGCCCATTGTAACTTTCTCGGAATCGGATCTTTCCGCAGGTTGGGTCTGCTGTGTGGTATTTTGCGTGTTTTGCGGAGTCTGCGGTGACATGTCAAGTTTATCATACATTCTGCAGGCTATTGCTATTGCCTGTTCTTTTGTAAGGGTGCCCGAAGGAGAAAACATATTGTTTCCCATGCCGTTTATAACACCTTTACTTGCCATGTACTCAACACTTTCTCTTGCGTAGGGGCGTATATCCTCGTGATCGG
>DFJD01000086.1 GCA_002372875.1 Clostridiales bacterium UBA3680
CTTGAAAATGTGAATAATTTTTTTGTTTTCGTGTCCAAAATTTGTTGACAAGTGCACGATAATGGAAAAACATCATGTGACGGCGGCTGTTCCCCTCCCCAAGCTGGGGAGGGGTTAGGGGTGAGGTTGTTTACGGGAGAATACATTTAATTTTGTAACCCATGATAGAAAACTATGTTTTCTTTCATATATTGCAGGCTTGTATGGATATACTTGAAAGCCTGTAAGGATGCGGACTCAGTCTGCTCCACGGCGAAAATGCGATTTCGCCTGCGGATTAAAGTCTGCGATGCTAATATTGCTCTATCATTGATTATTTACAGCTTGGGAATGTGATTTTTTACATTCCCATTTTTTTCGGTTAATTTTTCTTTGAACTATACCGGTTTTTCAATGTTTTAAAAAAAAATAAAGCTTTAAGGAACCGCTGATTAATTAATCATTCGAATATTTGGCTAATGTCACCGCATACTGCGTCAAACCTATTCAACATAGCTTCCTGCTATGTCATCAGAGTTTTTCCTTGTCTGCAATGACATTATCTCAAATCTGCATCAAGTGAATTAATCAGCGTTTCCTTAGCTATGTCATCAGAGTTTTTCCTTGTCTGCAATGACATTATCTCAAATCTGCATCAAGTGAATTAATCAGCGTTTCCTTAAATAATTGTTGACAAATTTTGTGTTGCGTTATAACATAAAGATACAGACATATATATTTATTTTAGAATGTTTTTTTACGCATAATTAGATGGCATGAAAAGCAGCGATAAATGTTGTTGTTTCAATTGAATGTTAAGGAAAGCGTGTAACAAAATGGATAATATAAGACACTGTAATATTAAAAACATAGACAGATATGCAAAGATCTATGCGGACGCATTTTCCTGTGAACCTTGGAACGATCACTGGAAAGTTGATGACGCAAAGGTTCACATAAAGGAGTTGCTTTCATCGGGGCAGTCTTACGGGTTGGAATTTGTTATTGACGGTCATATCGTCGGCTTTATACTCGGTACATCAATGTTATTCAGTTACGGACGGACATTTGAAATAAATGACCTTGCTGTTGACCCGAAATATCACAGACAGGGAATTGCAAAAGAATTATTGCGATCTCTTTTATTGGAATTGAAAAAACAAAACATAAAAGGTGTTCATTTAATTACTTCAAATGACGGGTTTCTGCAAAAGTTTTATGAACAGTTTAATTTTACAAAAGAAACAAAAGTTATTTTGATGGGCACCGAGCTTAGCTAAGGAAACACTGATTAATTCACTTGAAGCAGATTTGAGATAATGTTATCGCAGACAAGGAAAAGACCCGAAGACATAGCCAAAAGCTATGTAGCGGCTATTTTGCTACGCAAAATAGTCCGTCCCTACGGGATTCGTAACTTTGCTTGCAAAGTTACAAACCGGGCTTTGACGCAGTATGCGGTAACAGTAGCCAAATATGCAATCAGTGTTTCCCTAAGATAATAGAATCAAATAGTTGTCAAAAGATCATATGAAGATGAGATTATGCTTAAAATAGAAGAATACGATAATAAAAACAATTACAGAACACTTAGTCACTCAAACGATGTTTTTCACAAAGCATTAAGAGCTGTGCTTAACGGGGAAAAGAGATTTCATGTTACGGGTGCAGAAGAAAAATACGATCTTGTTTATTATGAAAACAATGAATTGTATTTTGAGAATTCCGATCCTTCCCAAAATTCACTTTTTGCGGGAGAAACGGTAATACCGCCTTATTTTATATACAATGAGAACGATACATCAAAGCTGTATTTTGATCTTCTTGATGTATATGAGAATATTGTATTTGAAGAAGTTAATGAATATACCGTTGTAATGGCACGTCTTCTCCTCAATGTTTCGGATAAACAGATTTATTTTGTTGATGAACGGGCAAAACTATTTTTTGAAACATCATCAAGACTGCACATAGGAGAACCCGAGGATGAAGATGCGTATGAAATGCGTGTTTGCGAAACGAAAGTTACCGTAACTTATTTAAACAAACACGAAAAAATAAGAAGTTATGTCCTGTTTCATAATATTTTTCTGATGCAATGGATATTTGGTGATTTATCCGTGGATAAAGTCAAATATGCAGAAGTTTTTGTTAAAAAAACAGAGGGTATAGGCGGATTTTTACAGTTTTGTGTAAGGTGTTCTACACTGTTTTCAAAATACGGTATTAAAACATATTTTAAATCGGGCAGTTCAAGATTTAGAGATGAACTGATCGATAAATATTTTTCCGTACAAAAAACTCCCGAGGATTCAAATGATCAAAACACGGTCTATGTCGTAAATTATATGGCAACAGCCCTTACTCATCGTTTTTTATTTGCAAAGGCAAATGTTACTTATGATATACTCAGCCCGTCATTTAAAAACGAGCTTGAAGAATATACGAATGCAATTATCGGTAATAAAAAGATGCTTGGTGTACTTATACGTGGCACGGATTACAATATGATGATGAGTTCCGATGCTAAAACGCCTTTTTTACCCGTTTCGGCAGAACGTATGATCCCGGAAATACAAAAGTGCTTGGATAAGTATGATTATGAAGGCATTTTTCTTGCCACAGAAGACAAAGATGCTTTAAAAACCATAAGAGAAGCCTTTCCGGGTAAAGTAAAAGCAATTTCACAGGAGCGTCGCTCTATAACTGAGTTTTCTAAAGGGCAAACAATAAGCGATATAGAAAGAAGGATCTATTCACCGGAAGAATATACAGAAAGAGTTGAAGATACTACCATCAATTATTTTTATGCACTGTATGTACTTTCAAAGTGCAGCGGTTTCCTTGCATCAAGTATGTGCACGGGAGTACACACGGTTCGTTCGTTTAACGGTGGGAAATTTGAATGTGATGTTGTGGTAAGAGAGCTGATTTTGAAAGGCGAACTTGTATAAATAACATAAATGAGCTAATAAAAAGGAGGTATTTTTATGAGATCGGTTTTAAAACTTAAAAGATTTGTCTCTGCACTTTTATCTTGTGCTTTGACTTTGTCGGTCATTCCTTTTACCGTTTCGGTAAATGCTGCGGATATGTGTACTGTCAATATTAACGAAACACATCAAACCATACATGGCTTTGGCGGAATAAATCTACCCGAATGGGTTTCTCAAGGCGATATGACGAGCGCACAGGTGCAAAAGGCATTCGGTAACGGAGACGACGAGCTGGGGCTTACTGTTTTGCGTGTCTATGTCAGTGATGATAAAAATATGTGGCAGAAAGCCGTTCCTACGGCACAAAAAGCATCTTCACTCGGGGCGACTGTTTTTGCTACACCGTGGAATCCGCCCGAAAGTATGCGAACAAAAGGAAACGGGGACATCAACAGCGGAAAGTATCAGTTAATTAAAGATAAATGGCCCGATTACGCCGATCACCTTAACAGTTTTATTAAGTATATGAAAAATAATGGGGTGAATCTGTATTCGGTGTCGGTTCAGAATGAACCCGATTACGCCTCAGAGTGGACATATTGGTCAGCCGATGATCTGGCAAGCTTTATAGCGCAATACGGCAAAAGAGTCACAAACGGAACAAGTACAAAACTTATGTCTCCCGAAAGCTTTCAATATAAAAAAAGTCTGTATGAGCCTATTTTGAACAATGAGCAGGCACTTGCAAATGTTGATGTTTGGGGAACACATTTTTACGGCACACAAAGATCTCAGATGGATTATCCCGCTCTTGAAAACTCGGGCAAACCTATTTGGATGACAGAAGTTTACGTACCCAACAGTACAAGCGACTCAGCCGATGTATGGCCCGATGCTCTTGAAGTTTCCGCAAATATCCATAACGGTCTTGTTGTCGGAAATATGAGTGCTTATGTTTGGTGGTATATCAGACGCAGTTACGGTCTTTTAAAAGAAGACGGAAATATTTCAAAAAGAGGCTATTGCATGGCGCAATACTCGAAATTTGTTCGCCCGGGAGATGTGCGTGTTGATGTGACAGAACAACCCGAAAGCAATGTTTTTGTTTCCGCTTTCAAAAACACAGATAAAAGCAAAGTGACTATCGTTGCGGTAAATAAAAGCAATAACGGTTATGCACAGCAATTTTCTTTGGGAAACAATAAAATAGTAAACGTTGACAGGTGGCGTACATCGTCGACCGAAAACCTTGCCAAAACAAGTAATTTGCAAAATGACGGTTCTTCATTTTGGGCACAGCTTCCCGCACAAAGTGTATCAACTTTTGTTGTATCACTTCAAACCGTTGGTCGTGAGTATTTTCATGATACATTTGAAGATACATCGGATCTGAACAATTGGGCACCACACGGCAGTACTGTCGAACTTATTCAATCGGGCAGATTTCCGTACAAAGGCATAAACGCAATGCTTGTGTCAAAGCGTGACGGTAAATGGATGGGTGCCGAGCGAACATTACCTTCTTCTATTGTTCCGGGCAAAACATACAGCTTATCCGCAAACGTATGTACACTTGACGGTGCCGATACGGAAACCTACTATCTCAAGTTATATTATAAAGACGCATCGAATAACGACCGATATTCGACTGTTGCAGAAGGTACGGCACCTAAGAATGCCTATGTTCAATTATATAATAAAAACTATACTGTTCCCAAAGATGCCAAAAATATGGTATTATTCATCGAGACTAAATATAATACCGATAACTATTACATAGATGAAGTAATAGGTGCATCGGCAGGCACCGAAATAGAGGGTGCGGGTAGACCCGATATAGAAATAGACAGTGTAGATTTAAATATTGATAAGCCAAAAGCAGGCAGTGTTCCGGATATGTCTGCTGATATAAACACCTTGGGTATAGAGCTTTATAAAACAGATCCCGTAACATGGTTTAAAGACGGAGCAATAATGTCCAAAAGCGATATATTTGAACCCGGGCACAGGTACAGCATTACCGTATGGTTGCAGGCGAAAGAAGGATATTACTATGCTACCGACAAAAGTAATAACACTGCGGTCACGGGAACTCTCAACAATACGTCGGCAACAATATATAAAGCGCTGGAACAAGATCCCAAAGAAGTTATAGAATTGTATTATGATTTCGGAACACTTGAAAAAGAAAAGTTAACGTCTGTCGATGTTACGGTCAATGTGCCGCATACGGGAAATACTCCCGATTTTGCACCTCGCATAACAGAAGGCTGTATATTTAAAACACCGAGCAATCAAACAAGTAGCAATTATTATTGGTATGGCGGTGTACGGTGGTTTGATGAGAGCAAAGCCATGTATATGAAGCCTGCGGATAAATTTATAAAAGGTCACGAATACACTTTAATTGTTAATTTTGTACCCGATGATTATACAACTTTTAATGTGAAAAACGCACAAATAAACGGGCATGATGTAACTGTTTACGGAAGTAATGAAATTAGATTGGAATACACATTCAAAACGGGTCTTATAGGTGATGTGGATAAAAACGGATCGGTTGAAAATGCAGATGCGGCATTACTTATGAAATATGTAACAGGTTTTGAACCTGTACTAAGCGAATTACAGCTTGAAGCGGCAAAAGTCACCGACAGCACAAAAGAAAAGCCCGATTTACTTGATGTAATAGCTATACTTAAGTTAACAGGTCAATATTGATTCTTCCGTTGAAAATAGAAAGTCGGGGGTGAGGTTGTTTTGAGGTTGTTTTTCTTTTTGTTTTCGATAATTCGATAAAGGAAAAGTAAATACACCGGCTACCTTTCATCGAAGGAAATTATGAGATAATATTCGTAATCTCTTTTTTTCGGAGATTTGCTTTTAATCTCGTTTTTCAACCTCACCCCCTGCCCCTCCCCATCTTGGGGAGGTGAGGACGCATGCACCCTTCCGATTGTTGTTAAGGGAATTTTTCGTAATATAAAAGTGTATCGATATCGGGAATGTGATTTTTTCGTGATATAAAAGTATATCGGCAACGAAAAAATTCTGCGTGACGGCGGCTGTTCCCCTCCCCAAGCTGGGGAGGGGTTAGGGGTGAGGTTGTTTACGGAAAAACAAAAAGCCCCTCCCAATCAAGGGAGAGGCATCGATCCGGTCAATGATATTCGTATTCCGCAGAAATAAATTTCTGCTACATACTCATAACCAACGGAATTGCAAGCAATTCCAAATTCAGTGGGAGCTTGGTCTCCCACTGAATTTTAAGGAAGCACCCCCGCTTTAGAAGCGGGGGACTTCCTTAGTTTGTTACAATATATCTATATTTTCTCCTGCCAAAGCCTTATTTATGCTTCTTACGGCACAGAATTTTCCGCACATACTGCAGGTGTCGCTATGGTCGTCTTCGGGGGCTCTGCTCTGTCTTATCGCCTTTGCCGTTTCGGGATCTATGGCATATTTCCATTGTTCCTCCCAGTCAAGCTTTCTTCTTGCCTGAGCCATCATGTCGTCTATATCCCTCGCTCCGGGTATTCCCTTTGCAATATCCGCCGCATGAGCCGCTATCTTGCTTGCTATTATTCCCTGTTTTACGTCATCCACATTGGGAAGGGCAAGATGCTCCGCAGGCGTAACATAGCACAAAAATGCAGCTCCCGCCGTTGCGGCAAGCGCTCCGCCTATTGCCGCGGTTATGTGGTCATAGCCGGGTGCAATGTCCGTTACAAGAGGTCCCAACACGTAGAAGGGTGCGCCCTTACATATAGTGCTTTGTACCTTCATATTTGCGGCTATCTGGTCAAGGGGCACATGTCCGGGGCCTTCCACCATCACCTGAACATCCTTATCCCAAGCCCTTTGGGTCAGCTCCCCAAGGCGTACAAGCTCTTCTATTTGCACTCCGTCGGTAGCGTCTGCAAGACAACCCGGTCTGCATGCATCGCCCAAACTTATGGTTACATCATGTTCACGGCAGATATCCAGTATTTCGTCATAGTATTCGTAGAAAGGATTTTCCTCTCCGGTCATACTCATCCACGCAAATATAAGGCTTCCTCCACGGCTTACAATGTTCATCTTTCGGGTGTTGCCCTTTATTTGGGATACGGTTTTTCTTGTCAGACCGCAGTGGAGGGTGACAAAGTCGACACCGTCCTCGGCATGAAGCCTTACCACATCTATAAAGTCCCTTGCCGTAAGGGTGTTCAGATCTCTTTGGTAGTGTATTACCGCATCATACACCGGAACGGTACCTATCATGGCAGGGCACTCGCTGCAAAGCTTTTGCCTAAAGGGCTGTGTGTTGCCGTGGCTTGACAGATCCATTATAGCCTCTGCACCCATATCAACGGCACTTAACACCTTTTTAAGCTCAACATCGTAATCTTTGCAATCTCTGCTTACGCCAAGATTTACATTTATCTTCGTTTTAAGCATGGAGCCTATGCCGTTTGCATCTATACAGGTGTGCTTTTTGTTGCAGGGAATGGCTATGGTGCCCTTTGCAACTCTTTCTCTTATAAACTCGGCACTCCTGTTTTCTTTTTTCGCCACTTGCTCCATTTGAGGGGTAATTAGCCCCTTTCTTGCGGCTTCCATCTGTGTGGAATAATTTTCCATGTATTTTCCTTCCTTTCGTATCGGTACTCCGCGAAACGCCCTCACGGTGGGTGTAGATGAACAAACAAAAAGAAGGTCTGTTTTCGAACTTATCTACGCCGGCATTATCCGAATCAGATTGATAGGGTCGAGTTTCCTCCTCTCAGCCTTGTATTACCTAAGCTCCCCTGTTCATATACAATGTAATGTAATGATAACACTTATTTTCAAAAAAAGCAACAAAAAAAGGGGCTGTTATGCCCCTTTTTGATCACTTATAATCGGGATCCATTCCGTCTAAGGGATAAAGCTTGCATTTGGGTGTAGTTCCGTTTCCTACCCAAACTTCTATCTGATCTTTGTTTGCGCGGTTATATCCTAAATAGAACTCGTTAAAAGGCCCTTTTGAAGGATTGGAGTAGGACACCTTTAAAGTTTCGCCCAGATTTTCCACAAAGGCATCTTTAAATGTATTACACTCGCTGTTTGTATGGAGTGTGGGCTTTTTGCCGCTGCAGTTTATTCTTACCGCGATCACAAAGTTATATCCGTGCCCGTTGCCGTCTGTTACGGACTTAACCGTAGTATTGTGCTGATAGAAGGATATACGGGTGTTGTTTTGATAAGCATGTGCACTGCTGTTATAATGAGTGGACGTGCCCGGGGATTCCTGGGCTATGGTTGCAATGGCGGCGTTATATATCATTTTGGCATTTGATACGTCCGTCCTTTTTCTTGCCGAATCGATAAGCCCCGACATGGTGGGTAACGCCAGCAAAGCAAGTGCTGCCAATATTGCAATTACCACTATAAGCTCAACCAATGTAAAACCTTTATTGTACTTAACCTTCATTTTTCTCCCTCCGTTCATAGTAAGAACATTATTACTCGTATATTTTTCCTTTTTGTTATAGATATTATAGCAAATCGCAATATTTATGTCAAGATTTTTTAAGGGAAACACTGATTAATTCACTTGAAGCAGATTTGAGGTAATGTTTTCGTAGACAAGGAAAAGACCCGATGGCGTAGCCGGAAGCTACGTAGCGGCTATTTTGCAACGCAAAATAGTCCGTCCCTACGGGATTTGTAACTTTGCTTGCAAAGTTACAAACATGGGCTTTGACACAGTATGCGGGAACATTAACCAAATAT
>DFJD01000084.1:0-7621 GCA_002372875.1 Clostridiales bacterium UBA3680
GATTAATTAATCAGTGGTTCCCTAACTGTGATCCCGTATTCCAATTAAAAATACGGAGGTATTCGAATGGATACAGAAAAGAAACAAACAGAAGTCATAATTGGCGGCAGAAGCTACAAGCTTGGCGGAGGGGACAGCGAACATATCAAAGAAGTTGCTTCCTATGTTGATAAAAAACTCAGAGAATTAAACAGATTGAGTTCCTCCGACATCTCATCTTCACCGTCATTTCCAATAATACTTGCTTTAAATATAAGTGACGATCTTTTTAAAGCAAAAGAAGAACTTGAAAAAGTAAATAAAACCGATGCCGAAAATGTTCAGCAAAGTGTCGGTGATGAAAATGACGAAAAAAAGATAAAAGATCTTTTATCGGATATAGAAACAAAAGATAAGGAGATAGCCGAGCTAAGATATAAAATATCTTCTGCGGAGGACGAAAAAAACAAATTGTCGGAGATCCTTGATACACAAAAAGCTCAGTTTCAAAAGCAAACCGAGGAATATAATTCTTCGGTTTCCTCTCTAAACGATAAGCTTGCCAATGCCGAAAAAAGGATCCAAGAAAAATCTCAGTATATTGCAACGGTACTTGAGAAGGTAGACAGGAAAAACAAAGAGATAAATAATCTCAGCAACAAGCTTTCGGAAAAAAACAATTTGTTAAACGAATTAAACGAAAAAAGCGCGGAAAAGAACATTAAGCTGAACACCGTGAACAAGGAAAGAGACGAACTTGCCGTAAAGCTTAAAAATGCAAATGCCGAGCTTAAAAACAAGGATTCCGAAATCAAGAAAATAAAGAAAAGCTGTGAAGATGAAATAAGACAAGCAAAAGCAGGCTCTACAGGCGCGATAGAAATGCTTTCAAAGCAGTTAAAGAAAACAGCAAGTGAGCTTGACATTATGACAGCCGATTATAATACACTAAAAGAAGAATTCAGAAGCTTTCAATCCACGGAAACCGACACACAGCTTCAACAGGAATTCTCCAAAATAAGAACGGAAAATATCGATCTTCGCAGACAGGTAAACAAGCTTAAAGAGGAATTGAGTTCAATTGAAGGAAGTCTTAACTGAAAAAAAGCCGGAAATACTTGCACCCACTTCGTCATATGAGAGTGTTGTTGCGGCACTGAATGCGGGCTGTGATGCCATCTACATAGGAGGGCGACACTTCGGAGCAAGAGCTTATGCGGATAATCCGGATAACGAGAGCTTAAAAGAAATAATAAAAGAATGTCGTTTGCGTGATGTTAAGGTGTTCGTTACGGTAAACACCCTTTACAAGCAAAATGAGCTTGATGAAGTGGTTTCTTTTGTGAAAGAACTGTATTTGATGGGTGTTTACGGAGTGATAGTGCAAGATCTCGGACTTTTTTATATAATAAAAAAGGTCTGTCCCGAACTTAAAATATCGGCATCTACACAAATGACGGTACATAATGTCGAAGCTGTAAGAAAGCTTGAAAAAGCAGGGTTTGACAGAATAGTGCTTGCAAGGGAACTCAACGAAAACGAAATAGCCGAAATTTGCGCACGATCTCATGTGGAAACAGAAATGTTCATTCACGGAGCTTTATGCGTATCTTATTCGGGAAGATGCTATCTTTCAAGCTTTATAGGCGGCAGAAGCGGAAACAGAGGAAGATGCGCCCAGCCATGCAGAATGACCTATGAATTTTATGAGGGTCAAAACAAAATTGCTTCAGGTTATCTGCTTTCCCCAAAAGATGCTTCTTTGATAGAAGAATGTGACAGGATAGTTTCTTTGGGTGTCGATTCACTTAAAATCGAAGGAAGAATGAAAAGCCCCGAATATGTATATCAAACTGTTTCAGCCTACAGAAAGTATATAGATTTGGCATATGATGGGTTAAACAGTACGGTAAGCGACGAGGATAAAAGGGCGCTTCTTCAAATATTCAACAGAGGCGGTTCTTCGACAAGTGGGTATTATAACGGTTTTGCCGGAAGAGAAATGATGAGCCTTAACCAGAAAAATACAGGCACACTTATCGGAAAAGTTATTTCCGTCAAAAAGAACAATGCGACAATAAGGCTTGAAAAAAATGTAATACCCGGTGACGGAATTGAAATATGGTCAAAACCCGAGCATACGGGAACTTATCTTTCCGAAAATGCAAAGGCGGGAGATCTTATAACCGTAAGGCTTAAAAAATCCGTCAATAAGGGAGATAAGGTGTATTTGTCTTTTGATAAGGCTTTAAATGATCTGCTGAGCTCTAATTGCAAAACGCTTACAAGAAGAAGAAGGGTGGATATATCGGTTAAGGCACATATAGGTGAAAAGATTACCGTGATTGTGCCCGAGTTTAATACGCAAGTATATGGAGAAATGGTTACAAAGGCAGAAAACAACCCCCTTGAATCGGAAACCATAGTCTCAAAACTTACACAGACAGGTAACACACCCTTTATATTAAATATCACCGCCTGTGATATCGAAAAAAATATTTTTGTTCCCTTAGCCTCGCTTAAAGAGCTTAAAAGAAATGTCGTATCAGCAATAGAAGACAGTATTTTAAGTCATAACAGAAGTGTTTCCGAGTTAAAAGAGGAGTCCATCGCGGATAATTCATATTCCGAGCCGAAGCTTTCTGTAAGGGTGCATAATACCGAACAGCTTAAAGCTGCAATAAATGAAGGCGTATCGAGAATTTATACATCCGAATACACTCTTACCGATATTTCCGAGGCACATAAAAAAGGCATTGAGATCTTTTATGCACTTCCGCATATTATCAGAGGCGGTTCTGAAGAATATGTAACCAAAGCAAGTGCTTGTGACGGGCTTTTACTTACATCTCATACCGATTTGAAAACCGAAAAGCCGACAGCACTCGATTATACATTCAATATAATGAATTCCGAATGTATAAAACAACTTGAAAAAATGTATTCTCCCGTGTCTTATACTCTTTCCGTTGAGGGTACGATTGACGAGCTTATGCCTTTATCGGGCGGAAAAAGTGAGCTTGTTGTCTACGGCAGACTTCCCTTAATGACGACACATCAGTGCCCTGTGGGTCTTTACAAGGCAAACAAGAAAAACGGAAAGTTTTGTTCCTTTAAAGATAAACACGGGGATTATTACATAGTTGATAAAATGGGCGAAAAATACCCTGTGGTAAGAGATTGTGAGCAATGTTACGCTCAAATACTCTCATCATCACCTATATATGTACCGGCAAAAGCGGAAAAAATAAAAAAATATAACTTTGGTTATTACCGCTTGGAATTTACTACCGAAACGGCTGAAACCGTAAAAAGAATAATAAGGGAATACTCTGCTTTTATAGGCAAAAAAAGCGATTTTACAAAAGACGGCAATCAAGGTCATCTTTTCAAAGGAGTTCTTTAATTGCAAAGCATATTTATAATAATTTCAAAATATCTCTTCGTTTTATATATGGCTATATTCCTGCTTAACGGCTTTTTGATAAACCTTACCAGGCAGGAAATGGCCGATTTTAATATTGCATACAGATTATCAAATCAAAGGCTGAGTATATATTTTACGCATATAACCGCAGCAATAATATTTGTTACCGTAAATCTGGATGGACAATGGCAAAAGGTGCTTGCTTATTTTACAGCATCGCTTTTTCTTATTATGATCGGTGACATCATTCTGAGAACGGTTTACAAGGAAGCTTCTCATATGCTCTATAATTGTATATTTTATGCGGTTGATATAGGGCTTATCATCCTTTACAGATTAGACGGAGAACTTGCAATAAAACAACTTATATGGTGTGCGGTCGGTGTATTTCTTCTTGTTGTTCTTCCCTTTGTGTTGAATGTTTTGCCAAGACTTGACAGGCTGAAAATATTGTATGTCTTCTTGTCTTTGGCTTTACTTATTGCCACTCTTATATTCGGAAAAAGCGAATATGGTTCGAAAAACTGGTTGAATGTAGGGCCTGTGGGTTTTCAACCTTCCGAAATAGTAAAAATTCTTTACGTATTGTATATTTCCTCTGTTTTGTCGCATAATCCGAGTTTGAAAAAAATATTTCGGACTGCGATCATAAGCGGCATTGTTATAATATGTCTTGTTTTACAAAAGGATCTTGGAAGTGCGCTTATATTTTTTATGACCTTTCTTGTGGTCGTATATATTGCAACAGGCAAATTTTTATACCTTTTTGCCGGAATGCTTGCACTGCCTGCAGCATCCTTACTTGGCTATACGTTTTTCGACCACATAAAGGTAAGAGTATCCTCATGGCTTGACCCGTGGTCTGATATTGCGGGCGGAGGCTATCAGGTGACCCAATCTCTTTTTGCCATTACTACCTACGGACTGATGGGGATAGGTCTTACAAAAGGTTTCCCTGAAAATATACCCGTAGTGGAAAGAGACTTTATATTTGCGGCAATATGTGAGGAAATGGGTGTGTTGTTCGGAATAGGAGTCATCATGCTTTTCGTGCTTATGTTTCTTGAGGGGGTGAGAGCATCTCTTGAAAGCCGTTCAAGATTTCTCACTCTGCTTTGTGCGGGACTTACAGTATTACTCTCTTTTCAAACCTTTCTTATAATAGGCGGTGTTATAAAATTTATACCTTTGACGGGAGTAACTCTTCCCTTTATAAGCTACGGCGGAACATCGATAGTAATCACGTTTGCCATAATGTCGGTCGTACAGTGGATATTTACAAGAAATAACTCATATACCGAGGATAAGTCCGAAGATGAAACCGATAACAGAGTAAGGCTCAATCAGTCAAAGGTTACCCACAAAGAAGAAATATTTGAAGATACCGAGTCGGACAGCGAAGAAGAAATGCTCTTAAACGAGGCAATCCCGCCGAAAAAGAGGAAAAATAAACATGAGAAAATCGATTAGAAGAGTTTTTTGGCTATATACACTTTTGTTTTTGTTGCTCATATTCTATCTGCTTAAAATAACATTGAAGGATTCTAAAAACTATATTTTAAATCCCATGAATCCGAGGCTGTCATCAAAAGCAGAGGATATAAAAAGAGGAACCATATACGATAACAACGGTACGGAAATAGCCCACAGTGAGCAAACAGAAAACGGATTTGAAAGACTGTATAAAACAGAGGGCAACTATTCCTCCGTAATAGGATACACAGAAAACGGAATGAGCGGTGTTGAAGCAGGATACAATTTCAATCTTGAAAGTATCGATGCGGAGCTGTTGCAAAGGATAAGTGCCATATTCACAAAGGAACCCGTGAAGGGAAACGACATTTACCTGACCATTGATGACAGGGTGCAGTGTGCCGCAGCAAATGCTTTAAACGGAGCTAAAGGCTCTGTTGTTGCAATGGAGCCGAATACGGGAAGAATTTTGGCTATGGCATCAAACCCTACATTTGACAGCAATACCGTAGTTGAAGATTGGGATTATCTTACTCAAAATGAAGAAGATTCTCCTCTTATAAACAGAGCCACTCAAGGGCTGTATCCTCCGGGTTCCGTTTTCAAGATAATAACCACGGCGGCAGCTCTTTCGGCAAATGAAAACAACGAAGATTTTGAGTACACCTGTAACGGATATGAGCAATTTGGAGATACTGTCATGAAATGCTTTGAAGGTTATGCTCACGGCACCGAAAGGATGGAAAATGCCTTTGCTCAATCCTGCAATACTTATTATGCCACAATAGCCGAACATATCGGTTCTGCAAAGCTTATGCAGACAGCGAACAATTTCGGCTTCAATTCACCTGTAGACTTCCCCTTATCCCATGAAACACCGAGGTTTGCTCTTGATGAGACCTCTCAGCTTAATGAACTGTCAGAAACGGCTATAGGTCAGGGAAAAACTCTTGTTACACCTCTGTTTATGGTTATGATCGCTTCGGCTGTCGCAAATGACGGAGTTATGATGAAGCCGTATATTCTTGACAGAGTGGTCAACTGTTACGGGATACAAAAACAAAAAACTATTCCGGAAATAAAGGCAAGGGTTTGTACACCTGAAATTGCTCAAAAAATCAATAAGTTTATGTGTGCCTGCGTTTCAAACGGAACCGGAACGGGAGCTGATTTTTATGCCGCTCTTCCGGATAATTCGGTTTCGGGTTCATCTGTATATGTGGGTGAACAGCATATAACCGTTGCGGGAAAAACAGGCACGGCGGAGAATTCTTCGGGAGAGGATCACAGTTGGTTTGTCTGTTTTGCCCCTGCACAAAACCCGAAAATCGCCGTTGCTGTGCTGCTTGAAAATTCGGGACATGGAGACAGTGCAGAGTATATAGCAGCCGATGTAATGAAAACATATCTGGAGATAAAATAAATGAACAAATATAAAAAAAGCTACAGAAAATATTTTTTTATATATACCTTAATACTTGCAGTTTTAACCGTAACAGCTCATATTCTCGGAAAAAGAGTTTTATTGTTTTCAGGTGGTTTTGAACTGCTTAAAATTATCGGTGTATTTTTGACGGCATTGGGAATATTGTTTTTTGTTGCAACGATCTTCCATGCAAATGAAAACACCGAAAATGATGGGATAGAGACCACGGGTATATATTCTTTTGTACGAAATCCCCTTTATTCTTCGGCTTTACTTTTCTTCAGCGGTTTGACACTTTATTCGGGAAATCCGTTTTTTTTGATTTTTCTGCCGTTGTATTGGCTTATAATGACAATTATAATAAAAAATACGGCAGATAAATGGTTTGAAGAGCTTTGCGGAGAAGAATTTGTTCAATATAAAAGAGCTGTAAACAGATGTTTACCTTGGTTCAGAGGTGCAAGATGAGATTGATACACAATATTGTCGGTCATTTTACCACAATAACAAGACATAAATACGAGGTTTTTAAAAATTGCGCCAGGTGCGGAATACCCATACAAGGATTATTGCATGATATGTCAAAATATTCTCCAACGGAGTTTTTTGAAAGTGTAATTAATTATCAGGAAGGCAAAAGAAGTCCCAATGAATCTGCAAGGGAAACCAAGGGGTATTCTGCGGCATGGATACATCATATGGGAAGAAATAAACACCACTTTGAATATTGGAAAGATTACGCTACCGACGGCGACAGAAAGCTTACACCGGTCAAAATGCCTATTAATTATGTTGTGGAAATGTTTTGTGACAGAGTGGCGGCAAGCAAAATATATAACGGACTTGCTTATAAAGATACAGACCCTATAGATTATTTCAAAAAAGGGAAAAAACGCAGACAGATACATCCCGAAACGGAAAGGCTGCTTATGTACCTATTAACAAAACTTGCCGAAGAAGGGGAGAAGGAAACTTTCGCATATATCAGAAAGAATATTTTTAAATATAAGGTCTATCGGTTAAAACGCCTATTGAAAAACAGCTTTAACCGTAATGCCGATTAAATCGGCGTTTTCGGAACTATGCCGTAAACTTGTTCCTCTTTATGTACGGAGCACCTTACAAGCAATAAAAAAGCACAATTATAATAGCGGCACCGATACAGAAGTCAAAGCCATAGTATTTCCGATGTAAGGTCGGACTATGGCTTTTTGTAAATAAAAATCTATTGCTTTATAAGCCTTTTCGATATTAAGCTTTTAGGGAAGCACTGATTAATTAATCATTCGCATACTGTGTCAAAGCCCATGTTTGTA
>DFJD01000084.1:7715-11392 GCA_002372875.1 Clostridiales bacterium UBA3680
CCGCATACTGTGTCAAAGCCCCTCAACATAGCTATGGCTATGCCCTCGGGTCTTTTCCTTGTCTGCGAAAACATTAACTCAAATCTGCTTCAAGTGAATTAATCAGTGTTTCCCTAGAGGTGCTCTTATATATCACTTGAGATATTCGTCATAAAAGGCCTTGAGTTTATCAAAGGGGATAGCGTGATTTTCCCCACCGTCATACAAATCGGTATGAGTAGCGCCCTCTATTACAAGAAGTTTTTTGTTTTCCGAATAAGGGTTATCCTTTATCATTGCTTCATAGGCATCTTTGCCAAAGTAGAAGGAGTGTGCTTTATCGCCGTGCATAACCATAACAGCGGAACGTATCTCGTTGCTGTAGCGCAAGATAGGCATATTTATAAAGGACATACAGCCTATTTTATTCCAACCACCGTTAGAATTTAAGGAACGGGGATGATAACCTCTTTCTGTTTTATAGTAAGCGTGGTAGTCTTTAACAAAGTTCGGGGCATCTTCGGGCAAAGGGTCTACAACGCCGCCGCCAAGCTCATACTCACCGGATTTATAATCTTTTATGCGTTGAGCGTTAAGTGCCTGCTTCATTGCATATCGTTTTTGCTCGTTGTCATCTGCATCAAAGTATCCCTTTGCATTAACTCTTGTCATATCGTACATTGTAGATGCAACGGTTGCCTTGATACGTGTGTCGAGTGTTGCCGCATTAATTGCCATTCCTTCCCAACCGCATATACCGAGTATACCGATACGCTCGGGGTCGATATTATCCTGAATGGAAAGAAAGTCAACAGCTGCCAAAAAGTCTTCGGTGTTAATGTCGGGGGAAGCCATAAATCTCGGTTGTCCGCCGCTTTCGCCTGTAAATGAAGGGTCAAATGCAATGGTAATGAAGCCTTGTTCGGCAAGTGTCTGAGCATACAGACCGCTGCACTGTTCCTTGACTGCACCGAATGGTCCGCATACCGCGATTGCGGGAAGCTTTTCGCTTACATCCTTAGGTGTATACATATCGGCAGCCAAAGTTATGCCGTAGCGGTTATGGAAGGTGATTTTTTTATGGTTTACATTATCGGACTTAGGAAAAGTTTTGTCCCATTCTTGTGATAAATTAAGTATTTCGTCTTTCATTTTAAATACCTCCGTTCCTTAAGTGTTTATAGGTAAAATAGTCGAGGCAGTCGATACGGTCATTATACATGTGAATGTTGTCAAGTAGTGTTTGTCGATAGCTTTTCAGAAACTTTTCAAGTTCCGAATAGTTCTTTTCGTCAAATAATGTCATGCATTTAAAAATTGTTTCATCATTCAATCCCATATCTCTGAGATTTTCGATAATGACAGATTTTTTATCGGCTGCGTTTGCCATGTTCCTACCTCCTTTTTTCTTTTTCTTAATATAGCATGGTTTTTTTGAAATGTAAAATATCTATTTTGAATTGTTTGATATTCTTGACGAGAATACCAAAGCCGAGTATAATTGAAACATAAATATCGGAGGTATATTATGGAAATAAGGATTTTACGTTATTTTCTTGCGATAGCAAGAGAGGAAAATATGACAAGAGCGGCACAGCGGCTTCATATATCACAGCCATCCTTGTCCAAAGAAATAAAGAAGCTTGAAAAAGAACTCGGTCATGAACTTTTTATTCGCACAAATAAAAATATGATTTTGAATGATGAGGGAATGCTCTTGAGAAAGCGAGCCGAGGATATAATTGCTATGGTTGACAAGACCGCAATGGAGTTTAGCCGCCTTAATAATATTGTCGGAGGAGAGATAGCCATAGGTTGTGCCGAAAGTTATCTTATAAAGTATTTGGCGCGAAGTATCAAAGCATTCAAAGAGGAATATCCGTATTCTGTTTTCCGTATTTTCAGTGGAGATACCGAGCCTGTGACCGAACGGCTTGACCGAGGTATACTTGACCTTGCGGTGATAGTTGAGCCACCGAATCTTTCAAAGTACAACTATTTATCGGTACCCGAAAGTGACAAATGGGGGCTTGTTATGTTACGTGACTGTCAGCTTGCCAAAAAGGAGTATATTACCATTGACGATCTGTACGGGTTACCGCTTTTTTGTTCCGAACAGTCTATCCGTGCGGATTTTCCGCGTTGGTGCGGTGATAATACGGATAAACTGAATATTGCGGGCACTGTAAATCTTTCTTACAACGGCTCAATATTTGTAAAAGAAGGGCTTGGTTATCTGCTGACATTTGAGCATTTAATTGACACAAGTGATATTAGCGGACTGTGTTTTCGACCGATCAAGCCTACACTTGAAACGAATATGTATATCATTTGGAAAAAGTATCAGGTGTTCTCACCTATAGCCGAATTGTTTTTAAAGAGATTACAGCGGGATTACGGTTAAAAAATAAAAAAATAAAAGGGAGTGTAAAAAAACAGCCCTAAAAAAATATAGTTCTGCCTCGTGAGAAGTGGAACTCTTATTTTTCTATGATCGATAATTATTTCAATTTCCAGTGGTAATTTCAGCTGACGTGTTGTATAATAACAATCGGTATATTTGTTGGCTTTCATAAAAACATTATACCAAAAAATCGCTGTTGGCGCTATGCCTACAGCGATTTTTTTTTAGAGTTTTTTTACACCCCCTTGACATTTTTGTAAGCATATATTATAATGCAAGTGATTACTTGCAAGGAGTAATATTATGTATGATGAAACACAGCTTAAGATCCTTAATTCGGCAATGACATTAATAATGGAAAAAGGTTATACCGCCACTACCACAAAGGATATTGCAAAAAGGGCGGGTGTGAATGAATGTACGATTTTCCGAAAATTTAACGGGAAAAAAGACATTATAAAAAAAGCCATGGCTTTGCCCGCATGGAATCCCAATATTAAAGAAAGTGATTTTGAATACACGGGTGATCTGTTCAGAGACCTCTGTTCTTTTGCCGAGATCTATGCAAAAAAAGTCACTCCCAAAATGGTCAGGATTTCGCTTGGACTGCGTTCTCCCGATTTATATGACATAACGAGAGACGGTATACGTGAGATTCCCGACATATTCAAAAAAGTTCTGGTTGGCTATTTTACCGATATGCAAAATCAAGGTAAAATACATTCTAATGATATTGAGAGTCTTGCAGTTGCTTTTCTTGCGATCAATTTTGGGTATGTGTTTTTCAAAGCGTCGTTTGATGATGATTTGACGGCGCTCGGATCAAAGGAATACATTGAAAACAGTGTGAAGCATTTTATTAACGGAATATGTGTATAAAAGGAACGGTACTTTTGTGCCTTTTCTTTTTATCGAATATGCAAGTAAGCACTTGCATAAAAGGGGGACTTATGGTATTTTTTGTTGCAGCAACTTATTATGACGGCGAAAAGGGAGATTATTCTGAATATATTGAAAAAGTTGCACCGATAGTTGCCAAATATCATGGAAGATATATTGTGCGTTCCGAAAGAATAACGCCGTTCTGCTCGGATAAATGTCCGAAACGAATAATCATTATAGAATTTGACACAAGGGAACAGCTTGAAAAATGCTTTTCATCGGAAGAATACAAAAAGATATCCGTTTTACGGAAAAATTCCGTTGAAGGAAATGCGTTTATAATTGAACAAACTAAGGAAGTCCCCCGCTTCTAAAGCGGGGTGCTTACTTAAAATTCAGTGGGAGTCCAAGC
>DFJD01000084.1:11456-14372 GCA_002372875.1 Clostridiales bacterium UBA3680
GAATTTGGAATTGCTTGCAATTCCGTTGGTTATGAGTATGTAGCAGAAATTTATTTCTGCGGAATACGAATATCATTGACTAGAGGTGTGTAATATGCAAATTGGCGAAACTGTACATCTTATTTGTAATGAATTTTGGGTAACTCCGGAAATAAAACGGTACGTTAATATTTATCTGATAACGGGTAAAAGCTGCTATCTTATAGACAGCGGAGTTGTTGGTGCGCAGGAAATAATATCCGCATATATGAAAAGTATCGGCAGGGATATAAACGAAATAAGGGGCTTATTTCTTACTCATTCTCACCCCGACCATATAGGCTCGGCAGCGGAAATACAAAGAATAAGCAACTGCAAGGTTTATGCGCCTGCCGATGAAATCGAGTGGATAGAGAATATAAACCTGCAGTATGAACAGCGACCTATACCAAACTTTTTTAAACTTGCCTCCGAGCCTGTAACAGTAAACGATCAGCTTAATGAGGGGACTGTAATAAAATTAGAAGATGATATTGAGATACGATCATTGTACACAAAAGGTCATTCTCATGGCTCTATGTCATATATTCTTAATGGTGAAACCGTTTTTACGGGCGATGCCATACCGTGTGAAAATGATATACCTATTTTTGTAAATTATGAGCAAAGCATTGAAAGCATAAATAAACTGCAGAATATAAAGAGAATAAATTTTTGTTGCCCTGCTTGGGACGATGTATATGATAAAGAAAAGTTTAATTCTGCTACCGAAAAAGCCATAAGCATACTTAAAAGACTAAAATCGGCAGTAATATCTACCGAAAGCAAATTTCCCGAAATTACAGAAGAAGATAAAATTAAGAATATCTGTCAAATCATGCAAATGCCTGTTTTTTCAGGTAATCCTCTTTTTGCAAAAAGTGTGGAAGCTTGTAAAAGTAGTTATAAATTTTAATGATTGTGAAATTCTTTGCTGCATGTTAGGTTGACGATATTTAATCGGCTTATGAGTCGTTCCCCAAAACCGACTGCTTTTGCACCCAAACATAACCTCATCTTTTCGGTTAGTTTGCATTAAAAAAGGGAATGAAAAACACATTCCCAAGCTGTAAATAATTAATGACATAGCAATATTAGCATCGCAGACTTTGATCCGCAGGCGAAAATCATATTTTCGCTGAGGAGCAGACGGAGTCTGCAATATTTGAAAGAAAACATAGTTGTTAAAAAAGGGGGTGTAAAAAACTTGTTTTTTTTACACCTCCTTTTTTAGCTGCCCAATAGTATAATGGAACTTATTTATTCTCTTTTTTAGCGGGCTTTACAAAGAATATACATAAAAACAATGCTATAATGTACAATACGATCGTTGCATACAGTACGTTTTGATAACCTGTGGGATTAACACTGTTTTCGCCTATTTTTATAAATTCTCCCGTATGATTTACTATCCATGTTGCCATTTGATTTCCCGTTAAGCCTGCAAATGCCCACGCTGACAAGGTTATACCGTGTATTGCGGAAATACTTCCCATACCGTAATGGTCTGACAGTAAAGTAGGAACATTTGAAAATCCTCCGCCATAACCGGCATTAACTATGAATATTAAAGCTAATACAAGAAATACGAGTATTGCATTTCCGGAACCGTTTCTGATCGCGCCCGATAAAATTACAAGGAGAGTCGAAACGATTGAAAGTGAAAAGATGATCTTGTATATTGTGTTTCTGTCTTTAAATTTATCTGCCCAAGCTGAAAAACCAAGTCTGCCTCCGGCATTGAATATAGCGGAAACAGTGGATATTATACCTGCTGATGCCGCAAGACCGATACATTTAACAATAGGCTTTTCCTGAGAAATAAGTGCAAGACCACAGGTAATGTTTATATAAAACATAAGCCATATACCGACATAATTCTTAATGGGTTTTGTTTTGATAACCTCAATAATTCCGGGCTTCTTCTCATCCGATGAAGGCTCATGCCAACCATCGGGTTTTTTCAAAAGGAGATGTCCTGCGAACATCATAAAGAAGTAAACTACGGCGAGTATCAAAAACATTTTATAGATGCCGCTTTCGCCGAATGCTTCGAGCATTTTTTGCATTGCGGGACTTGCAATAGCTTTTGCCGCACCAAAGCCTGCAACGGCAAGTCCGGTTGCAAGACCTTTATTGTCGGGGAACCAGAGCATTAATGTTTTGACGGGAGATAAGTAACCTGTACCCAAGCCTACTCCCATTATAAATCCGTAACAAACATAGATTCCGATAAGAGCAAGGATATTACCCTTGTGAACGCCTCCGTAATAAATAAAAAAGCCTGTTCCGGCCATTCCGAGAGCAAAACATATTGCCGCTATCAATGAAGATTTGTGTATATCTTTCTCAACAACATTTCCCAAAAATGCCGCAGACATACCCAAAAAGAATATTGCAAAGCTGAATGCCCACTCTACGGCGGATTTATTAAATCCTATATAATCCGCAATTTCCTGACAAAAAATTGACCAACAATATACGGTACCAACACTGCAATGAAGTAAAAGTGCAGGTATTACCGCTCTTATCCAGCGATTGGAACGCCATCCGTTATTATTATTCATTTTATCCTCCAATATTTGACCGCTATGGAAATCAATCGGTATTTCCATATGCTATGGAAGCGCTGATTAATTCACTTGAAGCAGATTTGAGGTAATGTTTTCGCAGACAAGGAAAAGACCCGGGGGCATAGCCGGAAGCTATGTTGAGGGGCTTTGACACAGTATGCGGGAACATTAGCCAAATATGCGAATGATTAATTAATCAGTGGTTCCTTACTTGCAATCTCAAGGATCGCCATAACATCAAGCAGATCCGGCTTTTTCTTCGTACTGTCGGTAACCTTTGCACTTTCAAGCTGCATTTCCGTCAAAACAGGCTCAGCCCCTGTTA
>DFJD01000032.1:0-5194 GCA_002372875.1 Clostridiales bacterium UBA3680
TCGTAAAATTCCACCACCGGAGCTTTGACCATGCTGTAGCCATAGCGTTCAAATAGCTTTTCTATCTTTTTTTCCGTATCTTTTTTGAGCATCATCTCATCGGGCAAATAATCCTTTGCGCCCTCGGGAGTGTGCAATTTTTTTATAAACATAATCTTCTCCTTAAATGAGTATCCGTAATGAACCGCCGATAACGAAAACACTACGGCGATAAAGCTGTGGTGAGGCATCGGTCGTTTTTTTAAAAGAATCTAAAAGAGATCCATAAAGAAATGGCAAGCCAAATTACTCCGAAAACAATAAAATATGATTTGTAATGTTGCAATATGGCAATATATTCTCGTATAAATGCACCGGGACGATAATAAAGAGCTGTGTGACAGCCTACACCTCCGGCTTTTAAGCCAAGTTCTTTTGCAAATAATCCCGTGCGGAAAACGTGATAATTATTGGTTACAAAAATAACTTTATCACAGTTCGGAGCTTCTCGGTCTATTATCCTTTTTGAAAACTTAATGTTTTCATATGTGTTTTTTGATTTATCTTCAAGCCTCAAACAGCTCTCGGGAATACCTCTTTCAATAAGATAATTCTTCATGGCAAGTCCTTCGGGGAGTTTTTCGTCACTTCCCTGTCCACCTGAAAGAATTATAACTGCCTTCTTGTTTGTTTTAAGCCATACCTTAGCGCCCGTGTCTATCCTTGCGGCAAGAAGTGGAGGCACTTTTATTCCTCCTATAAGTCCCGAGCCGCAAACTATTATATATTTACATTTTTTTACGGATTTGGGCATAAAAAGATATATCTGCGAGTATATAAAAAGCCCGAAAAATGTAAATATAAAGGGAAGGGCAAGTAAAGCAAACAATATGTTCAGCTTTCCTACGGTACCGATTCCCAAAAGGATATAATTGACGGTTAAGAGCATAAAGCCGAGCCCGACTATTATTCCGAGTGCATTTGCAAGAGTCTTTCCTTCTCTTTTGACGGCAATTACTCCGGCAAGTATGAACAAAGCCGAAGCAATAAACGCCAAAAAGGGCATTATTACGGAAAATATTACCACAAAATATATTTTTATATCAAATATATCTTCGTTTATGCAATAGAAACCGCATAAAAGAGTGTTTATTATAAGAACAATGTATATGCAGTTTCTGAATCTTCTCGGCTCTTTAAAAAGTGAAAGAGTAAAAAGCAGTGCAAACGCAAGTGAGGCAATGATAAATGCACTGCCTAACAGCTTCAAGATATATCGGGCAAATTTTTGTCTGCCCTTAGTGCTTTTTCAAATATAAGGTGATAATCGTTTTCGGTTATTTTTCCGTCTGCATCAACATCGGAAGCAAGGAACTGACCTTTTGTGAAAGGGAAGCTGTTGTTTAAAAAATACTGCATTGTCAATGTTGCATCCCTTGCGTCAACATAACCGTTTTCATCCACATCTCCGGGTATATATGTATATTTTGGGGAAATGATGAATTTCATGGGCTCACTAAAATTATCGCCCGATAAAAGCAGCATATAATAAGTATAATCGTCTCTGTTTTCATTAACGAGAAGAGAAAGTGCTCTTTCGCCTTTTTGAAGGTCGTCAAACTGATTAAAATAGAGGACTTTATCCGAATAAAGGCTTTTAAGGCACACAGTGACTCTTTCGCTGTCACCTGTTGTTTGAACATTCAGCAGGTTGTCCGAATAATCCGCACTTTCAATGCTTTCCGAAGCAAATGCGGCGATAACTGTTATATTCAAAATCAGTATGGTAAGTATAACTGTTCTCATTTTATTTAAAATATCCCGCTAAAGCTACAGCGATAACGATTGCGTATATTACGAAAACAATACAAGTAACAATAAATGCCACAAAGCCCGCTTTGTTCCAGGTTGCTTGAGCTGCGTTGAATTCCGCGGCGTTTCTGAAACGGCCGCTCTCCCATGCCCATTTGTTTCCGCTTGCACCGCATACAAAGCTCCATATAATGCCGATATAAGGAATAAAGCATATCAAAGCAAGATAAGCGTTGTTTCCTATTCCCCATAATGCATTAAACATGAAAGCACCCCAATTCCAGCCGAATTTAGGCTCTTCGGGAGCATAATAAGGGTTATAATCTCCTGCGGGAATGTTATAACCGTATGGAGCATTATTTGTAACGGAGCCCTCCGGGTTAAAGGGAGATTGATTAGGCTCGGTTGTTGTATTCGGCAGATTCGTGTTGCTTGCACCGAATTGATCTATAGAGTTTTGCTGAGCGGTATATTGCTCGGCAGAAGCTTTATAATTCATGTCAAATTTATTTGGATCGGTTTGAAATTTGTCGTCGGTGTTAAAACCGTTGTTAAGATTTTCGTTATCCATTTTTTTCTTCCTTATTTTATAAAATTTTTGAGTATTCCTCTTATTATTGTGTTTATACCTGTTCTGGCGGCAGAAGTTGCAACTCTTCCCACTTCATTTTTGATTTTGTTGCTTTGTCTTTCTTTTTCTCGTTCAAGCCTGAGTCTTTCTTTTTCGGCTTCTTTTTCTTTTTGGAGCTTTTCTTTTTGGGCAAGCTTTTCTTCAAGGGCAGCCTGCTTTTCAAGTGCTTCCCGCTCCTGCTGTTGCCTTTGGATTTCTTCGTTGGCGGCAGATAATTGGTTTAGCACCTCGTAAGCGGATATTCCGTCAACGGCTGTGCCGTATTTTGAATACATATAATCTCCGTTTATCGCATTTGATACGGAAAGAGCATCTCCGGGTCCCATAAGCGATTGAGGTGGAAGAATAAATGCTCTTTGTACCATGGAAGGGGAGCCGTCTTCCCCGAGAAATGAAACAAGGGCTTCGCCGGTTGCAAGCTGTGTTATAACATCTTCGCATTTGAAGGCGGGATTTGCTCTGAATGCCGAAGCGGCGGCTCTTACTGCCTTCTGTTCGGCAGGTGTATAGGCCCTTAATCCGTGCTGTATCCTGTTTCCGAGTTGAGATAAAACATCATCGGGGATATCCGAAGGACTTTGTGATATAAAATACACGCCCACACCCTTTGAACGGATAAGTTTTATTACCTGTATTATCTTCTGTTTGAGTTCCTTCGGCATATCCGTAAAAAGAAGATGAGCCTCGTCAAAGAAGAAAACAAGTATCGGTTTTTCGGGGTCGCCAAGCTCGGGAAGCGTTTCAAAAAGGGAGGAAAGGAGCCAAAGCATAAACATTGCGTAGAGCTTGGGTGAATGTATCAGCTCCGTGGCATTAAGTATGTTTATATACCCTCTTGAGTTGCTATCATAGCACATCCAGTCTTTTATGCTTACCGAAGGTTCACCGAAAAAGTCGGTCGCACCCTCATTTTCCAAGGTAAGCAGACCTCTTTGTATGGCACCTATGCTTTGTACGGATACATTGCCGTATTTTGCGGATATATCGTTCCTGTTTTCGGCACAGTATTCAAGCATTGACCGCAGATCTTTAAGGTCTGTCAAAAGAAGTTTTTTGTCATCGGCAACTCTGAATACCACATTCAAAACACCTTCTTGTACCTGTGTCAGATTCAGCAGTCTTGATAAAAGAAGGGGACCCATTTCCGAAACGGTAGTTCTTACCGGAATGCCGTTTTTACCGAAAACGTCCCAAAAACGAGTGGGAAAAGTTTTGTAAGTCCAGTTTTCAATGGGAAATTCTGCCACTCTTTTTTTTATTATTTCCGTTTCCTCACCCGGAGAGAGCATTCCCGAAAGATCACCCTTTACATCGGCAAGAAAAACGGGAACTCCGCAATCCGAGAAGGATTCCGCAAGCACCTTAAGAGAAATTGTTTTACCGGTACCGCTTGCTCCGGCAATAAGTCCGTGTCTGTTTGCCATTTTCGGCAATATGTAAAGCGGGTCATCTCCTTTGGCGATCCAAAGCTTTCCGTTATCAAACATAAATTCACCCCTTGTATCGTAATCATAAAATCACAAATTACATTATATATCAAACTAAGGGCATTTACAAGATAAAATTTAAGGAAACACCGAGTAATTCACTTGAATCAGATTTGAGATAATGTTTTTGAAGACAAGGAAAAGACCCGAGGGTATAGCCGGAAGCTATGTAGTGACTATTTTGTGTAGCAAAACAGTCCGTCTGCATGGGATTTGACGTATTATGTAATATTAACCAAATATGCTAACGAATAATTAGAATGTACTACATGTACGAAAAAGAATATACTTTATTCGAGAATTTCTCGAAAGCGATTTATTGATACATAGATTTTTATAATAAAAGGATTCGGACAAAAACAAAATGGATGCTACCTGTAAAATACAGAGAAGCATCCATATGCGTAGCATGTTCATAAATTGATGTGTTAAGTATTCCGGAAACATGTCAAAATCGGTTATTTTACAGCTTTTTTAGTACGGAACAATCCAATTATCGTCATCATCACCGTCTTCATGGTCATATCCGGATTGCCATAATGATATCTCATCTTCTTGGTCTAATATATCATCAAATTCCTGAGTTAATTCATACATAAAATCAACTCCTTTTAAATATCTGTTTTTCTAATAGTTTTAACATAATGAAAGTAAGTCTTTTCCTTCAAAATTTAATTACATGTTGTTGTGTTTTATAGAAAGAATAGTCGGGATAAGAGAAATGTATAACTTATTTCGCCTTTTTTTTATCCCGAATTTCTTTAGCAAATTGTATCAATATCATTAACACATCAAAAATTTTTTTTCCTTGTTCTGGGGTGATACTAAAATTATTAATATTTTTCTTACTCATAGTAACCTTCTCCTTTCATTAAAACAATAGCATTATACAATAGCTATTGTACATATTGTTTGTTTGTGCTGATATTATACCAATTGTTTTTTTTTTGTCAATCTTTTTGCTATTTGAATAATAAATGAAAATTTAATTTTATATAGCGGCTTAACTATATCAAAACTGCGATGAACGGTATTTTTATTGTAGTGACGACTCAATGAAAAGTGGTTTATCTTGGATTTTGAAAGGTAGAAGTGATAAATGTGTGAAAGAAAACAGATTAGTAGAAAGGTGTGATAAACAGATTCACATAAATAAAGGACTTTTTCGAAAACGGCGAAAAAGTCCTTTATAATTGGTATGATAATATGAAAAAACACTACTGCTCCGCATTCCACCCTTAAACAGGAAAAATGTCGGTCTGTTTTTAAGGAAACACTGATTAAT
>DFJD01000032.1:5354-8275 GCA_002372875.1 Clostridiales bacterium UBA3680
TTAATTAATCAGTGGTTCCTTAAGAAAGCGAATAATTAAAGTCCGCATGTGAGCGGTTAAACATTTTATGATTCTTTTGCTTTTTTTATCGGTCTGAGAGCAGCATTTATAAGTTCTTTTATATTTGATACACCGATTATTTCGATGTTTTTTATTCCCGAAACTTCTTTTTCAGAGGCGGAGGGGATAATACACCTTTTGAAGCCGAGCTTTGCGGCCTCGCTTACTCTTTTCGTGGTCATGGAAACGGCGCGTATTTCTCCGGTAAGACCTATCTCTCCGAAAATGATGGTGCCATCTTCCACGGGTGTGTCTTTAAAAGAGGAAGCTATCGCTACTGTAACAGCCGCATCAAGGGAGGGCTCGGTTATTTTTATACCACCTGTGAGATTGACATAGCTGTCGTAGTTTGCAAGCTGAAGTCCCGCTCTTTTTTCAAGCACGGCGATCAGCAGTATTACTCTGTTGTAATCTATTCCCGTTGCCATTCTTCGGGGCATATTGAAGCTTGTGTAACTCATAAGAGCCTGAACCTCTATCAAAAGAGGAGTTGTGCCCTCTATACAACAGGTAACAACGGAGCCGCTTACGTTTTTTGGCCTTCCGGCAAGCATAAATTCCGAAGGATTAAGTATCTGCTTAAGACCCTTTCCGGTCATTTCAAAAACTCCCATCTCATTGGAGCCGAAACGATTTTTTACCGAACGAAGTATCCTGTATGAGGCTCGCTTATCTCCTTCAAAATACAGTACTGTGTCCACCATATGTTCAAGTATTCGCGGACCTGCTATGGAGCCGTCTTTTGTTACATGCCCTACGATTATAATAGAGATACCCTTTCCCTTGCCTATGTGCATAAGTCTTGAAGTTGCCTCTCTTACCTGCGATACCGATCCCGGGGCTGAGGCAATTTCGTCTATAAACATTGTTTGTATGGAGTCTATTATAACATAATCGGGTTCGGTGGCACTTATTACCTTTTCTATTATACCCAAATCGGTCTCGGAAAGAAGGGAAAGATAATCTGTATCTATATCCAGTCTTTCGGCACGCATTTTTATTTGCTGCACACTTTCTTCACCGGAAATGTAGAGTATATTTTTTTGCCTTTCGCCCAAGCCTTTGCAAACCTGAAGCAAAAGGGTTGATTTTCCTATGCCGGGGTCACCTCCCACAAGAGTAAGTGAACCTTGCACAAAGCCACCGCCTAAAACTCTGTCAAGCTCTCCTATACCGGTTTTTGTTCGGCTTTGTTCTTTGCTTGTTACCTGAGAGAGTTTAAGAGGGGCAGCAGAGGTAATGCCCGTGTATCTGCCGGAGGATCTGACAACTTCCGCTTCTTCGGCAAAAGTGGAAAATGCCCCGCAATCGGGGCATCTTCCAAGCCATTTGTTTGTGGAGTAGCCGCACTCCTGACAGACATATTTTGTCTTAGTTTTAGCCATATTACAGCTTCTTTACGGCAACATGCTGACTGTTTTCACTCAGCTCCACGGAAAAGCTTACCTTTCCCGAAAAGTTGCTCTTTATATGACCGATTTCCACATCATCCACATATATTGCATAATTGGAATCATTTTCAAGTTCAATTGTGATTTGTGTGCTTCCGTTTCCTTCTATATCAAAGCTTGTAAGCTTACTTTCTACTTTAAGGGAATGAACGGTCGCACCCGGAACCGTTTCAAGCAAAAGTCCGGAGTTTTTGGAAAGTCTTGTAACGTCTTTATGGGTCCTTACCTTGTAGATATCTCCCTCAGACTCAAAATTTTCAACCTTCAGCTTGTCCTCTCTTTTGTAATCTCCAAAGCTTAAGGTTCCGTCATTTTCCTTAATGATGCCTTCTTCTACGATAGCCATTTTAAATTTAACCTCCGTGTCAATAATTTTTTTGACAAATTAAATTCGGTCTTATATAATACTATAATATGACCGTTTATATTATATCAAAAACAAAAGGATTTGTATATATTTTTTTAAAATGAGATTGGATAAATTTTTATGTGAATGTGCCTTCGGAACCAGAACGGAGGTTAAATCGGCTGTTAAAGCAAAGCTTGTAACGGTAAACGGAAAGGTTGTTACAGATTGCGGCTTTTCGGTTTCGGAGAAGGATGAAATATTTTTCTCGGGTAAAAGGGCTCTTTACAGTAAATATGTTTATATTATGCTAAATAAGCCTATGGGAACGATATCCGCCGTTACCGACAAGGAAAAGACCGTTATTGACCTTATTGAACAGGTGCCCAAAAGGGGGCTTTTTCCGGTGGGCAGGCTTGATAAAGACACCGAAGGACTGCTTATAATAACAAACGACGGAGAGCTTGCACATAAGCTTCTTTCTCCCAAAAAGCATGTAGATAAAAAGTATTATTTTAAGTTTTCGGGGACAATGCCCGAAAATGCGGTCTCTCTGTTCAAAGAAGGAATAAAACTCAAAGACTTTACTTGCAGGCAGGCAATTCTTGAGATAATATCCGAAAACGAGGCTTATGTTACCATACACGAGGGGAAATATCATCAAGTGAAAAGAATGGTAAGGGCTGTAGGCTGTGAAGTGGAGTATTTAAAGAGAACAGCCTTTGGACAATTGAAGCTCGATGAAAACCTTTTGCCCGGACAAAGCCGTCTGCTTACACCAAAAGAGGTGGAACTACTGAAATGAAAATATTAAAATCTTTTTTGTGCGGCATACTGTGTGTATGTGTAAGCACTCAATTTGTATATGCCGACAGTGTTGATACCATAGTAAAGGCACTCTACAACGGAGCCTCAGCCGTAAGGGGAAGCACCTACACAGCTGATGAAGAGACGGTAGAAATTTCAAATCAACAGCAGTGGCAGACATTTATTAAAAACTCAATGTATGCTCTTAAGGACTCCGTAAAGGTAAAAATAATCGATTTTAAAGAAGATTTGTATGA
>DFJD01000032.1:8380-65007 GCA_002372875.1 Clostridiales bacterium UBA3680
ATGCCTTAATTACATATTATTTTAAATATAACAGCAATTTTCGATTGCTGAGGGTATGCGAGGGTTATGCTCCCGTAAGTAAGCTGACGTATGAAGAGAGGGCGGTCTACGATAAAATTCTTTCCGTATGCGGCCAAATCAAGGAAAACTACGGCGGGATCTACGAACGAGAAAAAGCAATTCACGATAAAATTGTATCATCCTTTTCTTATACAGAAGGAGAGATAACACTTTACGATCACACCGTTTCAAAGTTGGTATTGTATAAAGAGGGAGTTTGTGAGGCGTATGCCACACTTTTCTATATCATGTGCAGGCTTTGTGATGTGCCGTGCACCATTGTTACGGGAATATATGACGGGGTGGATCACATGTGGAATCAAGTGATACTTGATGGAGAATATTATCATGTGGATGTTACAAATGACGATCCGATTCCCGATGCCGACGGTAGGATAAGATATTCTTCCTTTAATGTTTCCGAAGAAGAAATAAGAAAAACTCACACTCCCGATAATGGAACGGCAATCGCAACGGGCAGTAAATACAATTATTACAACGTTTCCGGGCTTGTTGTAAACAGCTATGAGGATCTTGAAAGAATAATAGGGGATGCTGTAGCTTCAAAAAAGCTCTACCTAACATTCAAAACAACGGATCGGTATGTAATATGGTCGGATGCTCAGCTAAAAAGCGCATTTCCCGAAAATTTTTACGGAGGAGCCTATTTGTTTGGCGAATACGGAACTCCGGGTACCTACGATGTGACACTGTACTATGGAACCACTGAGTAATTAATCAATGATTCCTTATAATTAAAATGAAAAAAATTTTTAGAAATATCGTAATTATTATTATAATATTTTCCCTTGTGTTCTTTAAGCTTTTGCCTTTTTCGCCCATAGCTCTTTACAAGATGCTCACAAATGAAGAAACCACCGAAAAACAGTTTGCAGAAGATGAAATGACCGAGGAGACCACTCAATTTATTCCTATGAGTGAGGATGAAATGAAGACGGCATCAACTCCCGAACAGTGGAGAAAAATAATGGACAATGCGGTCTATACTCTCATGCCCGAAATAACGGTGGATATAAGAGGATATAGTGAAAACAAATACAACATTGCTTCACTTCCCTACGGAATAGCTATGGAATCGAAAGGGCAAAGTTTTGTGGGTTTTGCCGAGATCACTTACAAATTTAAATACAGCTCCGATTTCAAGCTTCTTGCCGCAACTATAAATCCGCAGGTGATGGGAGCTTTGAATGAAGAGGAAATAAGCACATTAAATACTCTCAGGGATATGTCCGAAGAAATAAAAAAACAATACAATTATGCCTATGCAAGAGAGTTGTTGATACATAACTATATTACCACATCTTTCAGATATGCCCAAAATACCGACGGTGAAAGGGTGCATTCGGTAGTGGGGCTTGTAAATGACGGCTTTGCCGTATGCCAGGCATATGCGGATGCATTCAGAATAATGTGCATAATGTGCGGCATTCCCTGCAAAATTGTGGAAGGTGAACTTGACGGACAGCCGCATGCATGGAATATGGTGAAAATAAACGGAGATTATTATCATGTGGATGTAACAAGTGACGATCCTGTGCCGGATAATATGCTTATGCAGCACTACGATTATTTTAATGTGACCGATGAGGAAATACAAAAAACACATAAAATTGTATCGGAGGGACTTCCCGAGTGCACATCAACCAAATGCAATTATTTTGTGAGAAACGGGCTTATAGTTCATAATCAAGAGGAACTTTCAAATCTTATAAGACTTAAAATATCCGACGGAAAATCGAGCTATACTTTTAAAACGGAGGGCTACCCCATAAGCGGAGCCGAACAAATTTCAGGTTTTTACAATTACACAGGTTATACACAAATAAATGTAAGCGGAAAATTTGGCGCGGACGGAGCGTTCTGCATTTTTGCCGCATAAAAAACGGAGGCGAAATGCCTCCGTTTGCTTTTTTATAAGATACTCCGTTGTTTAGTTTGCTTTTATTTTTACTGTGACCTTGTTGGAAATTTCCGCAGCAGCATCGTAATCATAGATAATATCTTCTGCCGTGCTTTTTAATATTTTCAGAGAAATTGTATTTTCGGTATCCGAAATATCAAACTTATTTCCCTTGTAGGTCACGGTAATTATGCTTTGCCCGTCTTTCATGGAATATTCAACCCTAAGTCGTATACAAGGCACGGACATTTTGGGTAAAATTATCTGTTGAACAAGTTCTTCTATGGCGAGCTTTATGCGATACTTGCATTCCGCGGGAACATTGTTTTGCACAAGATAGAGGTCAAGTTGCGAGTTAAAACCGATAAAGTCATAATCTCGGCTGTCTATAAATGTCTCAAATACTTTAAGTTGTTTTATAAAACGGCGAGTATTATCTTTTTTGGGATCGTCAAATATTTCCTCCGGAGTTCCCTCTTCGTAAATACCACCTTCGTCCAGATAAAAAACACGGTTTGATATAGCTTTTGCAAAATTCATTTCATGAGTGACTATTATCATTGTTTTTCCGCTGCTTGCCAAATCTTTTATTACTGATTGAACCTCTGCCACCATTGTGGGGTCCAACGCACTTGTCGGCTCATCAAGTAAAATAAGTTCGGGATCCATTGCAAGGGTACGTGCTATGGCAACTCTTTGTTTTTGTCCGCCGGACAGTTCATCGGGGTAGGAAAGTGCTTTATCGGCAACGCCCACCGAGTGGAGAAGCTCCATCCCCTTGCGGTAAGCATCTTGTTTTGTTTTTCCGAGAAGATCCATGGGTGCAAGCATTACATTTTCAATTACGGTGAGATGTCCGAATAAATTGAAAGACTGAAACACCATGCCCATTTTTTGTCTTGCTTTTTTTACATCGTATCCCTTTGCTGTTATATCCTCTCCGTTAAAAATTATTTGTCCCGAGGTGGGTCGCTCAAGCAGATTGATGCAACGGATAAGAGTGGATTTACCGGTTCCGGAGGGGCCTATTACCGAAATCACATCACCTTTGTTTATGGTGACGGATATGTCTTTAAGGGGAGTAACCCCTCGGTATTGCTTTGTTATATTTTTAAGCTCGATCATCGGTGTTCACTCCTTTCAAAATGCTCTCTCTGTTCCTTTTTTTGGAATCGATTTTTACTTCGATTTTTCTCACAATTGATGTAAGAATGCCCGCAAGAACAAAGTATATTATCGCTACGGCTATGAGAGGAAAAAACGCCTCGTATGTTCTGCCTCTTATTATATCTCCCATTTTGGTAAGATCTTGTACGGCTATGTATCCCACAACAGCCGTTGCTTTTATCAATGCAACGATTTCCGCCTTGTATTGCGGTAAAAAGTGGGGCATTGCCTGAGGCAAAATTATTCGGAAAAATGATTGTATATCTCCATAACCCAAAGAAAGCGCCGCTTCTGTTTGTCCTTTGTCAACAGCACCTACTCCGGATTTCACCATTGCAAATACGGAAGAACCAAAAACCAGAGTAAAGGCTATAACGGATACGGCAGAACCGGGAATTTGAGATTTTGCAAATATGATATAGTAAAGTATCATAAGCAAAACGACTACGGGCATACCACCTATAAGCCAGGTGAAGAATCCTGCTACGGCATTTGCAGCTTTGTTTCCCTTTCGGCACGTCATAAATGCAAGAAAACCGAGAATTGTGCCAAAAATAATGGAGAAAACCGTAATAAGCAGGGTAGTAACTATACCCGAAATAAAAAGCTTGTATCTGTCCTCGCGAAGGAATGTTCTTTCAAAACTGTTCTTTAATGAAGCGAGAAATGTTTCGTCACTGTTGTTGCTAAAATTATCGCCTGTTTTATCCGTTGAGTTATCCGAAGCGACCGCCTGTGAAGAGGCATTAGCTGCTCGCACGATGAAAACGAAGGAGGCGGGTTGATATTCCACAAAATCCATTGTTTCTTTTCTTTCATCGGAAATTATGATGGAACCGCATATTATATCTGCTTTTCCGGCGGAAAGCGAGGCTAAAACAGCCGAAAAATCCATAGGGATAAAATCAACATGCACGTCCAGCTCTTTAGCAATAATAAGTATGGTTTCTATGTCAAGCCCCATAAGCTCTTTGTTTGTATTCATATAGCTTGCAGGCTCAAGAGAATCACAGGCGGCAACCGTAACGGTGCCGTTTTTGCCGGGCCAATCCTGAACGGGAATAGTTTTTACACTTTCATCGGTACCTGTCCATTTGTTCCAAAGCTCATCTTTTTTCGATTGAGGGAAGGCATCGTATGTTTCCTGCCAAAGAATGGCTCTTTTATCTCCTTTTGCAAAGCCCAAACCGAAGAAGGATTCTCCGAGTGATTCGGGGAAGAGGGCAAGAGAACTGTCTTTGTTTGTCAAAAACGTTCCAACTTCGTTGTTCAAAAGACCCGCATCTGTTTTTCCGCTTTTTACACCAAGCGCCATATCGGGCATTGTTTGATAATAGGTGTATTCCTCTACATTTTTCACCTTAGAAGAAATAAGGTTTTCAAAAGGCGCTCCCGTTATCATAGAAATCGTTTTTCCGTTTAGTTCTTCAAAGGAAGTAAATTCAGGTTGATTTGCTGCGGCAGCCGAGTTTGTTTTCTTAAGGTCTGAACTTTTTACCGCCAAAACAGCACCACCACCGGCTGTAGGATTAGAGAAAAGAACTTGCTCCTTTCTTTCGTCAGTTACGTTCATGTCGGTGGAAAAATCACATTTTCCCGATTCTACGGCAGGGATTCTTCCCGCAAAATCCACATCGGTCAGTTGAAGGGAATAGCCTTTTTCACGGCAGAAACGAACGATAAGATCAATATCGTAACCTACGTTTTCATTGTCTTTTATGTAAGACCAGGGCATATCGGTGGAAGTGGTGGCAACATTGATACTTCCGTTTTCTCCTGTAAGCCCGTTCTTATCCACGACCTTGAGTGACTCATCGACACCGAGCCATATTTCCTCTATTTTTGCAAGGGTGCCGTCGGATTTTATTTTTGCAAGAAAATCATTAAATTCCGCACATAATGCAGCAGATTTCGGGTCGTTTTTTCTGAAAGCAAAGGCATAGTCGGCAGAAGTGAAACGTTCGGGGATATAGTCGATCAGCGGCTGCTCGTAGTGTACCGTTTTTATTTGTGCTTCATCTGCTATATAAGCGTCGATATTTCCCGAAAGCAGAGCCGCACTCAGGTCGGAATAGTTGTTAAAATACAGTATGGAACTCCCTTTAAAATTCTCAACGGCGATGGTTTCAAGGGGCGTTCCCGTTATGGTGCCTATCCTTTTACCTATATAATCTTGCCAATGTACGGAACTTTTATCTCCTTTATCTGTTTGTTCTGCATAAAATACAGATAAAAGTGAATGGGAAAGGATCATTAAAAGTGCCGCCAAAAAAGCGAATAATTGTTTGTTTCTTTTTCTCATGGTATTATCCTTTCTTTTTTTAGCATTGAAGATGCAGTATGATTTACGGTAGTTTTATAACACTGCGGACGGTCTTTGAATAAAAAAGGAGTATCCGAAGGATACTCCTGTAAATATTACTCGGGGCTGTATATAACTACCGACAGCGGAGCAAGTCTGAGCGCTATACTGTTTTCTCTTCGATTCCATTCTATAGGTTCGCTTTTTGCGGGTCTGTCATTTACAACGCCGCTTCCGCCGAAGGCTGTGGCATCGGAGTTGAAAACTTCCTTCCACGTTCCTTCAAAAGGCACACCCACCCTGAACTCCTCATAAGTGTTAGGTGTAAAATTGCAAAGAATAACAAGGGTGTCCTCTTTTCTTGAACCTCTTCTTATGTATGCGTAAAAACTTCTTTCTTTGTCATCCGCTTCTATCCATTCAAAGCCGAATGAGTCAAAATCTTTGCTCCAAAGGGCATTGTTTGCGGTGTAGAATTTGTTCAGAGCTTTAACATAGTCCTGAGTTTGCTGATGATGATCGTATTGAAGCAGGAACCAATCAAGAGGCCTCTTTTCGTTCCATTCTATAAATTGACCGAATTCTCCGCCCATAAACAACAGTTTTTTGCCGGGGAAAGTCATCATATAACCGTATGCCGCTCTTAAATTGGCAAACTTCTGCCACAGGTCGCCGGGCATCTTGTCAAGCATGGATCTTTTTCCGTGTACAACCTCATCATGACTGAGTACAAGCACAAATTTTTCACTGTAAGCATAGGTGGAAGCGAATGTCATATTGTAGTGATGATATTTTCTGTATATAGGGTCTTTCTCCATATATTCAAGGAAATCGTGCATCCAGCCCATGTTCCACTTAAGAGTAAAGCCCAAGCCTCCGTTTTCGGGAGTATCGGTGATCTTAGGCCAAGAAGTGGACTCTTCGGCCATCATATGTGAGAAAGGATTCCTGTGCTGCATAACGGAATTAAGGTGCTTGAAAAACTCAACGGCATCTATATTATCACTTCCGCCGTATTTGTTTGCGATCCATTGACCGTCCTCTTTTGCATAATTCAGGTACAGCATAGAGGCTACGGCATCCACTCTTAAACCGTCAATGTGATACTTTTCTATCCAAAAAAGGGCATTGGCAATAAGGAAATTCTTAACTTCGCATCTTCCGTAGTTAAATATAAGAGTGCCCCATTCGGGGTGCTCACCTTGCATGGGGTTGTCGTGCTCATAAAGAGCCGAACCGTCAAAGCGTGCAAGTCCGTTTGCGTCCTTGGGGAAATGTGCGGGTACCCAATCAAGAAAAACACCTATACCGGCTTGGTGGCATGCATCTACAAATTCCATAAATTCACGGGGGTTGCCATATCGGCTCGTAGGTGCATAGTATCCTGTTATTTGGTAGCCCCATGAACCGTCAAATGGATGTTCGGCAACAGGAAGAAGCTCAATGTGAGTATAGCCCATTTCTTTTACGTAGGGAATGAGCTTTTTGGCAAGCTCGGGATAGCTCATAAAGCGGTTGTCATCTTCTTCTACCCTGTCCCAAGAGCCTAAATGTACCTCATAAATGTTCATGGGAGCATTGAATTTATCTATGTTTTTCAGATGCTCGTACCACTTTGAATCTTTCCAGGTATAGTCTTCTATATCAAACAAAAGAGAGGTCGTGCTGGGTCTGAGTTCCGAAAATTTTGCATAGGGGTCGGATTTTTGTATAAGATCTCCGTTTGAAGTTTTGATTTCAAATTTATAGCCGTCATTAGGCTGCAAACCGGGGATAAAAAGCTCCCAAATACCGCTTTGTCCCAACAATCTCATGGGATTTCTTCGTCCGTCCCAGCTGTTAAAAGAACCTATTACGGATACTCTGCTTGCATTCGGTGCCCATACTCCGAAGAGCACGCCTTTTATTCCGTCTATTTCGGTAAAGTTTGCACCAAGCTTTTCATATATCTGGTAATGTGTACCCTGATTGAAAAGATATCTGTCCTCTTCGGTGATGCCTGGAATGAAGGAATACGGGTCATATTGTGTTACAACATTACCGTTGCCGTAATCGGTTTCAAGCTTGTATCTGAACCAGGTTTTTCTTTTTGGGATCACACATTCAAAAAAACCATGTCCGTGCACCATTTCGGTTTCGTAACGACGGGCTTTGTTAGCCTCATCTATAACCGTAACTGCCTTTGCTTGAGGGTTAAATATCCTTACAACGAGGCATTCTTTATCATTGAGAACAAGCTCGTGCATACCCAAAATAACGTGGGGGTCGGCACTGTGAGCATTTACAATAAGCTGAAGATCGGTAATATTAGTTATCATACCTATAAACACTTCCCTTCTTTATACAGTATATATATAATGATTTTGTATTTTTATTCGTTTTTGTATGTGAACAGTAATACATTATTATTATACAACATCTACAAAAAAAAACAAGCATTAAATTGGAATTTAAGCATATAAATCACAAGAATGAAAAAACAATAAAAAAATTACTGCATTTTTTATAAAAACTGTAGATTTTTATGTAAATATGAGTTATAATAGTTCGATGTGTGAAAACGGAAGGGGATATTTATGAAAAAAGAGGTCATCAAGGCGCTTTCTTTAATAACACAGTTGGGTATATCCATGCTTGTACCCATTTTTGCCTGTCTTATTGCAGGCAACTTGCTTGATGTCTTTTTTAAGACCGGTCCGCTTTTTATGATTATTTTTATTGTACTTGGCGTTTTTGCCGGCTTTCGCTCTGTATATGTATTGACTGCCTCCTTTCATGAAAAGAAGGATACATATTCTCTGACGAGTGTCGAAGAAGATATGAAAAATGCCGGCAATATTTCAAAGGGGGTTGAGGATGAACAGCATTAAAATTTCCGACACCTGCAAGATGCTGCTTATATGCATTGTTTCGTTGGGTGTAGTTGCTTCGGCGGTGGGTGTTTTTTTTACTCACGACACCATGAAATGGCTTTTGGGAATCGTGTCGGGTACCTTTATTTCCGTAATAAGGGTCATAATGCTTGACAGAACACTTAAAAAGGCGGTTAATATGGATAAAGATGCTGCCGCCTTGTACACAAGGGCGCAATACACTCTACGCCTTTTTCTTACGATTGCGGCGGTTATTGCAATTGCGATAACGAAAAAGGTTAATATTTACGGCCTTGTTATAGGGCTTTTGATTCCGCAACCGTCGACCTATCTGACAAATGCCCTTATGGCAAGGCATAGAAAAAAAGAAGAAATCACAGGAAAGGAGGAATGTGAATGAGGCTCGATCTTTTGGAGACTCACAGCCTTATCGGAAATTTGGTTGGGCTTGATACCTCCGTTACCCCGGGTATAGACGTTGATGTTAAGGTTTATAAGGTTTTTAACATTTTCGGTATAGAGGTTTGGCTCACTCAAACGGTTGTTACCACTTGGATAATAATGGGAGCACTTACTTTGATCGCTCTTATTTGCAGATTGAAGCTTAAAAACTACAAAGAAAAGCCCGAGGGTTCACAAAATTTTGTGGAGCTTGTTATAGAGACGATGGACAGCTTTGTAAGGAGCACCATGGGAGATAAACATGCATACTTCGGAAATTGGTTTTTCGGAGTTTTCTGTTTGATACTTGTTTCAAATCTTTGCGGTCTGCTTGCTTTCAGGTCTCCCACAGCAGACCTTTGTACCACCTTTGCCATTACTATGACCACCTTTACTCTCATACATTTTATGGGAATAAAGACGGGGAAGGGAAGCTACTTTAAAGCCTATTTTGAGCCTATCCCCATTATGTTTATTATGAATATTATAAGCGAACTTGCCACACCCATTTCACTCAGTTTCCGTCTTTTCGGAAATATATTGGGCGGTTCGGTAATTATGGCGATGGTCTATTCTCTCCCGAGAATACTAAACTTCGGTATTCCGGCTGTGTTGCATATCTATTTTGATGTATTTGCCGGATGCATTCAAACAGTCATCTTTGTCATGCTTTCCATGACATTCATAAAAGATAAAATAGCCGAATAAGGCTGTAAACAGGAGGATTTAATTATGGAAAATTACAGTATTGAACCCCATGCATTTGTGCTCGGTTGCTCAGCAATAGGCGCAGGTCTTGCAATGATAGCAGGTATCGGACCGGGTATCGGTCAGGGTTATGCGGCAGGTAAGGGTGCGGAGGCTGTAGGTCGTCAGCCCGAGGCAAGAAGCACGGTTACTTCAACAATGCTCTTAGGTTGTGCGGTTGCCGAGTCTACAGGTATTTACGGCCTTGTTGTAGCGATGATTCTTATGTTTGCAAATCCCTTCATAGGTCAGGTTCCGAATTGACACTCTTAAATGACCGAAGGGAGGCAAGGCATTGAATGATTATGTAATTATTCTGAATCAACAGACTGTAGTTCAAGTCATTATTCAGATAATAAACACTTGTATACTTTGCTTTATCCTCTATAAGCTTCTTTACGGACCTGTACTTAAATTTCTTAACGCAAGAAAAGAAAAAATAGCGGAACAACTTGACAGTGCCGCCGAGAAGCTGTCTCAGGCAGATACTCTTAAGGCCGAATATGAGGGTAAAATAAAAGAAATAGAAAAAGAAAGAGCTTCCATACTTGAACAGGCTCGCGCCGAGGCAAAGCAAAACGGGCAAAAAATAATATCCGAGGCACAGACCGAGGCACAAACAATTAAAAACAGAGCGATGACCGACATTAAAAGAGAACAGGATAAGGCTGCCGATGAGATCAAAAAGCAGATTATCGAAGTTTCAAACCTTGTGGCATCAAGGTTTGTGGCGGCTAAAATTACTCCCGGGGAGCAGGATAAGCTTATTGACGATGCCATAAAGGCTCTGGAGGATGTTAAATGGACAGGATAATTACCGGCAGATATGCACGGGCACTTTTCGACATTGCTCTTGAGAAAAACTGTCTTCAAAGTTATAGCGAAAATGCTGCTTTGATGGCAGATACCATAGAAAACACCCCGGAACTTGGAAAAATTTTGCTCGATCCGGGAATAAGCAACGAACAGAAGCTTGAAATCCTAAAAAAGAGCTTTGAAGGTGCGGAAGATGATATTTTCGGGCTTTTTGCCGTTCTGTTTAAGAAAAACAGACAGACCGAGCTTACGGGAGTGCTTAGACATTTTTGTGAACTTGTAAGAGAGCATGAAGGTATTACTGTCGCTACTGTGGAAAGTGCGGTTGAACTTGATAATGACAGACTTGAGAAAATCAGAAAGAGTTTGTCGGATAATTTGAATAAGCGGGTGGAAACTGACGCAAGGGTGCTGCCGGAGCTTATAGGCGGCATCAGGATAAGCGTTGATGGTCATTTGATAGATTCAAGTATACTAAAACAGCTTGAAAATCTGCGTAAGGAGCTATCCGGCTCCACCCCCGCATAAGAAAAGGAGTGTTAGGATGAATATCAGACCCGAAGAGATCAGTTCCGTAATAAAGGAACAAATAAAGGGCTATTCATCAAGGCTTGACGTGTCGGAAATAGGCACCGTAATACAGGTCAGTGACGGTATTGCCAGAGTATTCGGCTTGGAACATGCCATGAGCGGTGAACTTCTCGAGTTTGAAAACGGCGTTATGGGTATGGCGCAAAACCTTGAAGAAGACAACGTGGGTGTGGTTGTTTTGGGTTCGGATGCGGGCATAAAAGAAGGCAGCCGTGTTAAGCTTACAGGCAGGGTTGCATCGGTTCCGGTAGGCGATGAGCTTATAGGAAGAGTTGTAAATGCCTTAGGTCAGCCCATTGATGAAAAAGGACCCATCTCCACGGAAAAATACAGACCCATAGAGAGAATAGCTCCGGGCGTTATTACAAGAAAGAGCGTTGATGTACCGCTTCAAACAGGTATAAAGGCGATCGATGCCATGGTACCCATAGGAAGAGGACAGCGTGAGCTCATTATAGGAGACAGACAAACAGGAAAAACTGCCATTTGCATAGATACCATAATAAATCAAAAGGGCAAAGACTGTATATGTATATATGTTGCCATAGGACAGAAGGCATCTACCGTTGCCAGAATAGTTAAAAGTCTTTCCGACAGCAATGCCATGGATTATTCCATAGTGGTGTCCGCATCCGCATCGGATTCGGCGACACTTCAGTACATAGCGCCCTATGCAGGCTGCGCTATGGCGGAAAAATTTATGGAGGACGGAAAGGACGTACTTATAGTATATGACGACCTTTCAAAGCATGCGGTAGCATACAGAGCAATGTCTCTTCTCCTTAAAAGACCACCCGGCAGAGAGGCATATCCCGGTGATGTATTCTACCTTCATTCAAGACTTCTTGAAAGAAGTGCCAGACTTAACGATAATTACGGAGGCGGTTCCATTACAGCCCTTCCCATAATAGAGACTCAGGCGGGAGACGTTTCGGCATATATCCCCACAAACGTTATCTCCATTACCGACGGACAGATATTCCTCGAAACGGGACTTTTCAACTCAGGTGTTCGTCCGGCTATAAATGCGGGTCTTTCGGTGTCAAGAGTAGGTGGCTCGGCGCAGATAAAGGCAATGAAGAAAATTGCCGGTCCCATACGTATAGAGCTTGCTCAGTACAGAGAGCTTGAGAGTTTTTCACAGTTTGGCTCCGACCTTGACAAGGATACTCTTGACAGACTCAACCACGGACAAAGAATAGTTGAAATACTTAAACAGCCTCAGTATAAGCCCCTTACCGTAGAGCAGGAGGTCGTTATACTTTATGCTGTCACAAAGAAGTATCTTGACGATGTGGCAATAGAAAAAATAGCTGATTTTGAAAGCGGCCTTTTTGAGTATATCGCGAAAAACGATCCCGCTGTATTCAATACTATAAAGGATACGGGAGTTCTTGACCAAAAGACGGAAGAAAAGCTCGTAAAGGCAATAGAAGTCTTCAAGGACAGCTTTAAATAAAGGACGGTGGTATAATGGCATCGTTGCTTGATATAAAGCGCAGAATAAAAAGTGTTAATTCCACCATGCAGGTAACAAAGGCAATGAACCTTGTTGCCAGCTCCAAGCTGACAAAGGCAAAGGAGAGCTTCAACAAAATAAAACCCTTTTTCGAAAGCACAAAAACCGTTATAGGACGTGTTATAGAGCATACGGGTGTGGTCACAAATCCCTTTATGACAAAAAGGGAGGTAAAAAAGACTGCCGTTATCGTTATAACAGGCGACAGAGGACTTTGCGGAGGATACAATTCGGCTGTGTGCAAAAGCGGAATGGCGGTGCTTGAAAATAAAAACGGTGCCGTTGTTACCGTTGGCTCAAAAGGCAGAGATTACTTCAAGCACAGAGAAAAAGAAATACTCAAAAGCTATCGTGATATGTCAGAGAAGCCCTCTTATGTTGATGCGAGCATAGTGGGAAAGGACATTGAAAAAATGTACTTGGACGGTGAGGCAGACGAGGTCTATCTTGCCTACACTCACTTTATATCCACAATATCCAGCGAACCTAAGGTTATTAAGCTTCTTCCGCTGAATCCGGAGGATTTTAATTCCGAAAAGAAGGGCGCGGGTACGCTGACAATATATGAGCCAAGCGAGGAGGAAGTTCTCGATTATATTGTGCCCAGATATATAAATACCGTTATTTACGGAGCTATGATGGAGTCATCGGTTTGCGAACAAAGTGCAAGAATGACTGCTATGGATTCCGCCTCGGACAATGCGGCGGATATGATAGATACCCTTAATTTGCATTACAACAGAGCAAGACAGGGTGCCATAACTCAGGAAATTACGGAAATAGTAAGCGGCAGCAATGCCCTTGAATAAGGAGGAAAACATGGCAGAAAAAAATGTCGGAAAGATCGTTCAGATAATAGGAGCGGTCATTGATATAAAATTTTCCGCGGAGAAAATGCCTGCCCTGAACAACGCCATCGAAATACAAAACGGAAAAGTCAAACTTGTGGCTGAGGTTGCACAGCACATTGGTGATGATGTTGTGCGCTGTATTGCCATGAGCAGTACCGACGGACTTAAAAGAGGGATGGAGGCACTTGATACAGGTTCTCCCATAACAGTTCCGGTAGGTGATAAAACATTGGGCAGAATGTTCAATGTTACGGGAGATCCCATAGATGAAAAGCCTGCTCCCGATACGGAAAGATGGTCTATTCACAGACAGGCTCCCGGCTTTGCGGAGCAGACTACAAGTGCCGAAATTCTTGAGACCGGTATTAAGAGCATAGACCTTCTTTGTCCATACTCAAAGGGTGGTAAGATAGGTCTGTTCGGAGGTGCAGGTGTCGGTAAAACGGTGCTTATACAGGAGCTTATTACCAACATTGCAAACGAGCACGGCGGTTATTCCGTCTTCTCTGGAGTAGGAGAACGTTCTCGTGAAGGTAACGACCTTTACAACGAAATGACCGAATCGGGTGTTATAAATAAAACGGCTTTGGTATTCGGACAGATGAACGAGCCCCCCGGTGCAAGAATGAGAATTGCCCTTACAGGTCTTACCATGGCGGAGTATTTCCGTGACAAGGAAAACCAGGATGTGCTTTTGTTTATTGACAATATATTCAGATTTGTACAGGCAGGCTCCGAGGTTTCGGCACTTTTGGGACGTATGCCCTCCGCTGTTGGTTACCAGCCTACCCTTGCAAATGAGCTTGGTGCTCTTCAGGAAAGAATAACATCCACAAGAAACGGATCTATAACCTCTGTTCAGGCTGTATATGTGCCTGCGGATGACCTTACGGATCCCGCTCCCGCAACCACATTTGCACACCTTGATGCAACAACGGTTCTTTCCCGTTCAATAGTTGAGCTTGGTATTTATCCCGCTGTCGATCCTCTTGAATCCACATCAAGAATACTTGACCCTCTTGTATTGGGTCAGGAGCATTACGATGTGGCAAGAAGAGTTCAGGCGACACTTCAAAAATACAAGGAGCTTCAGGATATTATTTCCATCTTGGGAATGGATGAGCTTGGAGAGGATGACAAGCTTACTGTGGCAAGGGCAAGAAAGATACAAAGATTTCTTTCTCAGCCTTTCCATGTTGCTGAGCAGTTTACAAGCATACCCGGTGTTTATGTTCCCGTGGAGGAAACTGTAAGAGGTTTTAAGGAAATTCTTGACGGCAAGCATGACGAGATACCCGAATCCCTTTTCCTTAACAAGGGTACGATAGACGAGGTTGTTGCCGCTTTCAAGAAGTAAAGGAGGGCTTGATATGGCTAAAAAGCTGACCCTCAGAATAGTTACCCCCTCAAGAGTAATGTATGAAGGAGAGGTGGGTATGGTGCTTTTGCGTACAAAAAGCGGTGATGTTGGTATATTACCCGAACATCAGCCTATGGTCACGGTGCTTGATTACGGTGTAATGAAGCTCTATGATGATGGAAAAGAGATAAAAAGAGCCGCTGTTTTGGGTGGCTATGCCGAGGTTGGCGACAGTATTGTTTCCGTTCTTACAGATGCTGCCGAATGGGCTGAGGAAATAGACGAGGCAAGAGCAAAGCATGCAAAAGAGATAGCTGAAAGAAGGCTTGCCTCACAAAACGAAAACATAGACATTATGAGAGCTGAGCTTGCTCTAAAAAGAGCCTTGGTCAGACTTAATGTTAATAATCTCTGATAAGAAAACGTATAAGTTCAAAAGACCTGTCAGATAGACAGGTCTTTGTATAAAAAGGAGGTTTTGTATGGAAAATAATAATTTATCCACATCGATAAAGGCGGTAGCAGCACTGTTAAGCCTTGTGTTTATTGTTGTGTTCTTTTACGCATTGGCAACAAACATAAAAAATAAGCCCGCTTCCGTCGCGGAAAACGGAAAAACGGAAACAGCCGCTGCCGAAGTATCACAGGATTCGCAAAGCGATACGCCTATGTCCGTTGAAAAGGAAGCAGATCCTGAGGCATATTCTCAGGCACTCTCCCTTTGGAATGATGAAGCGCCTCTTAAAAATCAGCTTACTGAATATATAAAGAATGTAACAGACAGCGCAAGTGAAGACTTTATTCCGGTCAAAGACAGAATTGCCGTATTTGATTTTGACGGAACTCTTTTTTGCGAGACAGATCCGAATTATTTTGATTATATGCTTCTTATGCACAGAGTGCTTGAAGATGAAAATTACAAGGATAAGGCTTCGGATTTTGAAAAGGAAACGGCAAACAAGATCAAAGAACAAAACGAAAAGCATACTTCATTTGACGGACTGGAAACAGACCACGGAAAATGTGTCGCTACAGCTTTTGCGGGCATGACATTTGATGAATTTAACGATTATATCGCCGAATTTAAAAAGCAGCCTATGGAAAGCTACGAAGGTATGAACAGAGGAGACGGATTCTACGAACCTATGCTTGAGGTCGTTAATATGCTTACCGAAAACGATTTTAAGGTATATATAGTAAGCGGAACCGACAGATTTATAGTAAGGGGACTTTTGAAGGATTCCGTGCTCGATCTTCCTCCTTCACAGATCATAGGTTCGGATGAACTTGTTAAGGCAAGCGGCCAGGGAGACACCGACGGACTTAAATATCAGCTTACAAAAGATGATGAGCTTATATTGGGTGGTCAATTTATTATAAAGAATCTGAAAATGAATAAGGTTTCCGTAATACAGCGTGAAATCGGTCAAAAGCCTGTACTTTCCTTCGGAAACAGCACAGGTGATTCAAGTATGGCAAATTTTGTCATAAATAACAATCCCTATAAAAGTCTTGCTTTTATGCTCTGCTGTGACGATCTTGAAAGAGAGAACGGTAATGAGGAAAAAGCGGACAAGATGTATGGACTTTGTGAGGAAAACGGCTGGACACCTGTATCTATGAAGAATGACTGGAAAACTATCTATAAGGAAGGTGTTGTAAAGGTTACCTCAGAAAATGAGGAGTTACAAAACGCAGCTTGACCTTGTAGAAAATAACTAAAAACAAGAGAAAAAAGCACCGAATTTAATGCTTTAATTGTGCAAGATGACCATAAAATCGAATTGTGCAATATAGCCAAAACGGTGCTTTTTTTATTTTTCAAAACGCGGAAACGCTGAAATAATCAGAGTTTTTATAATAAAGAACGAATATGGCAGAATAAAAAACAGGGGTAAAATTTAATGAAATATTGCAAAAATGCACAAAAAATAAAAAAATACAGCTAAAATGAACCTTTTCTCGGAAGGATTGACAAATTTTTATTTTGGGTATATCATCTCACTTGTTAAAAAGAGAATCAATAAAGACGGAGGAAATTTTTATGTTAAGGTATTTAGGAACAGCATTTGCAATTACCGTTTTAGCTTTCGGAGTAACAGCTTGCTCCGGCGGCTCCGCAACAGGCTCTGAAGCTAACGCTTCCGAAACAGAGACCACCGCGGTATCAACAGACGGTATCAAAATAGATAGTGAAAGCTTTCCGGACAGTGTATTTATGAACTATGTTTCGGAACATTTCGATAAGGATGCCGATGGCGTACTTTCAAACGAGGAAAGAACAGCTGTTGAGAGAATCGGAGATTATGACGGAGGCAGTGACGACGGACTTACAGGCTTGGGAATTGCAGACCTTAAGGGAATTGAGTATTTCTCAAACCTCCAGGTTCTTATGGTTGGAGAAAACAAGCTTAAGAGCCTTGACTTAAGAAACAATCCCATGCTTATAAGATTATACTGCCAGGAAAATGAACTTACAGCTCTTGATTTAAGCGCATGTATAAATCTTGATTATCTTTGCTGCAGAGACAATAAAATAGAGACATTGGATTTAAGCAAGAACACAGTGTTAACGGCTGTAGCTTGCAACGACAATAACCTTACGGTTTTGGATTTAAGCAACAACAAGGCTCTTAAGGATATTTCTTGCCATAACAATGCCATTGAAAGCCTTAATTTAAACGGTCTTACATCTCTTGAAAGACTTATATGCTCAAATAATAAGCTTGCGGCATTGGATCTTAGAACAAATACCGCTCTTAAATCATTATTTTGCGAAGATAATCAGATCCCCACACTTGATGTAAGAAACAATCTTTCTTTAAAGGGAAACACACTTAAGTGTGATGATACGGTAAGTGTAATAGCACATCAGTAAAAATTCCCCTTTTATTGGGTTATTATACCCCCGATTTATGTCGGGGGATTTTTTTATAAAAGTGATTTTTATACTTTTATGGGCAAATACTTACAATCATAATTTTATGGTTGTTACTTTGTGTGAAAAGTTGTATAATATAACCAAATTGATTTTGTTGAGGAACTGCCGCTTTAAAAAAGATATATCGGTGTTTCCCTAAGCCAACAATATTGTCCTCGGAGGTGTATCGTAATGAAGGAAATAATGGGAAGTTTTTCCATAGCCTTTTCAAGATACAGTAAAATATCTATGCCGTATATGGAATGGAAGCCGGAGGATATGAAGTACATTTTCTGCTTCTTTCCTTTGGTGGGTTTTATGCTTGGAGCTGTTGAGCTTTTGGCATATTTTCTTTGTGATGGCTATGGAGTGCACTATCTTTTGCGTGCGGCAATATTAACGGCTATTCCCGTTCTTTATACCGGTGCAATACATATAAAGGGATTTATGGCAACAAAGGATGCATTTGCGGGAAACGGCAATCCTTCTCAGCTTATAGCTTTTATGGAGCTTGGACATGTCGGCCCGGTTTCAATGATACATTTGTTTACATATATGCTTCTGACTTTTGCCGCGTTTGCCTCTGTAAACAGCTATAAGACTATGTTTATGGTGGCTTTGTCCTTTGTCTTTTCAAGGGCGTTTTGCTCGGTAGTAATACTTTCTATGAGCTGCGTAAAAAAAACGGGAACATTCTATGCATTCTATAAAAATACCGACAGAAAGGCTACGGGCGCTTTTACCGTGCTTTGGATAGCACTTACGGTAGTGATGCTTGAATTGATACTTCCCATAGAAACCATTTTTTTAATGGCTGTGGAGCTTGGTTTTCTCTATTTGTATATAAGAGATATGAAAAACAGACTTGGTGGTATAACCGGAGATACGGTACACTATTTTCAGTACGTTGCCGAAACAACGGCAATAGTAATTATTGCCTTGGGAACGGCGTTTTTTGGGATTTAGTATGACAAAAAGACAGATTATAAAAGATATTAACATTTTGGCACTTAAATTCAGCTCCTATTTTCTTCTTGAGTATTTTGTGGTTTTTCTCTTTGCAATAGCAATTTATGCTGCGGGGAGAGATACATCAAAAATGAACAGCACTGTTTCCACAATGATGTTTATGGCCGCGGAGGTTGTTGCCTCGGTATATATTCTTTTTGTGGGAGGAGGCTTTAAATGGCACAAAAGACAAAGAGCTGTTACTTCGAGAGATTTGACCTACATAACCGCAGCAATATTTGCTTTACGATTTTTTTCGAGCCTTATATATGTACCTATTGAAATTGCTTTAAATATGGGTGGATATACTTTGGTTCCCGATGTAGTTAAGGATATGGATGCTCATGAACTTCCCATGCTTTTGTATGTTATGCTTATCGGACCTATCTGTGAAGAGATAATGTTTAGAGGCTTTCTTCTTAATTCTCTAAAAAAATACGGTGCAACATTTGCAATAGTTGTAAGTTCGGTGTTTTTCGGTCTTTTTCACGAAAACTTTGTTCAGGCAATAAATGCGGGTATGCTTGGACTTTTGCTTGGATATACGGCACACAATTTCGGCTTTAAATGGGCGGTTTTTATACACGTATTCAATAACGTAACTTCATACTTTTTGACAGATTTCGGACCTTTGCTTTATGTAAATATCATTATAAACATTGTCTGTATAGCATCATTCTTAATAATGACAAAAAACAACAAATTCGAAATTTCGCAAATGAAATTCAGCCTCAATAACAGTCGTCCGTTTTTTGGATTTATGGGCAGAACTTTTTTTGTGTTCGTGTTTTGTTATTATATTTTAAGGTGTTTTATGAGTATTTCTCGTTGTTGAGAAATATGGGTTGTATATTTTAAAAAAAAGTGATATAATAAGCGGATTGTATACATAGACTTTAACGGAGGAATAATAATGGGTAAATTTTTCGGAACCGACGGTGTTCGCGGTGTTGCAAATGTTGAACTTACACCGGAGCTTGCAATGAAAATAGGTAAGGCAGGAGCTTATGTGCTTACAAAGCATACAAATCACACCGCAAAAATTATAGTCGGTATGGATACCAGAATATCCGGCGGCATGCTTGAATCCGCTTTGGTGGCAGGTATTTGTTCGGTGGGCGCACAGGCTGTTTTGCTCGGAGTCGTTCCCACTCCCGCGGTGGCTTATCTTGTAAGAAAATATAATGCCGATGCGGGTATAGTTATAAGTGCTTCGCATAATCCGGTTCAGGATAACGGAATTAAGTTTTTTAATTCACAAGGTTATAAATTAAGAGATGACATAGAAGACGAAATTGAACAGTATATGACCGTGAAACTTTCCGATATACCTTCTCCTTCCGGAGACACGGTGGGAAGTAAGGAGATTTGCAAAACGGCGATAGATGATTATGTGGAATTTCTTAAAAATTCCACCGATATTTCCCTTGAGGGATTGTCTGTTGCCATAGACTGTGCAAACGGTGCTACTTATCAGGCAGCACCTAAAGCGCTCAGAGCACTCGGAGCAAAGGTGTTTGTTTTACATGCCGGTCCTAACGGTAAAAATATTAACCTTAACTGCGGTTCCACACATATGGAATCTCTTATAGATTACGTAAAAAACAACGAAGTGGATTTGGGTATAGCCTTTGACGGCGACGGTGACCGTTGTCTTGCGGTAGACGGTGAAGGTAATTTTGTAAACGGTGACGAGATAATGGCGATCTGCGCAAAATATATGAAGGAGTGCGGAAAGCTTAAAAATAATACTATCGTTGCAACCGTAATGAGTAATCTCGGTCTTTCCATAATGGGAGAGAAAAACGGTATAAAGATAGAAAAAACCAAAGTTGGCGACCGTTACGTTCTTGAACATATTCTTGAAAACGGCGACTGTTTCGGTGGAGAGCAATCGGGTCATATTATTTTCTTCGATTACAACACAACAGGAGACGGAACTCTTACAGCCATTCAGCTTCTGACCACTCTTAAGAAAACAGGACAGACACTTGCACAGGCAAGAAAGATAATGGAAATTCTTCCGCAGGTGCTTGTAAATGCAAGAGTAGATAACAAGAAAAAGGCGGAGTATGCCACGAACGAAACCATCAGAAGCGAAATTGAGCAACTTGAGGAACGTTTTAACGGCGAGGGAAGAGTGCTTGTACGTGCAAGCGGCACAGAACCTATAGTAAGAGTTATGATCGAAGGCAGAGATATGCGAGTAATGCAGGAAGAGGCGGAAAGACTTTCCCGTCTGATCGAAGGACTTTTAAACTGATACGGAGGTATAATATATGTGCGGTATAGTTGGATATATAGGCAACAGGGATTGTACCGATGTGCTTATAGATGCTTTAAGTAAGCTTGAATACAGAGGATATGATTCCGCAGGTATTGCGGTGTTTGAAAAAGGCACAATAAAGGTGGAAAAGTGTAAAGGTAAGCTTGAAAACCTTACAAACCTTATGAAAATCGAAGGAAGACCTTCGGGAAACTGTGGTATAGGACACACCAGGTGGGCAACTCATGGAGAACCGTCCGATATCAACTCTCATCCCCATGGAAACAAGAGAGTAAGTATTGTACATAATGGGATCATTGAAAATTACAGAGAGCTTAAGGAGTTTTTAAGCAAGGAAGGTTATGCTTTTGAAAGCGAAACAGATACAGAGGTTGTTGCAAAACTGCTTGACTACTACTACAATAACGATCCCATTGACACCATAATAAAGGTGCTTGCGGATATTGAGGGTGCCTATTCTTTGGGTATAATTTTCAGAGATTTCCCCGAACATATATATGCAGTTCGTAAAGACAGCCCTCTTATTGTAGGGCTTGGAGAGGATGAAAATTTCATTGCCTCCGATGTTCCGGCAATACTTAAATATACAAGAAACTATTATCTTCTCAATCAAGATGAGATCTGCGACATCACAAGAACGGATGTAAAAATTTGCAATGTCAGAAGACAAACGGTGAAAAAAGAGGTCCAAACCGCCAATTGGGATATCGATGCAGCTGAAAAAAACGGTTATGAACATTTTATGCTTAAGGAAATACATGAGCAACCTTCAGCCGTAAAAATGACTGTCAGCCCTCGTATAAAAAACGGTTTGCCCGACCTTTCCGAAACAGGTCTCACTCCCGAAAAACTCAGCGCATACAATCATATATTTATTGTTGCTTGCGGAACTGCTATGCATGCGGGAATGGTAGGCAAATATGTTATAGAAAAGCTTGCAAGAGTGGGTGTTACGGTGGATATCGCCTCGGAATTTCGCTACAGAGATCCTCTCATATGTGAAAATGACCTTCTTGTTGTCATTTCACAATCGGGAGAAACGGCAGATACTAAGGCGGCTCTTGAATTGGGAAAAGAAAGAGGGGCAGATACCCTTGCCGTTGTTAACGTTGTCGGCTCTTCAATTGCAAGAGAGGCGGATATGGTGCTTTATACAAATGCAGGCCCCGAGATATCCGTTGCCTCCACAAAGGCTTATTCAGTCCAAATAGCGGCAATGTATCTTTTTGCTTTTGAACTTGCACTTGTTAAAGAAAAGATATCGGAAGATGAATGCAGAGAGTATGTTCAGGCTCTTAGCGATGTTCCCGATTTAATAGAAAAGACACTTGAAACAAAGGAACTCTGTCAGATGGCGGCTTCAAAGCTTTTAAGCTCAAACAGTCTTCTTTATATAGGAAGAGGTCTTGATTACGCACTTTCAATGGAGGGCTCGTTAAAGCTTAAAGAAATATCCTACATACATTCAGAGTCCTATGCAGCAGGAGAACTTAAGCACGGAACGATTTCTCTTATAGAAGATCAAATGCCGGTTATAGCTGTTGTCACGCAAAAAGAGCTTCTCGATAAAACGGTCAACAACATTAAAGAGGTAAAATCTCGCCACGCAATGGTGGTACTTGTTATGAGTGAGAGTGTAAAAATAGAAGATGGTGTTGCCGATTTTATTATCCCCATTCCGGAAACGAAAGAAGTGCTTATGCCTTGTATAGCTGCTGTACCTTTACAGCTTATAGCATATTATACTTCGGTGCTTAAAGGAAACGATGTGGATCAGCCGCGCAACTTGGCAAAGAGTGTTACCGTAGAATAAAGGAGGATGCCTGTGACTATAGGAATTATCGGTGCAATGGAAACGGAGGTAACATACCTTCGCAGCAAGATGAATACTGTTACCGTAAATGAAATATGCTCAATGGAATACAGATTGGGAACAATAGAGGGTTGTGCCCATAATATCGTGCTTGTAAAAGCAGGAATGGGAAAGGTGAGTGCCGCAGTATGTACACAAGTGCTGATTGATAGATTTGGGGTAGACTGTGTTATAAACATAGGTGTTGCCGGTTCCCTTGTTCCCGAATTAAAAGTAGGTTGCGTTGCCATTTCCGAAGATACGGTGTATCATGATGTGGATTCCTCGGCAATAGGAGATGAGCCCGGTTTCGTATCGGGTATAGACATGAAATATTTCCCTTGCGATGAGAAACTGATAAATGTTGCTCTTAATGCTTGTGCAAACCTCGGTTTATATGCAATAAAAGGAAGAATTGCATCAGGCGATCAGTTTATTGCAAACAATTCGATTAAGGAGAGGATAGTTTCTCTTTTTAACGCTGTTTGTTGTGAGATGGAAGGCGCTGCTATTGCCCACACCTGTTATTTAAACAAGGTGCCGGTAGTGATTGTCAGAACAATATCTGACGGTGCAGATGATGCCTCAGACAATACATATGCCGATAACAGAGATAATATGGCGAACGTAGGCGGAAAAATAGCGGAATTAATGTTAAAAGAAATATGATAAAGTTGAAAGCAGCGGTTTAACCGCTGCTTTTTTACTTCCGTAAAAAAGTATTGCAATATTGTACGCTTATGAATTATAATGAAGAAATGAAACTGTCTATATAAACATCAAGGAGGGATATGGTATGTATCTGGAAAAAATAAACGGCCCCGAGGATATTAAAAAACTATCTGTTGAGCAACTTCAGCCCCTTGCCGACGAAGTAAGAACCGCTCTTATAAATCGACTCAGTAAGATAGGAGGACATCACGGTCCTAATTTGGGAGTTGTGGAACTTACGGTGGCTCTTCACTATGTGTTTGACTCTCCTAAGGATAAAATTGTTTTTGATGTGTCACATCAGTGTTATCCCCATAAGATACTTACGGGAAGAAAAAGAGCATATACCGATGAAGAATATTTTTCCGAAGTGACAGGATATACCAATCCTCTTGAAAGTGAACACGATTTCTTTATTGTCGGTCATACTTCCACTTCTGTTTCTCTTGCTTTGGGGCTTGCAAAGGGAAGAGATGCAACGGGAGGAAACGAAAATATAATAGCCTTCATAGGTGACGGGTCTTTATCCGGTGGAGAGACATTGGAAGCATTGGATTTTGCAGGGGAGTATGATAAAAATCTTATAATAATCGTTAACGATAATGATCAAAGTATAGCGGAAAACCACGGAGGAATGTACAAAACTCTCAAAGCTCTCCGTGAAAGCAACGGGGAGGCTGAAAACAATATTTTTAAAGCTTTTGGTCTTGATTATGTATATCTTGACGATGGACATAACATTAAGGCTCTTGTGGAGTTGCTTTCCCGTGTTAAGGACACCAAAAGGCCTATCGTGGTACACATACACACAATAAAGGGAAAAGGTCTTAAATATGCGGAAGAAAACAGAGAATTTTGGCATGCGGGCGGTCCCTTTAACATAGAAGATGGCTCACCAAAATACAAAAGAGAAAACGGAGATAATATTATCTACAATTCTCTTAAAGGTTTGCTTGAAAAAGATAAAACTGCGGTTATACTTAATGCCGCCACACCTTCCGGGCTTGGATTTGTCGGCGCTGAAAGAGATAAGCTTGAGAAGGAGGGCAGATTTGTTGATGTAGGTATTGCCGAGGAAAATGCCGTGGCAATGGCAAGCGGCATAGCAAAAAACGGGGGAAGGGCAGTATTTGGAACTTTTGCACCATTCTTCCAGAGAACTTATGACCAAATGTCTCACGATTTATGCCTTAACAATTCTCCCGCGACAATGCTTGTTCTTTATCCCGGAGTTTTTGGGATGAATTCAAATACCCATACGGCAATGTGTGATATACAGATGTTTGCTCACATTCCCAATTTTGTATATCTTGAACCGACAACAGAGGAAGAATATACTGCAATGTTCAATTTTGCAACAACGCAAACAAAAAATCCCATCGGTCTGAGAATAACGGCTGATTTAAAAAGCACCGGAGAAAAAGACGAAACGGATTATTCGGATTACAATAAAAACAAGGTCATACAAAAGGGAGAAAAGATCGCAATATTTGCTCTTCATACACTTGTGGATATTGCGCTTGAAACGGCACAAAAATATAAAAATAAAACAGGAAAAGAAATAACCGTAATTACACCACGCTTTTTAACGGGTCTTGACACCGATCTTCTTGAAAATTTGAAAAAAGACCATGAGCTGATAATCACCCTTGAAGATGGACTTGTTGAAGGTGGCTACGGACAAAGAATATCGGCTTTTTACGGAACGGATAAAATAAAGACGGTGAATTTGGGAATTACAAAGCACTTTCATACCGATTTTAAACCTCTTGAACTTCTTGCAAAATGCGATATAAGTGCAGATGGGATAATCAAGATAATTGAAGAAAATCTTTAAGGAAGCGCTGATTAATTCACTTGAAGCAGATTTGAGGTAATGTTTTCGAAATGCCCAAAGGGGATGAAAAATAATTTTTCACCCCCCTTTTTTGATGCGGTAGTTGCGGAAAAGAGACAATAAATGTCATGATTTCAGCGGAAAATTAATCAGTGTTTCCCTATATCACTCGCTCCATTCCAGCGAAAAATTAATCGTTACATTGCCGTTTCCGAGTGTTTCAAGAAGTTCTTCCTTTGTTACATTGTCTATTTTTGCTATTTTTGTAAAATTCCAAGTATTTTGGTCATAGTAAAGTGTAAGTTTATCACCTTGATACAAAATCACATCTCCGGGTTCGGTAGTTATATTGCTGTCATTTGTGGATATAGTCCAAGGCAGTTGTCCAACTTTTTCAAAATTGCCATAGTCTTCCATTTCGATATCTATGGCTTGTGAACTTAATCTTTCGATAAATTCCTTTGCGGAAGAATTGTCCTCCAAGTTTGCGTAAAACACTTTGCCATTTACCTTTATAACAAGTACAGGTTGAGGCGTTTCAATTTTGTCGGACGGATCGGTCGCGTTTTGTATCTGTACATTAAGGTTTTCGTCTACCTTTACCGTATACTGATGATCGATATTTTTTGCTATTGTTGAACGTTCTTCTATTGTCATAGAAGCTTGTCCCTCCTTTATGCCTGTGAAAGTATATATAACTTTGTATTCCGAACCTCTTGCTTTTGTGTGATCGGATTTATTGTATACCCTTTTTATTTCATAGGACACTATATCCGAATCCAACACTATATTATAGGAGGGGCCACCGCCATCAAAAGAAGAAAAGGTAAGCTGTTCGGTGTTGCCGATTGCTTTAGAATCGGATATATCTGTTATGGGATTTAAATTGCATGACCCTATGGCCAGAAGGGTCGAGCTTACCAATAATACTATAATGCTTTTCACTATCATTCCTCCTTCCATATATATATTTGTTTCCCCGAATATGTCGGGTGATAAACATATTATATATGTCTTGAATATTTCTTAATGTGTTTTCAGTATAGCATAGATTTTAACAAACTAAGGAAGTCCCCCGCTTCTAAAGCGGGGGTGCTTACTTAAAATACAGTGGGAGTCCAAGCTCCCACTGTATTTGGAATTGCTTGCAATTCCGTTGGTTATGAGTATGTAGCAGAAATTTATTTCTGCGGAATACGAATATCATTGACTAGAATACAATTGTTTTACGGTTTTATTCCACGCCGTACAAAAAATATAACCACCCGTTTAACGGGTGGTTACGTTTTATGCTGTCACTGTGCTTGTTTCTGTTGTATTTTCATTTACGAAACCTTGTCTTCCGCCTCTGCCATATCCGTTTTGCATTTTACCGCTGAAGCCTTTTGGCATTTGTTCAAAATTATCGGGAACCTGTCCGTTGAAATTTTCGGGCATTTGTCCGTTGAAATTATCCGGCATTTGTCCGTTAAAGTTTTCGGGCATTTGTCCGCCGAAACCACGACCGCCGCCGAAGCCTCCTCTTCCTCCGGGCATCATGGACTGAGGTATCTGATCCACAGCGGTACCGTTAATTATTATCGTTCCACCGTTAAATTCCGCAGTTCCGTCGTAATCAAAAGAAGAAACCTGAGCAGTTATATCTATTTGTCCGCCGTTTATGATAATATTTCCGTTAGCGTCAATAGCATCGGTATCGCCTGCACCCATTGTTATATTGAGGCTGCCGCCGTTAATTTCCACTGTGGGAACGGCAAATGCGGTACTTTTTGTTGTTGCGTTTATACCATCGTCCGAAGCGGAAATTGTTATTGTACCGTCATTTATTTGTAAGTAGGTACTTTCAATTCCTTCCGAAGCGGTTATATTAAATGTACCTCCGTCGATCTTAACTGCGGTGTTACCTTGAATAGCATCGCTTTTTGAAGTTATATCGAAGGATCCTCCGCTGATGTAGATATAGCCTTTTGTTTGTTCATCTTCGTTTTCACTGTGTAAAGCATCCTTCTCGGTATTTATGGTAAAGTCACCTGCACTTACAGCTATGGAGTCTTTTGCTTCTATGGCATCTTCCGTTGATGTAATGTTATATGTACCACCTGTAAATTTTACATCGTCTTTACCCGAGATACCGTTGCCGTAGCTTGATGTGATCTCAATTGTTCCCGTACCGTTAAAAATTATATCATCCTTTGAAAATATAACAGCATCTGTGTTTGTGTCACCATCAGCAGTAAACTCACCTGTAACTGAGAGAGTGTTTTTTGCAGAGGTGGAGGTTATAAAGCATTTATCCGCAGACACAACATATATTGCCGGGAAAGAGTCGTTTGTGATGCTTACTCCGTCAAGCACAAGCTGAACTTTTGCCGCTTCATCCGCATTTAACTTTATGGTGCAGTTTTTGGCACTTCCCGATATAACGTATACTCCCTCTTCGGTGATATCTATTGTTTGAGAGTCCGCAACAGTTATATTCTTTGCCGATGATGTATCAGCTTGCTGAGTAAGGTCTCTGTTTGTAAAAATATCAGCAGTGTTTATTATTGTATCAAGACTTACATTTTCTGCAGAGCTTATGATTGTGTTTTGATTGTTTCTCTGCATATTTGACTGTTGTTGCATACCGTTGTTGTTCGGTTTAAAAAATGAAAATGCTTTTTCGGCTACGGACATAAGTCCGTTTATACCCTCGCCAAAGCCTGTCGATGAGGCATTGACCCATGAACAACCAATAAGGGATACAGACAGTGCGGTTGCTATAATAATATTTCTAACGTTCTTTTTCATAATAAAACCCTCTTTCTTTTAAGATGGCTAAATTATAAACTGTAAATATTAAAAAAACAAATAGCAAACATTAGAATCACCTTAAAATAAAATAAAAAAAACCCGAGATTTGCGCATTGATCTCGGGTCTGATATATATTTTCGTCTATATGGTATAACCATCGATCCTCGGACTCATTTCAAACCCCTCGGCTAAAAATGCTCCGACGATCCACAATCAAAATAAGACAGATATTTCAAAGTCATTTATGAAATTACATAAAAAATTGTACTACCGCTGCGACAAGTGCAACACCGGATATTATCCATAAGGGAAGAAGCATTTTACGGTCTGCTTTCTCCTCTCTTATTGTGCTGAGCTCGCCTCTGAGAGTTTTAACTGTTTTTGAATTGTCGTTTACGATATTCGTAACAGATTTGTTCTTCTCATTAAGGTCATTTATAAGCTTTGCCTGAAGTGCCTGCTTTTCGTCAAGCTCGTCAACAAGCTTGTCTATCTTCTCACTCTTGGAGTTGATTTGGCTTATAACTGCGGAATATTCGCTGTTCTTATTTGAAAGCATTGTTATAACTGCTTCCTGAGCCTGAACAGCTCTCATCTGAGAGGAAAGATTTGTCTCAACGGAGCGTGTTCTGCTCTCGATCGTATCCAATCTTGAATCCTGCTCCTGATTTTTTGCAAGATTTCTTAATATAAGCTTATCCTGCTCTTTATTGTATGTAAGTATTTCGTTTATCTTACCGATATTCTGTTCAATAAGTAAGCTGTTTTCTTCAACTGTGTTTTCCTGAATTTTTGCTAAATTACTGTTCATGGAAATCCCCTCTATTCCTTTCTGTATTCATCCATGAATACTACTTTGTAAATGTCTTAAAAATATTGTGCGCTCTACCTTCTCGTATTCACGCACCGAAATGACCTCGTGGTTAGCCGAGACATTTCCCCGTTGTGAAAATTTACTTTCACAGCGTTATTATAGCAAACTATTTATAGCTTTGCAACAAATTTATTGCTTTTTTATTTTACAATTTGTTTACAAAGATTGCGATATATGGCGAGTTTAAGTTATTTTTTTAGCAAAGTATACAGCTTTTATTCGGTGAAAATATGTATTTGTAAGCACCGATTTTCTTTTACTAAATCAATGTTTTCATGGATAATTATGTTTAAATATGGTATAATCGTTTCAGCAATTTGATGAGAGGAGATATTTTTAATGAAAATACAGAAAATAACAGAGGACATAAAGAGAAAATTTGTGGAGCTGGATTTTTATGCAAATGTTAACTCCGCCATAGAAACGGAGATAACATACCCTATAGAAACAAATTTTATATATCCCACCGACCCCGAGCAAATAAAAGAAACGGCAGAACAGGTGCTTGAAGAGGCAAGAAAAAAGAATGCGGATCTAACTCAAAAAGATGCTCTGAGAACAGCTTCTTTTGCGGGCGGAGTTGCGGGAATGTGTGCAAAAATATTTGAAAACGACTCCACATTGTCGGAATATCTTGCACCGCTTGAAGCGGAATTTAGGCTTTTTGGGGAGAGCGATTTGGGAATGGACCCTTACTTTTCCGCAGTTAATCCGCCCGGTTTTACAAAAGGAGCCTATACTCTTTCATACGAAACATTTCATCCCTACCAGCTTGCGGTTTATGATGAATCTGCGGTCATGAAAAACAGACCTGTGAATATACCCCGTATATGTGCTGTGGATTATGCCTATACATATCCCATAATATCCAAAAACGACAAGGTCATATGCGCACTGACGCCGAATGTTCTTTTTGTGGGACAGAAACTTATAAAGGATGTAAGCGGAGATGTTCTTCTTCTTGGGAGCGAACTTGGCTATCTTGCGTATTCTCTGTCACTTAAAGATAATGTTAAAAGTATTACCGTTGTTGAAGGAGATAAAAACATTCTTTCGATATTCGAAGAAAAACTTCTTCCTCTTATGGGGACCGAAAAGATAAAAACAGCGGAATGTAATCCGATTGAATTTCTTTCAAAAACAAAAGACGGAGAATTTGATTGTGTGGTTGCTTCCTGCTTTATGAGCCTTGCGGAAACAAATATTTACACAAGAGTGAAAAAAGAGGAACAGAGATTTAAAAACACAAAATTTTTCATAAGAGATGAAACAGCCTTTTTGATGCACCTTATGTCATTTACAATAAGAAGGCTTGAGGAAGCATACTATTTGGCTTTGGGCTACGATCCTTCACAGATCCCCTTGCTTGCCGAAGATGACGAAAAAAAGGCTAAATATATAGACAAGCTTACTAAAAACATTGTAATCACATCTTCGGAGGATATAGACAATTTAACAAAGCTTGAAAACCTGAAAAAGCTTATAGAGAGCTCACCATATAAAATTTAAGGAGACGGAAAATGACTCTTCAGCAGATGAGATATGTTATTGAAATTGCAGAAAAAGGTTCAATGAACGAAGCGGCGAAAGGGCTTTTTATTTCGCAGCCAAGTCTTACAACGGCAATAAAGGAGCTTGAAAAAGAAATAGGTATCACTGTTTTTCATCGTTCAAACAGAGGAATAGAGTTGACAAGTGAGGGAAGTGAGTTCCTTGGTTATGTAAGACAGATCACGGAGCAATACGCTCTTATGGAGGAACGCTACATAAAAAAAAGCGAGCAAAAGGAACGCTTTCATATTTCCGCACAGCATTATACATTTGCGGTAGAGGCATTTTCAAAGGCGGTTTTGAAATCGGAAACCGATAATTACGACCTTGCAGTATATGAAACAAGAACACACGAAATAATCACGGATGTAAAAAATATGAGAAGTGATTTGGGTGTGCTGTATTTGAATGATTTCAACAGAAGGGTGCTTGAAAATGACTTTAAGGAAAACAACCTGACCTTTACGCCTCTTTTTGATTGCGAAACCTATGTTTATTTAAGTTCAAAACATCCTCTTGCGGGGAAAAGGCAGATATCCTTTAAAGAACTTGATGAATATCCGTGTCTTTCTTTCGACCAGGGAGCAAAAAATTCTTTTTATTATGCCGAAGAGGTACTGAGTACCTATCCGTATAAAAAAATAATACATGTTAATGACAGAGCAACCGCTCTTAATATGATGACTCTTTTATACGGCTATACATTATGTAGCGGTGTTATATGCAAGGAATTGAACGGAGACGGATATTGCGCCGTTCCTTTAAGCGGTGGAGTACGTATGACAGTTGGCTATATAAAGCGAACAGATGCGGTTTTAAGCACAATAGCAAATGAGTTTATAAAGGAACTCAAACAGTACGGATGATATAAATTGGTTTTATAACAAGCTCTTAAATTTAGGAATTTTACAAAACCTTTATTTAGTGATATTATTTCCTCAACAAAAAACAAACAACACATTTCAAGGAGGAAATAAAAATGAGTGAACACAATTACAAATTTGAAACTTTACAACTTCATGTAGGACAGGAAACTCCCGATCCCGTTACGGATTCAAGGGCGGTGCCTATTTATCAAACAACTTCCTACGTATTCCACAGTGCGCAGCATGCAGCAGATCGTTTCAATTTAAGAGATGCCGGCAACATATACGGACGCCTTACAAATTCCACACAAGGCGTACTTGAAGAAAGAGTGGCAGCTCTTGAGGGCGGTTCTGCAGCCCTTGCGGTATCTGCAGGTGCGGCGGCTGTAACATATGCTCTTATAGCTCTGGCAAAGGCAGGACATAATATTGTTGCACAAAAGACGATTTACGGCGGAAGTTACAATCTTCTCGATCAAACACTTCCCGGTTACGGAGTAGACACAAAGTTTGTCGACATACACAACCACGAGGAAGTTAAAAACGCAATAGACGAGAACACAAGAGCGCTTTTTATCGAAACTCTCGGCAACCCCGGCTCGGACATTCCCGATATTGATGCTCTTGCAAAAATCGCACATGAAGCTAATATACCTCTTGTGATCGATAATACCTTCGGTACTCCCTACTTAATAAGACCCATTGAACACGGTGCAGACATAGTAATACACTCTGCAACAAAATTCATAGGCGGACACGGAACCACTCTTGGCGGTATTATCGTTGAAAGCGGAAAATTTGACTGGAAGGCTTCGGGAAAGTTTCCTCAGTTTACAGACCCCAATCCCAGCTACCATGGAGTTTCCTTCGTTGATGCTGTAGGTCCCGCCGCTTTTGTAACATACATAAGAGCTATCCTCTTAAGGGATACGGGAGCTACTCTTTCTCCCATAAATGCATGGATATTACTTCAGGGGCTTGAAACATTGTCACTCAGACTTGACAGACATGTTGAAAACACAAAGAAGGTAGTTGATTTTCTTGCAAATCACCCCCTTGTAGAAAAAATCAGCCATCCTTCCCTTAAAGATCATCCTCAGCACGATCTCTACGAAAAATATTTCCCTAACGGAGGCGCTTCAATATTCACCTTCGATATAAAGGGAGGACAAAAGGAAGCTTATACATTTATAGATAATTTAAAGCTTTTCTCACTTCTTGCAAATGTTGCGGATGTGAAGAGTCTTGTAATACATCCCTATGATACCACACATGCGGAGATGACACCCGAGCAGCTTGCTCAGGCAGGTATCACACAGGCTACGATTCGTTTATCCATCGGCACCGAACACATTGATGATATTATTTGGGATCTCGAACAGGCATTTGAAGCAGTTAAAAAAGGCTGAAAATAAGGAGGAATAATTATGTCAGACATCAAAAAAAGTGTACTTGAGCTTATAGGAAAAACACCCATACTTGAAGCAAGTAAGTATCAGGCAAGCATTTCAGAGGCAAAGGCGAATATATTTGTAAAGCTTGAATATTTCAATCCCGCAGGTTCTGTAAAGGATCGTATTGCAGAGGGTATGATAGAGGATGCCGAAAAGAAGGGCGTTCTTAAGCCCGGGGCAACGATAATCGAACCTACAAGCGGAAATACAGGTATAGGACTTGCCGCGGTAGCTGCTGCAAAAGGTTACAAGGCAATATTCACCCTGCCCGAAACAATGAGTGTTGAAAGAAGAAAATTTCTTGCAGCCTACGGTGCGGAGCTTGTTCTCACCGATGGAACAAAGGGCATGAAAGGTGCTATTGCAAAAGCTCAGGAGCTTGAAAAGAGCATTGACGGCGCAGTTATTCTCGGTCAGTTTGTTAATCCCGCAAATCCCGAAACTCACTACAAAACCACGGGTCCGGAAATTTGGGAGCAAACAGGCGGTAAGGTCGATATATTTGTTGCCGGTGTCGGCACAGGCGGTACCGTAAGCGGTGTTGGCAAGTTTTTAAAGGAGAAAAATCCCGATATAAAGATAATTGCCGTTGAACCCGCAACCTCCCCCGTTTTATCGGGAGGTCAATCGGGAAGCCATAAAATTCAGGGTATAGGTGCAGGTTTCGTTCCGGATACATTCAATGCAAAAGTTGTAGACGAGATAATAACAGTTGAAAATGAGGATGCTTTCAAAGAAAGTGCAAACTTTGCTAAAAATGAAGGTGTGTTCGTGGGTATTTCCTCGGGTGCCGCATTAAAGGCAGGTGCAGTCCTTGCACAAAGAGAAGAGAATAAGGGCAAGAATATTGTTGTACTTCTTCCCGATTCCGGCGACAGATACTTATCTACTGATTTAGTAAAATAAGAAACAGTATATAAATAACAAACAGTATATAAATAACAAGGGGATGCGAAAACACCGTTTTCACATCCCCTTGTGTCGTATATGTGAACAGTAGGGAAAACAGTTGTTCATTTTACCGTATTTTCAATAAAAATGTTAGTATAATAATACATTTTTATTGAAATTATTTTTCGCTTATGTTATCATTAAAAAGATAATGCAATAATTAAAAAAGCGAGGTGTGGCTTATGGTAACGGGAATTATAGGGCTTGGACTTATAGGCGGGTCTGTGGCAAGAGCCTTAAAAAGTCTCGGGCATACCGTTTTGGCAACAAGCAGAAGTGAGAAGTCTCTTTCTGCGGCAAAAAAAGAAGGAGTAATAGACGAATATTCCTTGGGAGATTTGTCCCTTTTTATGGATTGCAATATTGTTTTTATCTGCACAAGTGTGGATAAAATACCTTATTATGCACAAAAGCTTCAAAAGCTTGTAAGTAACGAATGTATACTTACCGACGTTGGTTCCACTAAAAGCGGAATATATGAAAAAATGCTTTCCATGGGAAATATCAACTTCATAGGTGGTCACCCTATGGCAGGCTCCGAAAAAACGGGCTATTTTGCCTCGGATGTACATCTTCTTGATAATGCATGGTATATACTTACGCCACTGCCTCATGTAAAGGAAGAATATGTCAGGATACTTACCGACACCGTTGCGGCTATGGGAGCAAAACCTCTTTTGATGGATCCATACCTGCATGACAGGTGTGTTGCTGCCGTTTCCCACCTTCCTCATATAGTTGCAAGCACCCTTGTAAACACCGTTAAAGACCTTTCTGATAAGGATGGATATATGCATTCCATCGCCGCAGGCGGTTTTAAAGATATTACAAGAATAGCGGGGTCTTCTCCCGAAGTGTGGTCATCTATATGCACCGAAAACAAAAAAGAGATAATCTCAGCCCTTGATGCCTTTATTTATAGGCTTACGCAAATAAAGAATAATATCGAAAAAGACGAATCTACCGAAGAGTTTTTCGCATGTGCAAGGGAGTATCGAAACAGTTTTGCGAACACTTTGCCCAATTCCACAAGCGAAAGAGAACTTACGGTGAATATTGCCGACAAGCCCGGTTCTGTTGCCGTGGTTTCGGCACTTCTTTCCTTCGAGGATATAAGCATTAAAAACATCGGTGTCATACCCGACCCCGACAGTGACGGTACCCTGCTTGCAATTGCATTTGCAACCGTAAACGATAAAAACAGGGCTCTTAAATTACTTGAAAAGCACAGATTTATAGGATGAAAAAGATGAATATTAAAATAACCCCCGTAAAAACATTAAAAGGTGAAATAACAATACCCGGCGATAAGTCCATATCTCACAGAGCTGTAATGTTCGGCTCCCTTGCAAAGGGAGATACCCACATAAGCGGCTTTCTTAACGGAGATGACTGCATTTCCACCATAAAATGCTTTAATAAGCTGGGTATTGAAATAGAAACAGAGGGCGATAAGGTCGTTGTACATGGAAAGGGTCTGCATGGCCTTCGTTCTTCCGCCACCCCACTTGATGTGGGCAATAGCGGTACAACGATAAGGCTTATCTCGGGTATTCTTTGCGGACAGCCCTTCGACACCGTTTTAACGGGAGATGCATCCATACAAAAAAGACCCATGAGCAGAATTATTATGCCTCTTTCCCAAATGGGTGCCGCTATTGAAAGTACGAACGATGGTTTTGCTCCCCTTACAATACGAGGAAGTAAAATCCATGCAATAGATTACACTATGCCCATAGCAAGTGCACAGGTAAAAAGTTCCGTACTTCTTGCCTCGCTTTTTGCCGATGGAGAAACGATCGTTCGTGAGCCTGTAGCATCACGAAACCATACCGAGATAATACTCAATTCCTTCGGGGCAAACATAAAATCGGAAAACGGAGTTATAACTTCCTCTCCTGTGGAGCAGCTTAATGCGGTGGATATCAATGTGCCGGGAGATATTTCCTCGGCGGCATATTTTATCGTTGCCGCGCTTATCGTGCCGGGAGCTGAAGTAACCGTAAAAAATGTTGGAGTAAACCCTACAAGAACAGGTATTTTGGATGCTTTGAAGGCAATGGGAGCCGATATTACCATAGAAAACCTCTCCCAAAACGGAGGGGAACCCTGTGCGGATATTACCGCAAGATATTCCGACCTTAAGGCAACTGTCATAAAGGGAGATATTATCCCTCGTATGATAGATGAAATACCCGTATTTGCCGTTGCAGCTCTTCATGCCGAAGGAACAACTCTTGTGCAGGATGCCACCGAGCTAAAGGTGAAGGAGTCAAACAGAATTGTGACCATGATTCAAGAGCTCGGGAAAATGGGTGCCGAGATAACCGAAACCAACGACGGTATGGTAATAAGAGGCAGTCAGCAGCTTAAAGGCGCCCCTGTTTACAGTCATCTCGACCACAGAGTTGCCATGAGCTGTGCCGTAGCGGCTCTTGCCGCACAAGGAGAGACGGAGATAATCGACGGTGATTGCGTGGGTATTTCCTTCCCTGATTTTTACGAAAAGCTTGCCTCTGTAAGAGGATAAAACGGAAAGCTTTATTGCCTGAGCTATGATCACATAGAAATTGTCGCATAAAATTTACGATCCATAGATAAAAAAACCACCCCGAAGGGTGGCTTTTTTTATAATGTATTAAAAGTGTTTTCTACACTGTCCTCAATTGCATCGTTTGTTTTTGCAATCTCTTGAGTGTGAATGCTTTTCTCATCACAGCAATCATCGGAATCGTTATCTACTACGGGCTTGGGACTTTTGTCTATGGGAGTAGCATCTCCTATACCGAGAGCTTCACCTAAAGCGGCGATCTTGCCTACCGATGCATCAAAGTCGTTGGGAAGGAATATCTTTGTTGCTCTGCCGTCTGAAACTTTCTCAAGTGCTTCAAGTTTCTTAAGAGCTATTATTCTCTCGTCAACATTTGCTTCTTTAAGCATTTGGAGACCTCTTGCCTCTGCCTCGTATGTAAGACGGATGGACTCTGCCTTACCCATTGCCAAAGCTATCTGAGCATCTCTTTCAGCCTCAGCGGCAAGTATCTTAGCCTGCTTATCACCTTGTGCTCTTGCAACAACGGACTCTTTGTGAGCCTCTGCCTCAAGCAAGGTCTGTCTTTTCTCTCTTTCCGCCTTCATCTGCTTTTCCATAGAGTCTTGTATTTCTCTGGGCGGAATGATGTTTCTGATTTCAACTCGGTTTATCTTTATTCCCCAAGGGTCGGTAGCAACATCAAGTATTTCTTTCATTCTTGAGTTGATGGTATCTCTTGAGGTAAGTGTCTCATCAAGCTCAAGCTCACCTACAACGTTTCTTAAGTTTGTTGCGGTAAGGTTTTCAAGTGCTATCAAAGGATTTTCAACACCGTAGGTGTAAAGTCTTGCATCGAATATCTTGTAATAAACGATACTGTCGATCATAATTGTAACGTTATCCTTTGTAATAACGGGCTGAGGCTGGAAGTCTCCTACCTGCTCTTTGAAGGATACCTTCTTTCTTATGATCTGGATCACGGGGATCATGAAGTGAATACCTCTTTCCCAAGTACCGGAGTACCTACCGAGAGTCTCTATAACAAGCCCCTGAGACTCGGGAACGATTTTCATGATGGAAAGTGCTATAATTATTACTATTACTATAGGAATAAGAATAGGCATAGAATTTCCTCCTTTTTTGTTTTATTTTATTTATTTTCGGAGCTTAATCTGGAAAGCTCCTGCCTTTCGGCTAAAATAGCATCCATTTCGCTTGAAAGATAGTCATCAAACTTGGAGCTATTTTTTTGATAATTGTTAAGCACTACCTGAATGCACTGAAGAGTGTTGTTAAGGATCTCATCGGCATATTTCATTGAGTCCATACGCATATTCTTCGACTCTTCGTTAGCTCTGTCAAGTATGTTTCTTGCGTTCTCATTGGCATCGGCAAGTATTGCATCAGCCTGCTCCTGCGCTCTTTTAACAATTTCTTTGTCCATAGTCATTTTTTCGGCCTTTGCCTCAGCATCTCTTATTATCTGTGACGCCTTTATGTTGGCATCGTTTATAAATTTGTTTGCTTTGGCAACAATTCTCTGACCTTGCTGTATTTCCGCGGGAATATTGAGCCTTATCTGACTGATTATGTCATAGACCTCATTTTTATCTATGCTGACTCTCTGAGAAAGGGGAATAGCTTTTGCTTTCTCAATAACGTCCTCAAGCTCTTCAATCAATCCGTTGAATGAATTGTCCATTTTAACTCCTCCGTTTAAACTAAATTGGGAAACTTCTTTTTAAGCGCTTCCTTTACCGATGGCGGTACCATATTGTCTATATTGCCACCGAAGTGGGCAACCTCTTTTACCATACTTGAACTGAAAAAAAGGTATTGCGTATCTGCCGACACAAACAGCGTTTCTATGTCGTTATCCATAGAACGGTTCGTAAGTGCCATTTGAAACTCGTAGGAAAAATCCGTCACCCCTCGCAGACCTCTTATTATTATTTTCGAGTCCACACTTTCGCAAAAGTCCACAAGAAGCCCGGAAAAAGAGCGTACCTCCACATTTCCCATGTCCTTTGTTATCTCTTTTAGCTGTGCGACCCTTTCCTGTGTGGAAAAGAGGGGATTTTTGTCCTTGTTTTCAAGAACTGCCACAACAAGTCTGTCAAATATACGCAGGGATCTGTTTATTATATCCAGATGCCCGTTCGTTATCGGGTCAAAGCTGCCCGGATAAACCGCTGTTTTCATTTTTCCTCCGTCTTTTTCTTTCTGAGAAATGTCATTTTTGTTGTCTTGTAGTCCTTTACCCTTACCACTTCGAGCGTTTCAAAGTTAAGAGACGGAGCCTCCGCTTCCTGTTCGGCTATTATAAAGCCGTTTTCGGAAAGCAGGTCGTTTTTTTCAAGACAACTCAAGACTTCTTCCACTATCCCCTTTTTATATGGCGGATCCATAAATATGATGTCATATTTTCTTTTCTTTGAGTGAAGCAGAGTCAGGGCGGAAAATACATCCGAACGAATTATCTCGCTTTTTTCCCTCAGCCTTGCGGCATCCACATTTGCCTTTATAATGGAAATGCTCTCTGCATCCGAATCGATGAAAACAGCCTCTTTTGCGCCTCTTGAAAGTGCTTCTATACCGATGCCTCCGCTTCCGGAAAAAACATCAAGAAAACTTGCACCCGGCAATTCAAAAGCTATTATGTTAAACAGCGATTCTTTTATCCTGTCGGTGGTAGGGCGGGTATTCATCCCTTTCGGAGCTCGAAGCTTCAACCCTCGGGCACTGCCGGATATTACTCTCAAAATATACACCTCTTAACGTACCGTACCTTTACGGCACTATAACAGATAACATTATACAAAAAAAAATCAATAAAGTAAACACCTATTTAAAATTTTTTAAAAGAAATTTTAATTTGACAAAAAAATAATTTAATGATATTATTTGCTGTGTTGTTTTTATAATGGAAACATCGAATAAATGGGTAAATATAAAATGAAGGGAGAAAATTCAATGAAAAATATCTTGATGAAGGGGCTGAAACTTTTTGGTGCCCTTACAGTTACCGCATTTGCAATAGGTTTTGCCGGAGGGCAAACGGGGGTTCTTGATAAAGTGGGAACAGGTGTTCGTGTATATGCCGAAACAAAAACGGGCAACTGCGGAGTAAAAGGAGAAGATGGAAAAGAGAGAGATAATGTAACATATACCTTGGATGATAACGGTGTTCTTACATTAACAGGCACAGGAGATATGGCAGAATATGGTGACGGATTTGCTGTGCCATGGGGAAAAGATTATGCGAGTTGGGGAAATATAAAGAAGGTCATTGTAAATAACGGTATAACAAGTATTTCACCTTTTGCTTTTTATGGGTGTTTTAATGTATCCCAAATTATAATTCCCCCCTCTGTTACAAAAATCGGAAATTATGCATTTCAAAATACCGGGGCGAATATTGCAGTTGACAACCTAACTGTTGTTGTACAGAGTGGTGCTTTACTGGGGGACAACCTTTTTTATGATGCTAACATAAATAAAGTGAATTTCATCACCGTTCACAAAGCTTCGGAAAATGCACCGAAAACAGCCATATTATATAATAACCGTCGTTATGATGAATACACAGCAAATGATGACTGCTATTTTGTGGCTTATGTTTCAGATTCCGATGTTGAGGGTAAATCAAATCTTGTGATTTCGGGAAATGGTATAAATGCCGACTCTTCCGAAGGTCTTACAACAGACACCGTATATAAGAATATTCTTGTTAACGACGTTGTTTTAAGTGCGGAGAATATTTTCGGCGAGGATGGCTACCTTTATGCTCTTAAACTTGACAGCGTGGCAAGTACCGGTAGCGAAACCATTTCTGCTCTTGAAAAATTAACTGCTGAACTGAACTGAAAAATCGGAGGAAAAAATGAAAAAATATAGTACACCAAAGATAGAAATAACAGTAATAAAAAATACGGATATCATAACCGCTTCCGGTGTCATCAACAAATCCGATGATACACAGACAGCACTCGGAAAACTTGTTATTACTTTCTGACCAATAAAAAAGAGAGCGTTTTGCTCTCTTTTTTTTATATGGATTTTACCGTATAAATACATTCTCCGTTTTTATAATATGCTCTTGGAACTCTTTTTGAAAAGTTGCATACTATTTCATAATTTATGGTTTGGGCAAGCTGTGCTATCTGTTCGGCGGTGACGGATTTTAAACCGCTTTTTCCGAGAATGATAACATCATCTCCCTCTTTTATATTGGGCAGGTGTGTAACATCTATCATTGCCTGGTCCATACATATATTTCCGACAATATTGGCATATTCTCCGTTTACGATGACCTTGCCTTTGTTTGAAAGCAGTCTCGGATAGCCGTCGGCATAGCCTATAGGTATGGTGGCGATCTTCGTTTTGCCGCTTGTGTAGTAATTTCTTCCGTATCCTATGGGGGTGCCGCCGGATACCGTTTTTACAAAGCTTACTTGTGTATGTACATTCATTGCGGGAATAAGGTTTATGTTTTTATTTACCGCATCGCTTGGGAAAAGACCGTATATTATTATACCGGCTCTTACCATATCAAGCTGATATTCGGGCATATCGAGTATAGCACCGCTGTTTGCACAGTGTCTTATAAGACCTTTGTGTCCTCTTGCCTCCATACCGTCTGTCATAAAGCGAAAACGCCTGTATTGCTCATGAGTAAATGTTTTGTCGGCCTCGTCTGCTGTTGCAAAGTGGGTAAACACACCCGTTACATTAAGCATCGGTAAGGAAAAAATCGCATCCGTTTCATCAAGACCTTTTTCATCCGATTTAAGACCTATCCTACCCATTCCCGTGTCCACCTTTATGTGGACGAAAGCGGGCATACCCAATCTGACTGCCGCATCCGATATTTTTTTTGCGGTGGTGTATGAGTAGACCGTTTGGGTGAGTTTGTTTTTTATCAGCTTGTCAAGCTGTGCATCTACCGTATTTCCCAAAATAAGTATAGGCACGCCTATTGAGCTCTCTCTTAGGGAAACACCTTCGTCACAGGTGGCAACGGCAAGCTGGTCTGCACCGTTATAAAGGCTCACCCTTGCCACCTCCAAAGCTCCGTGTCCGTAGGCATCTGCCTTAACAATGGCAAGGAGCTTTGTTTCGGGTTTGATTTTCGTGCGTATTTGACGAATGTTGTTTGCTATCGCATCTAAGTCTATATTGGCTATCAGTCTGAAATATTCCAATTTTAGCCCTTCTTTTCCTGTTTTTTAGCCTCTTTTTTAGCTTCTTTTTCTTTCTGCTTTTTTTCCTTTTTTATCTGTTTCATTTCTTCTTCACTCTTCATGCCCTTCATTCCGACGATATAAAGACCTGCAATATCAACAGTCACGCTCTTTTTGACGGGAAGAGCTTCATATACGTTTTTCTGAGCCATAAGAGTAACGATTTGAGGACCTATTTTGCACTGAACAAAATTCATTTTTATAAACTTTGCGTAAAAGGGCAGTTTTTCATAAACGACTTTGGGCAGGTTTACATTTTCGATTTTGTCTCTTTTCTTGCTTATGATATAAGCTTTCTGAGTCATTTTTGTTTGCTCTATTGCAGCATTTTGCGTATCTATTTTTTTGTAAGCCCATTTGTTGAGCCTGTAGAGCGCAAATGCAAGCACGGCAAGTATAATAACAACAATAATTACAATGTCAAGTCCCGACAATTTGATTCTCCTCTCGTGAATAAAACTGTCTTTAAGTATAGCTTTTTAAACATAAAATGTCAAGATTGTTTCCTTAAATAAAATTTATTGACAATCATCTTTTTTAATGATATCATACAGAAAGCATCTTTTAGATGTTGTTATACAAATTAAACCAATATATTTACTTATCAAGAGTGGCGGAGGTAACAGGACCTATGAAGCCCGGCAACCGGCAGATGCACGGTGCCAAATCCTGCGGGTAACCGAAAGATGAGTTTTTCGAGCAGTCCCGCGGGGGCTGCTTTTTTGTGTTTATGCGATTCGGGGATAGGTTTTACCGCCATACAAAAGGAGGAATAAAATGAAAAGATTTTTCACATCGGAGTCTGTAACGGAAGGACATCCCGATAAGATATGCGACCAAATTTCGGATGCGGTTCTTGATGCCATATTGGAACAGGATGAAAACGCAAGGGTCGCATGTGAGACCATGACGACAACGGGTCTTATAATGGTAGCGGGGGAAATAACCACCGACTGTTATGTTGACATAGATAAAATTGCAAGAGAGACTGTAAGAAATATAGGATATGATAGGGCAAAATACGGCTTTGACTGTGATTCTTGTGCCGTTATCACTTCCTTAAAAGGGCAAAGCCCCGATATTGCGCAGGGGGTCGATAATTCCCTTGAGGTAAGAAACGGTGATACCACCGAAGATGACAACGGAGCGGGAGATCAAGGTATGATGTTCGGCTTTGCGTGCGATGAAACTCCCGATTATATGCCCGCTCCCATCTATTATGCCCATAAGCTTACAAGAAGACTTGCACAGGTAAGAAAAGAGGGCATTTTAAACTATCTTCGTCCCGACGGCAAAAGCCAGGTGACTGTGGAGTATGACGATGATAAGGTGAAAAGGATAGATTCCGTTGTTATTTCCACACAGCACAGCGAAGAGGCGGAACACGACCAAATTGAAAAAGATATAATTGAAAATGTAATAAAGGCTGTTATCCCCGCAGAACTTCTTGATGAGAATACGAAGTACTATGTAAATCCCACGGGTAGATTTGTTGTGGGTGGCCCTATGGGTGATGTGGGACTTACGGGCAGAAAGATAATAGTTGACACCTACGGAGGATATGCAAGCCACGGCGGCGGTGCCTTCAGCGGAAAGGATCCCACAAAGGTAGACCGCTCGGCTGCCTATATGGCAAGATACCTTGCTAAAAACATTGTTGCAAGCAAGATTGCAAAAAGCTGTGAGCTTCAGCTCTCCTATGCCATAGGTGTGGCAAAACCTCTTTCGATATATGTCAACACAAATGGAACAGGTAAAATATCGGATGAGCAGATCGTTAAGCTTATAGAGGAAAACTTCGACTTAAGACCTACGGCGATAATAAAAAGGCTCGATTTGAAAAAACCTATATACAAACAGACTGCCGCATACGGACATTTCGGAAGAAGCGATGTAGATCTGCCCTGGGAAAGACTTGACTGTACGGAGGTATTCGGAGGAGCATTATGAAAAATACTCCGAACTATATTCAGTTTCGCTATACGGGAATGATGATAGGGGATATTTACACTCTTTACTACGTAAAGGGCGGAAAGGGAGCCTATCTGTATAAGAAATTTATGATGATGGAAGATACAAACGGTGTATGCAGGGTCGATGAGGAAACCGAAAAAAGGCTGTTTGCACTGCTTGATGAATTCAATGCACCTTCTTGGAACGGTTTTTACAAAAACAACAAAAATGTGCTTGACGGTTACAGTGCCGACATAACCGTAAAATATCCATCCGGGGAGAAAATAAGTGCCGTCGGGTACAATGAATCTCCCGAGGGAATGCTTTCTTTCGGCTTTGAAATGAAAAATGTATTTTTCGAAAAGAAAGAAGAATTTATAACTTTTGAAGGAATGGATTTTAATAAGGATGCTCTTCCATACATTATAAAAGAAAACGGAAAAGATGACTTTACCCTTGAAAAAGCGGCAAGAAATCTTGAATGTGATGAAGAAACAGCCAAAAGAGTATTGGAGGAATTGGAAAAATGAAAATTAAGAAAATAGTTGCCGCATTGCTTACGGCTGTAATGGTGCCGACATTCATGTCCTTTGAGGCTTTTGCGGCAGAACTGACCGTATCGGCAGAAAATGTATCCGTATCCGAGGGAGAAAAATTTGACTTTCCCGTTAAACTGTCGGGAAATCCCGGAATAATGACTGTGGGCTTCAATGTAAATTATCCGGAGGCGCTTACATTAAAGAGCGTTAAAAACGGAGAAGTTTTCGAGGATAATTGCCTTGAAACAGGGCCTATGGATAAATCTCCCTACACCGTGTCCTTTCTCGACCCGTCAATTAAGGATACCGCAAAAAACGGAGTTCTTCTTACTCTTACCTTTGAGGTAAAACAGGGAGCAAACGGAGAGTATCCCATTTCCTTTTCAACAGACTCGTTAAGCGGAGCTTTAAACGTAAATGAGGAATGGATAGATATGAGCTTTAAGGATGGGTCCGTTGTAATAGGGGATGCAGAGGAAAAGCAAACAGAGCTTATAACAAAAAGACAGGAAGATAAAACAATGTTTGTTACCACCGAGCAAACCACGGCGGTGACAACGGAGCAAATTTCGGAGGAAACCACCGAAGAGAGCACCGAGCAGACGGAGGGCGAAAGCAAAACAGATGAAAACACAGCTCTTTTTGATACAATAAAGCTGACCATAGGTTCAAACATCGTGCGTATAGGCGATAAGGAGCTTGAAATGGATGCAAAGCCCTACATACAATCGCAGTCAAGCTCGACCCTTGTGCCTTTAAGATTTGCTTCTGTGGCTATACTTGGAGGGGATGCAAGCAATTCCGATTCATCCGATTTGATAGAATGGGATCCCGAAAAAAAGAGTGCGACCATACACCTTCCCCAAAAGGACGTTACATTCACGGCAGATTCTTCGGAAATAATTATCGATTCTGAGGCTGTTGAAATGGACTACGGAGTTAAGGCGGAAATAACGGAGGGAAGAATGTACATTCCTTTCCGAGCTTTGGGAAATGCCTTAGGTGTAGCCGTGGATTGGGATGCCGAAAGTAAAACAGCCATATATACGGTTAAATGAAGGAACTTGTTAACACCTCCCGTTACCTTCTAAAAGAAGGATTTTTGCCTATACACATTGTGGGTGAAACAGGGAATATCGACCATAATACCCATGCCGCCGCCTTTAAAAAGTCGGTGGCGGGAATAAAATATTACATATTCCTGATTGATGCAAATAAGGAATATAAGGGCCTTTATAACTTTTTGCTTCAAAAAAATGTCAGCGGTAAGGATAACGTTGTTGTGGGTGTGTTTTTCGGCGAGCAAACGGAAGAGCTCTCCGCCTTTACACAGGTGGATTTTGATGCCGAAGCACCCATAGCCGACGTTAGATGGATAGCCGACACGAAAGACAAAACAATAAAGACCCATCCCAACACTCCTACAAGGGTGCAGGGAACGGAGGAAGCGGTAAGACTCGGCTTGAATGCAAATGAGGATGGATCTCTCGAAGCAAGCAGTTTTAGGGAGATATATTCTTCGAGGGAAAAGGAAAATATTAAAAGCAAAAAGGTTTATCTTACATACATAATAATAGCGATAAATGCTGTAATGCTCTTGATCACAGGCTTTTTCCCCACGACCGAGAAGCTTCTTGCCTGTGGTGCTCTTTGCGGAGAAAATGTATCCGAGGGAGAAGTATACAGACTTGTGACACATGTTTTTCTTCACTCGGGGCTGTTACATTTTGCCGCTAATTCTATTGGCTTATATATTTTGGGCACAAGAGCGGAAATGTTTTTCGGCAGAGTTAAGTATGTTCTTTACTACCTTTTTACGGGGGTTCTTGCAGGAGCGACCTCTCTTGCTTTTTCCGCACCGGGAACGGTCTCGGTGGGTGCCTCAGGAGCAATATGCGGTATTATGGGAGCTTTGTTTGTTTTTTCCCTTGTTAAGAGGGTGACCGTAAGAGGACTTGACAGCTTTGCGTTGGCTCTTTATGTGGCAGTCAGTCTTGCAAGCGGATTTTTAACGGAACATGTGGATAATTTCGCTCATTTCGGCGGATTTATCTCGGGTGCCGTTATAGAACTTATAGTAAGGAAAGTAAGAGATAAATGAAGATAGAACAATTCAACCAAAAACTGCGGGCCGATACTATCAAATATTTTTCTTGTGAGCCCGTTATGGGAGATGGTCCCCAAGATGCGGATATTGTGCTGATAGGGGAGGCACCCGGAGCAAACGAGGTAAAACTCGGTCGTCCTTTTGTGGGAGCTGCGGGAAAAAATCTTCAAAAGTATCTGGATATATCCTCTCTGAAAAGGGAGGATATATATATAACAAACGTAGTCAAGATAAGACCGGTAAAACCGAGTCCTAAAACGGGTAAGCCCGTGAACAGACCTCCCGATAAGCGAGAACTTGATTTTTTTGTGAGTTATCTGTTTGACGAGCTTGAAATAATTGCACCAAAAACGGTCATAACCTTGGGAAATTTTTCTTTAAAAAAAATTTACGGCGATGAAAAGGCCGTAATAGGCGAATTGCACGGAAAACCAATAAAAAAAGATAAATACATTCTGTTTCCAATGTATCATCCGGCTTCCATAATATACAACAGAAGCCTTGAAGATACCTTTAAAAAGGATTGGGAAAAGATTAAAAATCTGATTGGAGGAAAATAAAAATGAGCGACTGTTCTTCATGTCCCTCTAACGGGAAATGCGGAAACGATTCGGGACAATGTGGGGTAGTGAACAACCCTGCAAATAAAATTAAAAATGTAATAGGTGTTATGAGTGGTAAAGGCGGTGTCGGTAAATCCACCATATCGGCGATGCTTGCTTCGGAACTTAAGAAAAAGGGTTATCGTGTGGGTTTGCTTGATGCCGACATTACGGGACCGAGTGCCTGCAGATTGATGGGTGTTACGGGCAAAAAAGCCTATTCCGACGGAAAAAACATTATACCCGTAGAAAATGAGGAGGGCATAAAGGTAATAAGTCTTAATCTTCTTCTGCCCGATGAAAATCAGCCCGTGGTATGGAGAGGCTCTCTTCTTTCAAACTGTGTTGTTCAGTTTTGGAATGAGACCCTTTGGGGCGAGCTTGATTATCTTATAGTGGATATGCCCCCCGGCACGGGAGATATCACTCTTACCGTTATGCAATCTATTCCACTTGCGGGAGTTATTGTTGTGACACTTCCACAGGATATGGTTGCAATGATAGTAAACAAAGCCATAAATATGGCAAAACTTATGAAAATAAAAATACTCGGGGTTGCCGAAAATATGAGCTATACGCTATGTCCAAACTGTGGAGAAAAAATAAGGATATTCTCGGGTAATTCAGGAGAGGATTTTTGCAAAGAAAATGATACGGTTTTGCTTGGCTCTCTTCCCGTGGATCCGGATCTGGCAGCCTTATCCTCCGAGGGCAAGGCTCACCTTAAGGATGAAATAGCCGATGTTTTCGCACAAATGGCACAAAAAGTTATAAAAGCTGTTGAAAATGAATAAAATAAATTATCAAAGGGTAATGGAAGAGGAAATAGAAAAAATAAAGGCATCGGGAACAACACCCTCCCTGCTTTTACATAGCTGTTGCGGCCCCTGCTCAAGCTATGTTCTTGAATGTGTTGCTCGGTTCTTTTCTGTTACCCTTTTCTACTATAATCCGAATATTTACCCCGAAAAAGAATATATTCATCGCTTGAATGAACAGTTAAAGCTGATAAACGCCATGCCTTCAAAAAATAAAATTTCTCTTATGGAGTCCGAATACGATCACGGAAGTTTTTTGACTGCCGTAAAAGGACTTGAAAAGGAGAAGGAGGGCGGAAAAAGGTGCACCGAATGTTTTAAACTCAGATTGACTGAAAGTGCAAAAAAAGCTAAGGAATACGGCTTTGACTATTTTTCCACTACTCTTACGGTAAGCCCTCATAAAAATTCACAGCTTTTAAATGAGCTCGGAAAAGAGATCTCAAATCGCTATTCCGTTAAATATCTTTATTCCGATTTCAAAAAAAAGGAAGGTTATAAGCGTTCCGTTCAGCTTGCAAAACAATATGAACTATATCGTCAAAATTACTGCGGTTGCGAGTTTTCCGTATGGTGGGAGGATGAAAAATGATAAGAGTTGGTATCGGCTACGATGTACATAAAATTGCCGAAAACAGAAAAATGATAATAGGCGGTGTTACCATTCCTTATGAAAAGGGCTTGCTTGGTCATTCCGATGCCGATGTGTTGTTGCATGCCATATCCGATGCTCTGTTGGGAGCGGCAAAACTTGGGGATATAGGTGTGCTCTTTCCGGATAACGATCCGAAATACGAAGGGGCAAACAGTTTGCTTTTGCTTGAAGAGGTAGGCAAACTGCTTGATGAAAAGGGCTACAGAACCGTCAACATAGATGCGGTCATAATAGCTCAGGAGCCGAAAATGCGTAAATATATACCGCTTATGGAGAAAAATATCGCTATGGCACTGAAAACAGCTGAAGATTGTATAAACATAAAGGCGACCACAGAAGAAGGACTTGGCTTTACAGGAGCAAAAGAGGGTATAGCAAGCCAGGCTGTGTGCCTTATAGAGAAAAAATATGAAAATTAAAAGATTTGTCGGGTTGCTTTTTACGGCAACCCTTTTATTAAATACGACGGTGCATGCCGAAGATGAATATATACTTAATTATCGTTTCGGCGACGGCATTGAAAAAAGTGATACCGTTTCCCTTTATTCCGAAGATCACAGGTATTACTCCCTTATATCGGACAATGCCAAAAAGGTTTATGGGGATATAATACCACAGCTTTCTCCGAATAATATAGTAAAAACAACAAACGGCTACTATATGACCACAGTATCCTATAACGTGCCAAATAAAATAGGGAACCCCGGCTCGGAGGCTACCCTTAACGTTCTTCTTGAGATGCAAAAGGCAATGGCATACGATGATCCCGAACTATACTGGGTATGTCCCATAGTTAAATGGAGCTATAATTATATAGGCTTTATGACCGTTTGCACCGGAGAAATAGTAAATCTTCAAATAGATCCGACAGGCTCTGTAGATAAGGAAGAAACTCTTGAAAATATTGCAATCGTTGAGCCGTGGAATGAGTCGCTTGCAGAACAAGCGGCAAAGTTTTCAAGCAGATATGAACAAATAAGGTATGTTCATGATAAAATATGTGAGGCTGCCGAATACGGCTATGTGGATTCAGATGTGCAATGGTACTCTCATAATGCCGTGGGTATTCCCAAAAACGGTAAGGCGGTATGTCAGGGCTATTGTGCTACATTTAAAATAATAATGGATAAACTCGGCATCCCTTGTGTGATGCTCTATAATTCAACACATATGTGGAATGCCGTACAAATGGATGACGGACAGTGGTATTATATAGATGTTACATGGGACGACGGTGAAGTACCCGATTATGATTATTTCCTTAAAGGAGAAGCGAACTTTACGAAAAATCATGTGTACACAAAAGTTCTTCCCATAGTTTTTTCGGATGACGATTATATACCGTCTCAGGCTGCCACGCAGACCGATATCGAAGAAACCACCGAACAAAATACCACTCTTTCCGACGGTAAGGGAGATGTAAATTCCGACGGAACAGTGAACCGCGCCGATTATATTCTTGCCTCGGTGTTTTTTTCGGGAAAAGAGGTGCAAATAAATACATATAATACCGATGTAAACTCCGACGGAACGGTTAATCGTGCCGATTATATAATGCTTGGCAGGTTTTTTGCAGGACGCTGAAAATTAAAAAAATAATAGTTACACTTTAATGTTTTTCTAATTTCCTTTAAATAACAATCAAATTTTTTCGTACTATAATTACGCCTGTAAACAAAAACAAGGAGGTAACAATAATGTCGATTGAAGTTTTTAACAGAGTTGAAGAAAAATATATAGTTACCAAGGCACAGTACGAAAAAATGGTTTCCCTTTTCGGAACCATGATGAAGTGTGATGAATACAGCAAAAACGGAAAGTTTTATCAGATTTGCAACATTTATTACGATACGGCAGATAACAACCTTATCAGAACATCACTTCTTAAACCGAGGTACAAAGAAAAATTCAGGCTTCGTTCCTACGGAACACCCAAGGAAGATACTAAGGTTTTCCTTGAGGTAAAAAAGAAATACAACGGAATTGTAAACAAAAGGCGCTCGACCCTCAGTTTACAGGAAGCCTACGAATTTACGGATACAAATGTTATTCCCGAAATAAAGCCGTACATGAACGAGCAGGTTTTAAAAGAGTTAAGATATTCTCTGAGCCTGTACAAACTACAGCCTAAAGTTTTTATATCCTATGAAAGAAGAGCTTTTTTCGGAGCGGAAGATGACTCTTTCAGAGTTACCTTTGACAAAAACATCATTACCAGAAGATACGATGTAGCTCTTGAAAAAGGAGTATACGGTGAAAAGCTTATAAAGGACAATACAATGATCCTTGAGGTGAAATACACCGAAAGAATGCCCCTTTGGTTTATTGCCATAATAAGAAAATTGGGGCTTGAAAAGGGAAGCTTTTCAAAATACGGTACAGAGTATAATCGTTTTCTTGCAAACAAAAAAATGGAATATAACGATATGGAGGTAGTAAAATATGCTTAACGAATTTTTAAACTCATTCCAAACATCTGCGGCGGAAACCGTCACATCAAGTCAAGCCATCGCCACGATGCTTGTGGCATTTGTAATGGGCGTAATAATCAGCCTTACCTATGTTAAAACTGCCGATAAAGCAACTTATTCACCCAGCTTTTGCTATACACTTATAATCGTGCCCATAGTTGCGGCAATAATAATTCTTCTTGTGGGAAGCAACCTTGCAACGGCATTTTCCGTAAGCGGAGCCTTTGCCCTTGTGCGTTTCAGAAGTGAACCGGGTAATCCCAAAAATATAGCGTACATTTTTGCGACCGTTGCCGCCGGACTTGCCTGCGGAGTACAGTGTTTCTTGTATGCTGCCATATTTACGATTTTCCTTTGCTTTATTATGGTTGTTCTTTCTCTGCTTAAATTTGGTGAAAAGGACGTATACTACAGAAACCTTAAAGTTCTTGTACCCGAGGATCTCAATTTTGAGGGTGCTTTCGACGAAATATTGTCAAAATACACCAAATCTCATGAGCTTGTAAGAATAGGCACATTGGATCTTGGCAGCGTTTATGAGCTTAATTATGAGGTAACACTTAAGCACGATACCGACAGCAAGCAATTTATAGACGAGCTCAGAACACGCAACGGAAACCTTACCGTAGCCCTTTATCTTAAGGCAAGAAAAGGTGAGGTATGATTCGCCTGTAATTCAACCAACTATAACGGTTGATTACTGATACATTTCTTCATTCTTCCTTTTATCCCCCCGTATGGGGGATTTTTTGTTTTGGTTATTGTTTGAATATTTAACGAAAAAAAAGCTAAACAAATGCTTCATTCCGGAGGGGTACGTTTCCTTAAGGAGAACCCATTTGTTAGCTTCTTTAATGGTATAGCATACACAACAATATATGTCAATTTCAAAACGGAAAATACGATATGGAATTTACGAAAAAATGCTATCTTCGTTGTACTCTCTTTTTTGCTGTGCCTATAGCCCTTTCGGGGCAAACGATCAGGCAAAGGTGACATCCTACACATTTACTGCCGTCAAGTGTCGGCTTGCCGTCATCCCTTAGATTTATTGCACTGTGACCGCCGTCACTGCACGAAATTGCACACCTACCGCAGGCAATACATTTTGAATGATCGAATTTCGGGAAAAGAACGGTGTCGCGCTCAAGGCTATCGGTAGTGTCACTCACCGTATCGGCGGCAAGACCGACGATCTCTCCTACATTGTTATATCCTTTTTCGGCAAGATAGTAGTTTAATCCGCTTGTAAGCTCATGTATAATACGGTATCCGTATTGCATTACGGCAGTGGTTACTTGCACCGAACCCGAACCAAGAAGTATAAACTCCAGTGCATCCTGCCATGTTTCTATGCCACCCATTCCGCTTATGTGCATATCGGAAAGTCCTTTATTATGCGAAAGCTCCGAAATGAAACGAAGTGCTATGGGTTTTACCGCATTTCCGCTGTATCCGCCTAAAGCAGACCGTCCGCGTACCGAAGGTGCTGCCACAAGTGTGTGCGGATTTACGCCCGTTATACTCTTTATGGTGTTTATTGCCGATATTCCGTCGGCACCGCCTCGTTTTGCCGCTTCACCTGCAGGTATCATTGAAGCGACATTCGGGGTCAGCTTTGCAAGTACAGGTATATTGCAGCCTCGTTTTGCCGCACGCGTAAATTGCTCAACAAATTCGGGCACCTGCCCTATATCGGACCCAAGGCCACCCTCCGCCATATTCGGACAGGAAAAATTCAACTCAACGGCATCGGCTCCGTTCTGCTCACACATTCCTGCCAATTCTTCCCATTCGGCTTCATCTTTACCCATTATTGATGCCAGAATGAATTTTGTCGGATAGTTTTGTTTCAGTTTGCGAAATATGGCCATATTTTCGGCAGCACTGTGGTCGGATAGTTGTTCTATGTTTTTAAATCCTATTATTTCACCGCTTATACCTTTTATTGCGGAAAAACGAGGTGAAGCCTCATGTATATCAAATGAGCATATCGTCTTGAAAGCGGCGCCTGCCCAACCTGATTCAAACGCTCTTGCACACATATCGTAGGTGCTTGCGACCACCGATGATGACAAAAGAAACGGATTTTCAAGAGGAATACCGCATAATTCGGTTTTCAGTCTGCTTTTATCGGTAGGTTCGGGGATTTCAAGAGATGGCCTTATTTCGTCATACAGACGCATCATCAGATTCCGTATAGGTACTTTTCCGGCTCTTACACAGGCTTTCTCACAGGGGGCTGAACAATTTGTACACGGATTTTCGGGCGGTAGCTCTGCCGCGGCAACTCTGCTGTTATCAAACCATATTCCGCGTAAAGCCTTTGCCGATATTTTCGCGGGACAGACTTGTTCACAGCGAGCAAAGCCACATAGTGCGCAATTGATTGCTTCCGAAGGGTATATCTTGTTTTCAAATGTCATAACGCTCACCTCCGTTAAAAATCCGCTTCAAGTGAATAGATCGGTGCTTCCCTAAAAAATAATAACTATTCTTTGGAATAAACGTGTATTCGTTTATTCTATAATTATACACTTATTTATAAAAAAGGTCAATGTTTAACTTTTGCGAATTGATTTTTAATAGATCACAAATAATAAATACGGTTACGATGGCATAAAAACAGCCCGTTAAGTTCACTACACAAAACCTAACGGGCTATCCAACATAAATTTCCATATTAAATTTTTCTCTCTCTTTCCGACGTTTCTTTACACGTCTTAAGAATATTCTGATGAACAATCATCCTTCAAATCGCTCAATTTATACTGTTTCCAATCCATCTCTTTGAGCACATCGCTCCTGACCGCGCAAACAAAATCGGTCAAATTTCGGTATTGATACAAAATCTTGCGATTCGGTACGCACTCATGTGCTTCATACTTTTAAGCTAAAAGTCCACATCTCGAAACACCCTCTCTCGGAAAGTACTTCCAAACATAGCCTTTTACACGTTCTGTTCAGTAACAGACCGTCAACACAGACTAAACCGTCGGTTACAAATCTATGTCAAGCAACATATCAACCCGTTTCCCACGAGTCCCTCGAAGTTGCCTAAGGTATGCATTGACCTAACCTTCAACACACACTTAAGAGGTTATCCTATGTTCACAAACCTTATAACGCTATATGCTAATTTCCACACATTCAAAAGATGCTCTTCCGACCGACAAGATCGGTATATGAAGGATGCGTCGGGGGGTTAATGAACAAATATAAACAGCCGGGCGGAATCACGTCCCTTCCAAAAACAGTTTCGGATAACAGATTCGAAACTTAACAGCGGTCTAAACTCATCGCTCACGAAGAACAATCTCATTGGCGCCTTATTGCTTTGCTCTTCGTTTACTGTAATAAGAGTATATAACATTTTAAAAATTAAGTCAATAGGTTTTTTCTCTTTCGGCACTTTTATTTATGCTTTCGGCATTTTAGATAATATAAAACTGTTTTTATGAATAATATAAGTAAAAAAATAGTTAATTTGCACGATGTTAGCAATTTGTCAATATAAAATTGCACAAAAAAAAGCAAGCACTGCGGCTTGCGATATGCGCGATCGGGGACTCGAACCCCGGACCTTGTGATTAAGAGTCACCTGCTCTACCAACTGAGCTAATCGCGCTTAATGTTTTGTTTTAAAATGCGCGATCGGGGACTCGAACCCCGGACCTTGTGATTAAGAGTCACCTGCTCTACCAACTGAGCTAATCGCGCATATCTAAAATCAAGACAAGCAGTATATTACCACTTTTTAAAATGTTTGTCAACATTTTTTTTGCTCTTTTTATTAAAATATTGAAAACAGAAAAAAGTCTGTAGAAAGCTACAAGCTGAACAGACCAATGACAAGACCTATTACCATAACTATCATTACCGTTACAAAAAACAGGATAAAAAGGATAAGCCTTCTGATTTTCGCCTCAGTGTAAAAGGCATTGAACAGGTCGGATAATTTTGAATGTGATTTGTTTGTTCCGTCTATATCTTTATTTTCATTTTCGGATAGACTTGTAAGTATTTTATCTATATCTTCGCTTTTTCCGTAAAAATCTCCGAAATAAGTGTAAAATGTGTTTTTTGATTTTTTCTCTTTTCCGTTTGTCGATTTTAGTATATCAAGGCATTTTTCTCTTTCGGCCTCGGTGTCCGAAGGAAATATGGTCGTTTCCTCTTTTGTATCGATTTTTTTTGCAATATCGGACATACCCATTTCTTTTAAAAGCTCAATAGCTTGTTGCCTGTCTTTTTCGTACATATTCATAAGAATCAAGCCTTTCAATATATTTTGTTAGCAAAATTATCTCAGAATGGAAACATATTGTCAACAAAAAGCTTGAAAAAGAGAAAAATATACCATATAATATATATTTGCACGAAATAATTCAATAAAAAGGCGGTGATATCATGGAAAAAAAGACGGAAAATCCCGTAATGCCCAATTATGTGCGAGAAATACTCAGTATCGTTGAAGGAACGGCAGCCCCAAATAAAATAAGGGAGCAGCTTGAGGACTACCACGAAAACGATATTGCGGATGCTCTTGAGCTTATGTCCGTTTCAAAACGACAAAAGCTGTACAGAACTATCGACATCAACACTCTCTCGGATATAATTGAGTACTGCGAGCCGGAAAAGGCCGTGCAATATCTTTCGGAGATGGATATAAAAAAGGCTTCACAGGTCATCGAAAAAATGGAGCCCGACTCATCTCTTGATTTGCTCAATTTAATCGAAAAAGACAAAAGAAATGCCTTGATTGCCCTTTTGGACGAGGAGACCAAAAGAGAGATAAACCTTATGGCATCTTTTGACGAGGATGAAATAGGAAGCAAGATGACCACCAATTATATAAGTGTTTCTCAGGGGGCGTCTATAAAAGAAGCCATGCGTACCCTTGTAAAGGAGGCACCGACAAACGATAACATTTCCACTGTTTTCGTTGTGGATGAGGACGAAACTTATATAGGTGCAATAGATCTCAGAGAGCTTATAATAGCAAGGGAGAACACGCCTCTTGACGATATTATAATGACTTCCTATCCCTATATCTACGGTACGGAAGAAATAGATGACTGTATAGAAAGATTGAAAGACTATTCGGAGGATCTTATTCCCGTTCTTGATAATTCCAACAGGCTCATAGGTGTTATCACATCTCAAAGCCTTATTCAGGTAGTTGACGATGAGATGGGTGAGGACTATGCACGTTTGGCAGGTCTTACCGCAGAGGAAGATTTGAAAGAACCTCTTATTATGAGTATCAAAAAAAGACTTCCATGGCTGTTGGTGCTCCTTGCTTTAGGACTTGTTGTATCTTCCGTGGTCGGTATTTTTGAAAGCGTTGTATCGGAGCTTACGATCGTTATCTGTTTTCAGTCTCTCATACTTGATATGGCAGGTAATGCCGGCACACAGGCGCTTGCCGTTACCATCAGAGTGCTTATGGATGAAAATCTCACCGTGAAAAATAAGGTTGAACTTGTGGCAAAAGAAATGAAGGTCGCATTTTCAAATGGTTTTATTCTCGGATTGATTGCCGTTTTGGCATTGAGCTTTTACATAAGTGTATTCAAACATGCTGCTTTATTTTCGGCTGTTGCGGTGGCACTTTGCATAGGAGCTTCCCTTCTTGTGGCAATGGTCATATCGGGCGCAGTGGGAACCGTTATACCCCTGTTTTTTAAAAAAATACATATAGATCCCGCCGTTGCCAGCGGACCTCTTATCACAACCATAAACGACCTTGTCGCGGTGGTTACATATTATGGCTTAAGCGGGCTTATACTTATAAATATGCTTCACATAAAAATATGATTTTCTGAAAAAGACGGGTATTTACTCGTCTTTTTTTTTAGGAAGCAACGATTAATTAGTGTTTTCTAAAGGAACCACTGATTAATTAATCATTCGCATATTTGGCTAATGTTCCCGCATACTGTGTCAAAGC
>DFJD01000032.1:65098-79001 GCA_002372875.1 Clostridiales bacterium UBA3680
CCGTAGGGACGGACTATTTTGCATAACAAAATAGCCGCTACATAGCTATGGCTATGCCCTCAGGTCTTTTCCTTGTCTGCGAAAACATTATCTCAAATCTGCTTCAAGTGAATTAATTAGTGTTTCCTTAAAAAAGTTGTGTAAGTTTATGCCCCACTGTGCTATAATGTAAACGGGTAAGATTCCGAAAAGCTTGTTTTTCGGAATCGACCCCGTTTAACGACGCGAAATCCATGATTTCGAGGAGAGGGACGCGAAATCCATGATTTCGAGGAGAGGGACGCGAAATCCATGATTTCGAAAAGTGGGATGCGAAAACGCATGTTTTGATAATATTTATATCGGGGGGATAATGTTGAAAAATTTTTCCGAACTTAAGCTTCTTAAAGCAGCGGTTCTTTTGGTACAGCTTACATCATTAAATCTATGCTTTTTTGAGGGGATAAGCGTTAAAAATGTATTTCTTTGTGTTTTTTTGTTTGTCGTTTCAATGGTGTTGCCGTTTTTCTGCTATAAGAAGGTGCCGTCTTTTCGTCTTAAAATGTGTGCCTACGGTAAAACTATGCTTGAAATATTTACACTGTCGAGCACACTCACATTTTTATATCAAGTTGTTTGGCTTTTTGCCGTAAAAAAACAAGCACTCAACATTCCGGCTTTGATTATTTTCATTATCGGGGAGACTGTTTTTTTCTGGACGGGAATGATAACGGTATATATTTTTTCGGAACAGCTTGGCTTAAAAAAACGTTTTATGGGTATAATATGCGGAATGCTTCCCGTAGTAAATCTTTTTTGCTTGGCGGATATCATGAAAACCTGTTCATCCGAGGTAAAGCTTGAATCCGAAAAACATTGGCTCAATGAGAGTAGAAAAAACGAAAAAATATGTAAAACCAAATACCCTATTTTGCTTGTGCATGGTGTGTTTTTCAGAGATTGGAACCACTTTAATTACTGGGGAAGAGTTCCTGCAGAGCTTATTAAAAACGGAGCTTCTGTTTTTTACGGAGGTCAGGAATCGGCAGCTTCCGTTGAAAAATGTGCCGCTCAGGTAGCGGAGGCTATAGATAATGTGCTTGAAAAAACAGGAGCACAGAAAGTGAATATTATAGCGCATAGCAAAGGTGGTCTTGATTCTCGCTATGCAATAGCAAAATTTGGCATAGCAGATAAGGTGGCATCTATTACGACCATAAATACCCCTCACAGAGGTTGTTTTTTTGCCGATTACCTTCTTAAGAAGATAGACCAAGCCGTTAAAAATACAATAGCAAATTCCTACAATATGGCGGCTCGTGCTTTAGGCGATAAAAATCCCGATTTTATGGAGGCTGTTACAGACCTTACAGCCGATGCTTGCAAGAAAAGAAATGAGCTTCTGTCCAAAGACGGTGAATGTTTGGAAAACATATACTGTCAAAGTGTGGGTTCCGAAATGGCAAAGGCAAAATCGGGAAGATTTCCGCTTAATCTCAGTTATGATTTTGTAAAGCATTTTGACGGAAGAAATGACGGTCTTGTGGGGGAGGATTCATTCCGATGGGGAGAAGATTACACTTTTCTGACAAATACCAAAAAAAGAGGCATATCTCATGCCGACATGATAGATTTGAACAGAGAAAACATCGAAGGCTTCGATGTAAGGGAGTTTTATGTAAAGCTTGTTTCAGAGCTTAAAAATAAGGGCATGTGAAAATTACCGAGAACTATTGGGAGAGGGAAGGTTAATAAATCACAAATTCTTGACTTTTTAGAGCCCCTTTTGTATAATTATACGGAAGGGTTTTTACGCGAGGAGGTATTGTGTGAAAACTATATTCGAGATCAAAGAAGAACTTAAAGCAACCAAAATCGAAGAGCTTTTGTCTTTTGTTGAAAAATATTCCGCCGATGAGAGGTCGGGAGTGACAAAGCTTGTAGAAACGGCAAATAAAAAACATGTGAAATATCTCATGGAAAAAGAAAGGATGAACAGAATATCATCCTATGAAAGAAAGTATATTTCAATGGGGTATAAAAACATAGGAGGTATAGATGAAGTTGGAAGAGGTCCTCTTGCAGGCCCTGTTGTGACTGCGTGTGTAATACTTCCGAATGGTTGCATTATAGAGGGTGTTGACGACAGCAAAAGACTTTCTGCCGAAAAAAGGGAAGAACTTTGCGAAGTTATAAAAAGAGAAGCTGTTGATATAGGGGTAGGAGTTGCGGATAACGAAGAAATAGATAAAATAAATATTCTTCGGGCAACAAAACTCGCCATGAAAAGAGCGATCGAGGCTATGAAAACCAAACCCGATATGCTTCTTATAGATGCTCTTACTCTTGACGAGGTCGATATACCTCAGGAGGCAATAATAAAGGGCGACTCCAAAAGTATTTCCATTGCCGCTGCAAGTATAGTGGCAAAGGTCACCAGAGACAAAATGATGAAAGAATTGGCCGAAAAATACAGTGTTTACGGCTTTGAAACGAATGTGGGATACGGCACGGCGGAACATATTGAGGCAATTAAAAAACACGGGCCGTGTGATATCCACAGAAGAACATTTATAAGCAGGTTTGTATGAGCAATTATACAAAGGGCAGACGCGGAGAGGCTCTTGCAAGAGCATACTTGACACTAAAGCTGTACAAAATACTTGAATCCAATTTCAGGGCAGGCGGAGCGGAGATAGATATTATCGCGCAAAAGGGCGAATATGTGGTGTTTGTTGAGGTCAAATACCGAGCAAACACCGATAAAGGCTATCCTGCACAGGCTGTTACGCCCTACAAACAGGGGCAGATAAAAAAAGCAGCCCTTGTATACATGGCAAAACATTCTCTTACAAACACATCCTTCAGATTCGATATTATAGAAATTCTCGGAGGAAAAATAAATCACATTAAGGACGCATTCCAATGAAGCTCATACAAAAAGACAGGCTCAAATATTATACCTTCGAAAATTTAAATTCGATAAAGCATTGCTTTTCCACCAGATACGGAGGAGTTTCAACAGGGTGCTTTTCCTCTATGAATTTAGATTTCAGAGAGGATAAAAAAGAAAATGTGATCAAGAATTACGATATTATATGTAATGCCATAGGCGTAAAGAAAGAAAACACCTTTTGGACAAAACAGGTACATGAGGATAATATAGTTGTGGCAAAAGCCGAGGACAGAGGAAAAGGTCTTTTTCGCGAAAGAACCGTGCAAGACGGTTACGACGCCATAATAACGAACGAAAAGGACATTGTTTTAACGGGTTTTAGTGCCGATTGTGTACTTATATTTTTCTTCGATCCGCAAAAAAAAGCAATAGGCATTGCTCATAGCGGTTGGAGAGGTACGGTAAAGCAAATAGGCAAAAAAACTGTGGAAAAGCTGAAACAGGTATACGGTTGCAGTCCGAAAGATATTCTTTGCGGGATAGCGCCGGCTATAGGAAGGGATCATTTCCAAGTAGATGAAGAGGTTGTAAGAGCCTTCAGAGAAAACATTGAAGGATGCGAGAAGTTTATTTTTCCCGATAAAGAAAATGAGAAAAAGTTTTATATCGACCTTCACTCTGCCAATCAGTACATATTGCAACAGGCAGGGGTGCTCGAGGAGAACATAGAAAACAGTCGCATTTGTACCATGTGCGATATTGACAGTTTTTTCTCTCACAGAATAATGGGAGTGAACAGAGGCTCTCTTGCAGGGCTTATAAGCTTGTAAACGGAGGATAAAATGGCAAAACCAATACTGGCGATAGTCGGCAGACCAAATGTCGGCAAGTCAACATTATTTAACAGGATAGCCGGGGAGAGAATATCTATTGTGGAAGATACTCCCGGAGTTACAAGAGATAGAATATATGCCGATTCCGAATGGACCGGTGTTCAGTTTACAATGATAGATACGGGAGGTCTTGAGCCCGAAAGCGACGATATGATGCTTAAGTATATGTATGCTCAAGCGGAAATAGCCATAGCATCGGCGGATGTCATACTTTTTGTGTGTGATGTAAGAACCGGGGCAACGGATATGGATATGACGGTGGCAAACATATTGCGTAAGTCGGGCAAGCCCGTAGTGCTTGCGGTAAACAAGGTGGATAATCTTGCCTCTTTCGGTATGCAGGTGTACGAATTCTATAATTTGGGCCTTGGAGAACCCTTCGGAGTTTCGGGTTCGCAGCCTTTGGGAATAGGAGACCTGCTTGATGAGGTAGTGAAAAACTTTCCTGCCGATAAGGAAGATAACATCGAAGAAGATAGGATAAAGGTTGCCGTAATAGGTAGACCAAATGTCGGAAAATCTTCTCTTATAAACAGAATTTTAGGTGAACAGAGAACCATAGTAAGCGATGTTGCAGGCACCACAAGAGATGCCATTGACTCCGATTACGAATACGAAGGGCAAAAATTTACATTCATAGATACCGCAGGTATCAGAAGAAGGGCGAAGGTAAAAGAAAGTGTCGAAAAATATTCCATAATAAGAGCCGTTGCCGCCATTGAAAGAGCAGATGTGTGTGTTATGCTCTTAAATGCCGAGGAAGGGATAAGCGAGCAGGATTCAAGAATAGCAGGCATTGCCCATGAGGCGGGAAAGGCTGTTATCATTGCCGTTAACAAGTGGGATGCTCTTGAAAAGGATAACCACACCCTGAATAACTTTATGAAAAAGATAGATGAGGAGTTTAAATATCTATCCTATGCGCCTAAGATTTTTATTTCGGCGAAAACGGGGCAAAGGGTCACAAAGCTGTTTGAACTTATTCGTCTTGTAAATGAAAGCAACAACCTTCGCATATCTACGGGTATGTTAAACGATGTGCTCATTGAGGCGATGGCGCTTAATCAGCCTCCTGCCGAAAAAGGCCGTCCTCTTAAAATTTATTATATGACACAGGTGTCCGTAAGACCGCCAACATTTGTTCTCTTTGTAAACGAAACCGAGCTTTTGCATTTTTCGTATAAAAGATATATAGAAAATCAGCTCAGAGAGGCGTTTGGCTTTGTGGGAACTCCCATACATTTTATTGCAAGGAAAAGGAAGGAATAAGGATGCTCTGGAGTATTACTGTAAGAATATTGAGTCTTTTGATAGGCTATGCTTTAGGTTGTTTTCAATCGGCATACATTTTCGGCAAGTTCTTCGGTCATATAGACATAAGAGAACACGGAAGCGGAAATGCGGGCTTTACCAACACAACAAGAGTACTCGGTAAAAAAGTTGGAATTATTGTTTTTATCTGCGATATAATAAAGCTTATTATAGCTTATTGTGTATGTTCTTTTGCCTTTGAGGGAAAGGGAAGCTTCGCTGCGGGTGGTTTTTCCTACCTTCCGGGTATATACGCGGGTATAGGAGCGGTGCTCGGTCATAACTTTCCTTTTTACCTTAAATTTAAAGGAGGAAAGGGTATAGCCTGTACTCTTGCCCTTATGCTGTGTATAGATTGGAAAATTGCACTTATAACATTTGCAGTCGGATTTGTTGTCTATAAAATAAAGCATTACATTTCCCTTTCATCTCTTGTCATGACAGCGCTTTTTCCCTTGCTGATGATAGTGTTTAAGCTTTTTGGACAGGAATTTCGCATTGAGGAAATACTGTTAATGTTTTTGCTTACAGTCCTTGCGTATGTAAGGCATGCATCAAATATACAAAGACTTGCAAAAGGAGAAGAAAATAAGTTTTCCATGTCTTTTGCAAAGGAGGAGAAAAAATGAAAACGGTTGCTGTAATCGGCTCGGGAAGCTGGGGTACCGCACTTGCCATTCAGCTTAAAAGAGCCGGAAATAACGTTATACTTTGGTCTTTTAAGGAGTCGGAGGTTCAGGCGATACTTGCCGACAGGGAAAACAAGGAGTTCTTGCCGGGAGTAAAAATACCCGAAGAAATCACTGTCACCTTCAAAGATGAAGACGTGAGCTGGGCGGATATCATACTTTTCGCCACTCCTTCAAAGTTTGTAAGGAATATGGCAAAAAGGTTTTCAAGCTTTATTAAGGAAGGACAAATTGTTATAAATGTAGCAAAGGGCCTTGAAGAGGGTACCCTTTTAAGACTTTCTCAAGTTATAAAAGAAGAGATACCGCAGTGTAAAATTGCCGTTTTAAGCGGTCCGTCTCATGCCGAGGAAGTGGGCAGAGAAATGGCAACGGCAGTAGTGGCTGCCTCGGAGGATATGGATGTTGCCAAAGAGGTTCAACAGCTTTTTGCAACATCAATGTTTAGGGTATATACCAATTCCGACCTTATAGGTGTGGAGCTTGGAGGAGCCCTTAAAAATCTTATTGCCCTTGCAGCAGGTGTTACCGATGGAATGGGATACGGTGACAATACAAAGGCTGCGCTTATGACAAGGGGTTCTGTTGAGATAGCTCGTTTGGGAGTTGCAATGGGTGCAAGAAAAGAAACTTTCTCGGGTCTCAGCGGTATAGGAGACTTAATTGTTACATGTACCAGCAGACACTCCCGCAACAGAATGGCAGGAGAGCTGCTTGGCAAGGGAATGTCACTTGAACAAGCTCTCGAACAGGTACACATGGTCGTTGAGGGTGTTGTAAATGCCAAAGCGGCGGGAGAACTTGCAAAAAAATATAATGTTGATATGCCCATCACCAATGCCATCAATTCTCTGCTTGAGGGTAGAGTCGACGTTAAAACAGCTGTATATGAGCTTATGACAAGAATGAACAAAGGCGAAAGTGATGAGGAAAGATACGAGTTTTAAGAGGCTGATATGGACTACAACACAAGAGGCGAATGGAAGGCCGATTTAGACGGCAAATACTATAAAAATCCCATACTGTACAGTGATTATTCCGATCCCGATGCGATAAAAGTCGGTGATGATTTTTTTATGACCGCAAGCTCTTTTACGTATTTTCCGGGGCTTCCCATACTTCATTCAAAGGATCTGGTAAACTGGAAGCTTGTCAACTACGCCATAGATAGGTTGCCTTTTGAAGAATATGACAGGCCTGCCCACGGAAAAGGTGTTTGGGCACCAAGCATAAGATATCATAACGGGGAGTACTACATTTTTTTTGCTACACCCGATGAGGGCATATTTATGACCAAAACAAGGGATCCTTTCGGAAAGTGGGACGAGGTCGTCTGCGTAAAAAAGGCAAGCGGCTGGATAGATCCATGTCCTTTTTGGGACGATGATGGGAAGGCATACCTTGTAAGAGGTGTGGCAAAAAGCAGAATCGGTTATAAGAGCATACTCTTTATGCACGAAATGTCCCCCGACGGTACGAAACTTCTTGATGACGGAGTAAAGGTTCTTGACGGCAGAATAAATCACCCTACGCTTGAAGGGCCGAAAATCTATAAAAGAAACGGATATTATTACATTTTTGCACCTGCAGGCGGTGTTCAAACAGGCTGGCAGGTAGAAGCAAGAAGTAAAAATATTTTTGGCCCGTATGAGCATAGAGTTGTGTTATGGCAAGGTGGAACCGAAATAAACGGACCGCATCAGGGCGCTCTTATAGACCTTGAAGACGGAAAAAGCGCTTTTCTTCATTTTCGCGATATGAATGCTTACGGAAGAGTCACTTATCTTGAACCTGCAAAATGGGTTGATGATTGGTGTTATTTGGGTGTGAATATCAATAACGAGGGAATAGGGGAACCAGTAAACCTCGGTTCAAAGCCCGTGAAAAGCGAACAGGGACAAAACGAGCCCGAAAAGGATGATTTTAAAGCTAAAACCTTACCCTGGCAGTGGCAGGCGCATTATAACGACTCATTTGCAAGCTATACCGAAAACGGACTTAAACTTAATGCTATTAAGTGTGAAAAAGAAAATCTTGTGCTTGCTCCCAATGTAATGTGCAGATTGATAAGAAGACCTGAGTTTATTGCAGAGCTGGTTTTGGAGGAAAGCCTTACTGACGGTGACTCATGTGGTTTTGTAATTACGGGAGGCTCCTACAACGGTGTCAGGGTCGTTAAAAAAGACGGAAAGCTTACAGCCTATGCCGTGGATTATGAACTTACAAAAAACGATTTCGATATTTGTAAGGAAGAAAACCGAGGGGAAGGGCTTACCCTTAAAAGCAGCGGAAAGCTGTATCTTCGTCTCAGAATGACTTATCCGGGTTTTGTAATACCGTATATCTCTACCGACGGAGAAATATATAAAATACTGTCCGAGGAAAAACTTTTTAAAGTATCAAGAAAGAGTTGGGTCGGTGGAAAAATAGGTGTGTTTTGCGTATCCGAAAATGAGAATTCAAAAGGCTTTATAAACTGTTTAAGTTTTGAGGTGTTTTGATGACCTTTTTTAAAAACATTATTCACGAAAAAAATATTGATGTTAAGACAGATATTTCTCTTATAAAAAAAGGAATATCCGTTTACGGCTTGTATCTTATTTGTGTAGACAGCAAGAACCCTGTACTTATGCAAATATTAAGTTGTAAACAGGCACTTAAAAAGATTTCGGATACGGATGGGCTTGTGGTCATAGGTATGGCGAAAACATCATCTTCGGCAAGGGAACTTGTAAAAAGGATCATAGAAAACTATCTTGTAAGGCATACCGATTTAAACGGCTTTAAGGCGTTCTATACCGGGCAGAACAACGGGTGATCATGTGGGAGCTTTATTGCTTATAATAAAAATAATTTTATATTTGCTCTTATTTTTGGTTGTTGTGATAATGCTTTCTCTGGGAGTTGTGTTGTTTGTACCGATAAGATATCGCTGCAAGGCATCGGTAGGAAAAAATGATTTTTCTCTTGAAGCGGAAGCAAGCTGGCTGTTAAGACTTTTTTCGCTTAAAGGTGAATTGAACAAAGACGGAGTGGATCTGAAGTTTAAATTCCCTTTTTACAAAGAGGAAGAAACAGAGGATACCGCGGCTGTTGAAATAACGGATACAGAGAATGAAACGGAAGACGAATCCTACATATTCTTCGATGATGAGGAAGGGGTAAACGACACAACCGAAGAAGAAGTTTTGACAGAAGAAAAGACGGAATCCGAGCCGACACTCGAAGAAAGTGAAATGAATAAGCCGGTATCCGAAGAAAAGACGGAAGCTGAGCCGACACTTGAAGAAAGCGAAAAGGAAGAGCTCCGCTCCGAAGAAGGACCCGAGGAAGAAAAGCTCGATTTTGACAGTTACGAAACCGAATATGAACCCGAATTAGAGAAAGAAAAACGTTCAAAAATACATTTTTCCTTTGAGAAAATAGTATCGACGGTGTCGAACTTTTTTAAAAGTATATCCGATAAATATAAAAGCTTTAGAAAAAGTATTACTGCAAAGAAAAATAAAATTGTCTCAAAGATAGATTATATAAAGAATATCGACTATCGTTTCGGTATAAAAGATATGCTTGGAATAACACTTGACACTCTGTTGAAGCTTGTAAAGTCACTCGGGCTTAAAAGAGTTGATATAGATGCTCTTGTAAGCCTTGACCGGCCCGATAAAACGGGCATGCTTCTTGCCGCTATAGCTGTTATACAGCCGCATATCCCCGGAAAAGTTAATGTCACTTCGGATTTTTCGGATATTGGTATTGAAGGCGAATTTGCGTTTTATGGCAGAGTTTTTATCATCGCTTTGCTTCTTCCTTTGATAAGCTATGTTTTTTCGCCGATTATGAGACCTTTTTTATGGTATCTTTGGAAAGGAGATAAAAAGAAAAATGAGTGATTTTGCAAGTAATGTGGAAACATTGTTTGGGAAAATTGAAGAGTTTGTTTCTTCAAAAACCGTTGTCGGTGAGCCTGTAACAATGGGAAAGGTTACCATTGTGCCCCTTGTCGATATTTCCTTCGGTATGGGCGCAAGCTCGGATAACAGCAAGGGAAGAGGACAAAACGATAAATCTCTTGCAGGTGTTGGTGCAAAGCTTTCTCCATCGGCTGTATTGGTCATTAACGGACAAAATGTACAGATGATATCCACCTCGGACAGAAGTTCCGTAAATAAGCTTATGGATATGATGCCCGGGTTTATTGACAAGGCATCGGGCTTTTTTTCATCCGACTCATCTTCCGAAAATACCGTTGAGGTTGATAAGGAATGAAAGATTTTTTTAAAGAACAGCTTGTAAAAAAGGAATACACAAAAAAAGACAGAAATCAAAGAGGTTTCAGAATAGGGATTTGTGTTGCGGTTTGTGTGTTTTTATGGCAGATTATCGGAACGGCCGCAAACCGTAACGAGCAGCTTGCGGGTGCTTTCTTTTTGCTTGCAGTTATACTTGTGGGTGTTATCACTTTTTTTGGAATAAAGTGGATCAAGGCTTTGCGCCTTGAATTTGAGTATTGCTATACCGACGGCATATTCGATATAGATGTTATTAAAAACAAATCCAAAAGAAAACAGATTTTCAGCGGATATGTTGAGGAATTTGAGCTTATGGCACCGTCCGATGATGATAGGCTAAAGATGTATTCATCCCTGCCAACTGAGGATTGCTCCTCGCAGGACGGTAAAAATAATAAATATGCTTTTATAGCAAGCTATAAAGGTAAAAAGAAAAAATATACGGTAGAACCTTGTGATGAAATTTTAAGAGCAATGCATCAAGATATGGGTTCAAGATTTATCAAAAAACGGTAACAAAGGAGGAGAAAAATGCACGAGCTTGTAATAGTGCTTGATTTCGGAGGACAGTACAACCAGCTCATTGCCAGAAGAGTAAGAGAGTGCAATGTGTACTGCGAAGTTAAATCTTACAAAACAAGTATTGAAGAAATTAAGAAAATGTCTCCTAAAGGCATTATTTTTACGGGAGGACCCAACAGCGTTTACGATGAAAGTTCCCCTAAGGTATCAAAAGAAATATTCGAATTGGGAGTGCCTGTTCTCGGTATTTGCTACGGCTGTCAGCTTATGGCATATACTTTAGGAGGCAGAGTTGAAAGTGCTTCCACAAGCGAATACGGAAAGACAAATACCGTTGTGGATACGTCAAGCCCCTTATTTAAGGGCATCAACGAGAATACCGTCACATGGATGAGCCATACGGATATGGTAACTCAATTACCCGACGGCTTTAAATCAATAGCCCATTCGGCGGAATGTCCCGTTGCCGCTATGGTAAGCTCCGACGGAAAATTTTACGGAGTTCAGTATCACCCCGAAGTTATGCATACGGAAAACGGAGTGGAAATGATCAAAAATTTCCTCTATGAAGTTTGTAATTGCTCGGGAGACTGGTCAATGTCAAACTACGCAAAAACAGCTATTGAAGATATCAGAAAAAAAGTCGGAGACGGAAAAGTGCTTCTTGCTCTCAGTGGCGGAGTCGACTCATCCGTACTTGCGGCTCTTCTTTCAAAGGCTGTGGGCAATCGTCTTACATGTATATTTGTAGACCACGGTCTTATGCGAAAAAATGAAGGCGATGAGGTAGAACAGGCATTTAAAGACTGGGAAGTTAATTTTATCAGAGTAAATGCGGGCGAACGCTTCCTTAACAGACTTAAGGGTGTATCCGACCCCGAAACAAAAAGAAAGATCATAGGCGAAGAGTTCATAAGAGTATTCGAAGATGAGGGCAAGAAAATCGGAAAGGTGGACTTTCTTGCACAGGGAACCATCTATCCCGACGTTATCGAATCGGGCACGGGTGATGCCGCTGTAATAAAGAGCCATCACAACGTGGGCGGTCTTCCCGATTATGTTGATTTTAAAGAGATAATCGAGCCCCTTCGTCTCCTTTTCAAAGATGAGGTAAGAAAACTCGGTACCGAGCTTGGTTTGTCTGATGTGCTTGTATGGCGTCAGCCATTCCCCGGCCCCGGACTTGCAATCAGGATAATAGGAGAAATAACTCCCGAAAAAATACGAATTCTTCAGGATGCCGATGCAATTTTCAGAGAAGAAATAGCGAATATCGGTATGGACAAGGAAATAAATCAGTATTTTGCCGTACTTACCAATATGCGAAGCGTAGGTGTAATGGGTGACGGCAGAACCTATGACTATACTCTTGCCCTTAGAGGTGTAACAACCACCGATTTTATGACAGCCGATTTTGCAAGGATCCCTTACGATGCCTTAGCAAAAATCAGTAACAGGATCGTAAACGAAGTAGACAGCATAAACAGAATAGTCTACGATATAACGACCAAACCACCTTCAACTATCGAGTGGGAATAATTTACGAGCTTTTGTGTGCCGCTTAAACAGCGGGTTTCGGAGTTGACAACACCGTTTTGGCAACAAAATGGCAACAAAATCGTACTATTTTCAATAATTCAATTTCAAAGACCTTACTGACATTTAAGTTTGTCGGTAGGGTCTTTTTTATGTCACAACTTTTGGCAAAGCCAAAAGCCATTTGCTATGCAATTGTCCGCATTTATCTTTGCGGTACTATTTCCCATCTTTGACAGTAAGGTATAAATAAAATGGCTACACCGCTTGTATTTTAAAGAGGTGTAGCCGTTTTTTTTCGCGACGATACGTGCTATTTTTTCTAAATCTAGTTAAGAGAAAAAGTGTCAAAGCCCCGAAAAAAGAGGTGGCATCTCAGAGTGAGCAGAAATAGAAAATGAAAAACTTGCAAATAAGATGCAAATTTAATTGACAAGATTACAATTCATATGTATAATATACAAACGAGTTGCAATTTTGATTTTAAAAGGAGAATATCAATGTCCACTAGAGAAGTACCTATAGTAATAATAACCGGTTATTTAGGATCAGGAAAAACCACTCTAATGCAGAATATATTAAAGCAAGAGAAAAGAAAAATCGCTCTTATCGTAAATGACATGGGAAGCATAAATATCGATGCCTCTATATTAGACAAGACAGGAAACCGTCTTGCATCAGTAAAAATGGTAGAAATGCAGAATGGCTGCATATGCTGCACGCTCAGAGATGAGTTCATGGCAGAAATTGATAAGCTCTCAGAAGATAGAAGCGTAGAAGCAATCTTTGTAGAGGCCTCAGGAATCAGTGAGCCATCCTCAATAGCTGGCGCATTCTTAAATTATGAAGCAATGACAGAGAGTACCAGAGCATACCTAAAGTGCATAGTATCTGTGGTTGATGTAGACAGAATTTATAGAGAATTCCTTCATAGCCTTACCGAAGAGGAGGATAAAGAAGAAGGAGACGTAATCAACCTCATAATGGATCAGATAGAATTCTGCAACCTTATGATTTTAAATAAGACCGATTTGCTCACAAAAGAGCAGCTTTCAGAAGTGAAGGAAGGACTTCGCTACCTTCAGCAGAAGGCAGACATGATTGAATGCGTAAATGGTAATGTCGATCTTGATGTAATACTTGACAGAGAAGATTTTGATTTCGATGAAGTTGAAGCATATAGCGCAGTACAGATGGCACTCAACAACTGCGAGCATGATGATGTAAAGGCGTGCGTTGATGAATATGGAATATCCTCTTTTGTATTTGAAGAGAGAATGCCGTTTAATAGGGAAGCCTTTAATAAGCTTATAGAAAATTACCCAGAAGCATTAATACGTTCAAAAGGCTACATCTGGTTTTCGGATGACTGGAAGCATATACAGCTATTTGAGCAGGCAGGAAGAAATGCAACCATTACCGAATTAACAGAATGGGTATGCGCATGGCCAAAAGATGAACTCGACAAGATGGTCGAAGATTTTCCGGAAGTAAAGGAAGACTGGGATGATACATATGGAGATAGATGCAACCAGGTAGTCTTTATAGGAAAGGGCTATGAAAAATCTGAAATTGTAAAACTTCTATATGACTGCGTGGAAGATGATGCAAAGGCGCCGGCCAATTAATACAATCTGTGCAGGGATCCAAATGTAAATAAAAGTACTATGATTATGAAGTAAAGACAAAGAGTATCAATTTCTCAAAATACAAGAGACTGATACTCTTTTTTTATAATCGGCATCGAGATAAGATATCTTTATCAATTAAACACTTATTTAAAAG
>DFJD01000081.1 GCA_002372875.1 Clostridiales bacterium UBA3680
AATTCAGCGTATCGCCTATAATAAAAGACACATCATTCTTCATTCCCATGTAAATAACATCTTCTATTACGGTAAGCTGCATATCATCGGGATTTGTGTAGTCGGAATTGTTTATTGCGTTATATAAGCTCAATGTCCAACTTTTATGTTCTTCTCTTCCAAAGATGGCTCTGAAAAGTCTGTCTTTGTGTTCCCTGTTTATAGCCATATCATACCCTCTCAAACGCTTTATTATTAGCTTTATTATTAACTATATTATATATCATAATTGTTTTATTTGCAATAGTATTTTATTAAGGAAGCGCTGATTAATTCACTTGAGACAGATTTGAGATAATGTTTTCTCAGACAAGGAAAAGACCCGAGGGCATAGCCGAAAGCTATGTTGCCGCTATATATTTCCTTAAAAAAAATACCTTGCATCGACGGAATATGATAATATATTCCAAAGATACAAGGTATCGTACTTAAGATATTGAACCGACGTGTACCGAACGGGGTGTTACGAGAGGCCTGCTAATTAGCCGACTACTCGATTAAGAATTACTTTAATGTCACATTATAGCCTGCAAAGTATTTTGCAAGTATGGTGTAATCGGCTCTGTTTACGATGTTGTTAGCGTCAACATCCGTATTTATTGTGTTTATTTCCACCTTTTCGCCCGAGAAATATTTTGCGGCAAGGGTGTAATCGGCTCTGTTAACCGTTCCGTTGCCGTTTACATCTCCCGCAACTTTTGCGGAGGTGTCCGCTGTCAGCTCAATTTCGGAGAACTGAGTTGCGTTTAATCTGTCAAGTGCCATATAATCCTGTGCTGCATCCGTGGCAAAGCCTAAGTATGCTATTTCGGGAAGGGTCGTTTCTCCGCTGTAAAGAGTATACCAGGTATTGCCGTCAAGAGAGCCGCTCATGGTTATGGTTTGTCCCTTTCTTTCAAGCTTCGCAAAGCCGATATTGGGAGTTACGCCCTCTCTTACCTGAGGGATTCCGAGCATACCACCCACCATATTTCCGCTTTCATCTTTAAGTGTCGTAACGGCATTTGCATCTGCATCCTTTTCTTTTCTTATAAGAGGACAGATATTCTTTGCTTTTACCGAGTTACCGGAAACATCGTTGATTCCCTCGTAGTCCTCTCCTTTTACATAGGTCAGTGATGCCATGTAAAATTCGGGTTTTGCATCGGTGAGAGATGCTCTTACCATCAAGCCTGAGTTTTGCATATAGTCAAGCTTTGCAAGGTTGTTCATCTTTGCCTTTATGGAAAAATCTCCCTTTACGGTAACATAGTTGAAGTGGAAAGCATCGTTTTCCTGTGTTTCGGTGGTGTTAAGTCTGCCTATTCTTCCCGAGCCTGTGGAAACAAGGCTTCCATCCTTGAAGACATCCGCACCGGGAATTCTTGTTTGCCCTATATCAATTGAGCTGAAACCTTCATAATTTTCTGTTGCGTTGGGAACAACTATAACCTTTATCCCTTTTGAAAGGGTATTGTTTCCGTTTTTACCGTATGCCTTTACGGCAAGATAGTATGTTCCGAGTTCGGTGTCATCGGGAATGGTTATACTGTTGGTGTTTTGTGCGATGACCTTGTCGTTAAGATAAACGCTGTATGAAGAACCCGTTTCCGTTGCCCAACCCGAGCCGTTATCCTCTATGGTAAAAGCAAGGTCGTATGTTCCGCCGGGAACAACCGTAAAATTGGCAGCTGTATCGGGAGTGTTTCCGGTAGCTGTATAGCCGTCAAATGTAATTACGGGGTTTTTACCTGTGATTGTTTCGGTCTGTGACCATTCTCCAAGAAGGTCGTAAGCATAATATTCAATGTTTGTATATCCGCAGTAGGGTTTTGTTTCATCAGTAACGATCTTTACTGCATCTGTTTTGTCGGCAGGGTCTAAGCCGTGAGCTGTTTCCCAATTATCGTCAATACCGTCACTGTCCGCATCCAATATGCCGTTGCTTTTAATAAAAACTTCATCGTCTAAGCCGTTCGCTTCTTTTTCGTTGTTAACGGCGTTACTTATGCCGGAATCGACAGAGGCAATAAGTCTTGCATCCTGTCCGTTTCTTACATAACTTGCGCCCGCACTTGCCAAAACATGTTCATAGGCAGCCTGTGCACTCTCGTTGTTGTAGGGGATCGTCATTTCAACGGGAGTAGAAAGGAAGGCGCCTGTGTATCCGTCATGGAAACCTTTTGTGTTATCGGCAGTAACCTCGTCGGAGCTTGTCATAACATTATCTTTTACATAATATTTGCTCTTTACGCCGTCCACATCAAAAATACGTGTATAACATTTTTCAATGGTGTTTGGACCGGGTTTGTAATAATTTCCCACAAAATTTGTGTTACCGTTACCTCTTTCACCACCGTAGCCCGAGTTATGACCCCAGTTGTATATAACGTTGTTCGCAAAGTCAATTTTGTTATTGTAGGTTACGGTGTTGTAACTGAAACCGCCTTCGAAACGAGGGTTTCTTGTGCCGTGATTTGCCCAAAGATTATGGGTATAGCTTGTTTCATAGCCGTTAAGAATGGAGCCCATGCCGTGCTTTGCTTCGCTTTCGCCTGCAAGTATCTCGGCATCGGTGTTGTTTGTTCCCGTTTTGTTGGGGAACCCTAAACTTGTGGCAATAATGTTATACTGTATGGAGGAGTTGAGTATTTCCTTTGCCGTAAAGCACTCATCAACGCCCCACATAAATGAACAGTGGTCTACAACGATATTTGTACCCTTTGCCGTTGCGGCATCCTGATCGTAACCTTCCCCAAGGTTAGTTCTTAAATATCTTACTATGATATTGTCGCCGTCAAATTTAAGAGAACCGCCTGCTATGGTTATATTGCCGTCGGGGGCGGTATGTCCGAGAATGGTTGTGTTAGAGCCTATATCAAATCTTCTTTGGCTCTTTGAAGCGGTGGGGTCTATGTTTATAACACCGCTAACGTTAAATACTATTATACGGGGGTAAAGCTTGTTGCCGTCTGCCCTGTCTTTTCTTTGAAGACCGTATCTAAAGGTACCCGGCTGAGGATCCGAAACGCTGTCTTCAAGGCTTGTAACAATATATACATCCGCAGGTTTTTCGGCACTTCCGCGTCCGCCCTGAGAATATGTTCCGCCGCCTTCTACCGTGGGAAATGCGGGATAGAGCTTAACTTCCTCGGGAGTTTTTACGGAAGTGGTAAACACCTTGTAAGTTTCTTTTTTGGTTGAATTTGTTGCCGTGACCCTTATTTGGTATTCCGTTTCGGGCTCAAGGGGAGCAACAAGCTGTTCAACATACTGATCTTCAAGGAAAAATGTGTTCTGCTTATCGGTAACTATCTCTCCTAATTCGTTGTATCTTGAAAGCTTTTTACCATGGTCAACGGTGGACATATCATGGTCTAATATCCAGTTTTGTCCGTCAAGAGAATATTCTATAGTGTAATAAGGTGCATAATTCGGAGAAACCACCTCTCCGCTTAAATAAGTATCCTTTATCTTTACCGAGGAATCCCTTGCATTTAAGCACACTATGGGATATTCGGTGGGAGTATCGGTAAGACCCATTATAATGGGATTATCTCCCGATTTATCACCGTTGTTGGGCTTTACGGTACCGTCAAGCTGCCAGTTGGGGTATTGTATTATCATACCCGTAAGGGGAGTTGTCCAGCCTCCTGTGGGATTTCCGTAGGATGAATCGGATGTAAGAGGGTTTGCATTTATCAACTCGCCCGATTTGTTTACAGCAGGCCAAGTCACGGTTACTTTTCCCTCTTCAACAGATGCCTCAAGGTCCGTTGTTTTGCGGTAGTTATAGCCTTCAACATCATAACGGGCAAATACGGTGGTTCCCAAAGCCAGAGTAAACGCCAGTACGGAGGCTAACAGTCTTTTTCGCATAATAGTTCTCCTTTCTTTTTCAAGGTTACATGACCACACACAAATTTTTTAATATGCGGTCTTTACAGGAGAATTATAGCATAACAAAGCAGTGTTTGCAAGATATGGAAATGTCTAAACCACCTTGAACATACGATATCCAATGCCTATATGTGTTTGAATATATGAAACGGAGTTTTCTTTGTTTTCAAGCTTTTTGCGTAGAGCTGCCATATATACACGCAGGGAAGCTATATCTCCATCGGAAGTTCTGCCCCATATTTGTTGCGTTATGTATGTATGGGTCAGTACTTTTCCTATATTTTTTGAAAACAGACACAAAAGCTTGTATTCTATTGGAGTAAGATGAAGTTGAACCCCTTTTAAATATGCACATCCGGCAGGATAATCTATTTTAAGGTCCCCGTTTACGAAAATATGAGATTCCCCATTAATACCCAACATATATTCAAGTCTGCGCTCGGTAGCTCTCAGTCTTGCAAGCAGTTCATCAACGGAAAACGGTTTTGTAAGATAATCGTCAGCACCCGCATCGAGAGCGGCAATTTTGTCTGTATCCTCACTTCTTGCACTGATAACAATTATAGGCATATTTGACCAAGTACGTATTTTTTTTATGACCTCCACTCCGTCAATATCGGGAAGTCCCAAGTCAAGCAGCATTATATCGGGGTTATGTGATGCCGTTTCCATAACGGCAGAATTCCCGGTTTCCGAAAGCAAAAATCGGTAGCCGTTGGCTTTCAAAGTGGTCTTCATTAGATTTCTGACGGAAAAATCATCTTCCACCACCAATATCAACGAATTACTCATTACAGTTCACCTCTCCGACCGGTAGTGTAAATTTAAAAACGCTTCCCTTTGGAATATTGTCCTCTACCCAAATTTTTCCGCCATGAGCCTCTATTATGGTTCTGCAAAGAGCCAGACCCAGACCGAGGCTGCGTTTACTGTCGGCCGCGTTTTTGTTTTCACTGAAAAACATTTCAAATATACGTTCTTTGTTTTCATCGGGAATGCCGTTTCCCATATCGGCAACAGAAATACATACTTCATCGCTTCTTTTTTCCGCATAAATTGTGATATCGGTGTTATTTGGCGTATATTTGACCGCATTGCCGACAATGTTTGTTACGACCTGTATAATCAGGCGTGGGTCCGCATTTGCAAGTATCATATCTTCCGAATATTTTACGGAAATATTGTGCTCACCTTTGTTTCTGTTCAGAAAAGACATCGCCTCGTCTATTATTTCCTCCACAAGCTGAGGAGAAATGTTTATATCCATTTTCCCGTTTTCTATTTTTGTAATGGATAGAAGGTTTTCAACGATATCTATAAGCCACAAAGAATCATCGTAAATATCCTTATAAAGCTGTTGTCTCTCGTTTTCATCAAAATGCTTTTCGTTTGTTAAAAGATTGCTTGCGTTGCCCGAAATAGATGTAAGAGGAGTCCTTAAATCGTGAGATATGGCACGAAGAAGATCGGCACGAAGCTTTTCTTTTTGTGCTATACTCTCGGCCTCGGCAGAAAGCTTTGACTGTATTTTTAATTGGGAGGCAAGAGAGCTTGTTATAAAAGCCACAATAAGCATAACAAGAAATGTTACGGGGTATTCATTTGCCTGTGCCTTAAGAGAGAATGTAGGCTCGATAAACAAAAAATTAAATGCGAGAACGCTCATAACGGAAATTACGATACTGTAGGCTTGATGATTTGTAAAAACGGCAGTAAGAAGTACTCCGAGAATATAAGCCATTATTATTGTTGCATCGCTCAATCCTGCGTTTTTGAACAGATACCCTACAAATGTTGCAAGAAACAACATAAATAGCGATATTACGGTATTTAAAAATATATTTTGTTCGCCTGTCGGTATTTTCAAAGCAACATCACCCATTTACAATATAACAACATTTTGCTATTCTGTCCAGCTTTCCTTGCTGTTTAATATTTTTTTCAGTTCCGTTATTTCTCCTGCGGTCAAGGTCATATATTGATTGTTTTCCCTGTTTTCGGGATCACCGAGAAAAATCCCATATACGGGCATACCTCCTTCGGATTTTGTTTCGGAAACAGCCAAAATATGTGTTCCTTGAAAAGCAAGTAAGGTACCGATATTTTTGACGGTGAGTTTATCCTTTTTATTTTTCATTATTATTCCACCTTTGTCAATATTTCTTTGGAAACACTGATTAATTCACTTGAAGCAGATTTGAGATAATGTTTTCGCAGACAAGGAAAAGACCCGAGGGCGTAGCCGGAAGCTATGTAGCGGCTAT
>DFJD01000082.1:0-7586 GCA_002372875.1 Clostridiales bacterium UBA3680
AAAGTTACAAATCCCGTAGGGACGGACTATTTTGCGTTGCAAAATAGCCGCTATACGTAGCTTTCGGCTACGCCATCGGGTCTTTTCCTTGTCTGCGAAAACATTACCTCAAATCTGCTTCAACTGAATTAATCAGCGCTTCCTCAAAAAAAATTTATAAAAATAAAAGGATTTTTATTATGTTTGTCGAAATATGATATTAAGAGCATTGCAAGCTTTATAGTAAAAGTTTGTTGATGTTTCTTTAGGGAAGCGCCGTTAAATTTGGCATTTCCGTATATTTTAACGTAAGGAGTTGATTTTATGCGTTATTCATTTTTCAGCAAAACTATCGATGTGACGGAAAATTTCCAGGGGAAAATTACAAAGAAGCTTAACAGAGTGGCAAAACTGTTCCCGGAGGATGCGGAAGCTGTTGTCACACTTACGGAAATTAAAGATAAGAATAAAGTGGAGGTCACCGTTACACTTCCGAACAAAAGGATCGTTAAGGCGGAAGTTCTTGACAGAGATATAATGGTAGCTCTTGACGACGTGGTTGATATACTTGAAAAGCAAGTCGTAAAATATAAAAACAGATTGAATGATAAAGCTAAAAGAAGCAAGAGCTTTGCCGATGAATTAAATGCCGTTGCAACAGGCAACGAAGAATATGAGAGTGCCGAAACAAGCTCCATAGTAAAGGTAAAGAATATTCCCGTTAAGCCTATGGATCCCGAGGAAGCTGTTATGCAGATGGAAATGATCGGTCACAGTTTCTTCGTATTTATAAACTCCGACACAAATCAGGTAAATGTAGTATACAAAAGGAATGACGGTGCCTACGCACTTATAGTTCCCGAAAGCTGATTTTTAAGCCCCGCTGAAAGCGGGGTTTTTTCTGTGAGGCAGTTCAATCAGAAATTTTACAACAATTATCAAATAAGACTTGAAATTGAAATATTTCTGTTATATAATGGAAACAAGGCGGAATTTATTCCGTAAAAATAAACAGTTGGAGGTTTTATAAATGAGTGTAAATTTTTCATTAGAGGGTAAAATTGCTCTTGTTACCGGTGCTTCCTACGGTATCGGTTTTGCTATTGCAAGCGGTATGGCAAAGGCAGGTGCTACTATCGTATTTAACGATATTAAGCAGGAGCTTGTAGATAAAGGTATTGCCGCTTACAAAGAAGCAGGTATCGATGCTCACGGATATGTTTGCGATGTTACCGATGAGGATGCTGTAAATGCACTTGTCGCTAAGATCACAAGCGAAGTTGGTCCTATCGATATTCTTGTAAATAATGCAGGTATCATCAAGAGAATCCCTATGACAGAAATGTCAGCTAAGGATTTCCGTCAGGTTATCGATGTAGACCTTAATGCACCTTTCATTGTTTCTAAGGCAGTTATCCCCTCAATGATCGAGAGAGGTCACGGAAAGATCATCAACATCTGTTCTATGATGTCCGAGCTCGGAAGAGAGACTGTTTCAGCTTATGCCGCTGCTAAGGGTGGTTTAAAGATGCTTACAAGAAATATCTGCTCCGAATACGGTCAGTATAACATACAGTGTAACGGCATTGGACCCGGATACATCGAGACTCCTCAGACAGCTCCTTTAAGAGAGCGTCAGCCTGACGGTTCAAGACATCCTTTTGACTCATTCATTTGCGCTAAGACTCCCGCAAACAGATGGTTAAAGCCCGAGGAACTTGCAGGTCCCGCTGTATTCCTTGCTTCTGAGGCATCCGACGCCGTTAACGGTCACATTCTCTATGTAGATGGCGGTATCCTTGCTTATATCGGTAAGCAGCCTCAATAATATTTTAGATTTACCTTTTTTGAAAGCAGGTGTAAAGTTTTTCACCTGCTTTTCTGTCTATTAGAACAACAAAACAGATGCTTGTCAAAGTGTAAGGAGGAATATTATGAACAAGACAATGAAAAAAGTCGGATTTCTTGTAAGTCTTTATATGGGCCTTGCCGTCAGCTTCATACTTGCACTTGTCGGTATCGTGTCAAGTGGGCATTTTACCGTTGGTTCTTTTTTGTCAAGTTATATTATTTCCGCTGTTATCGCGGTTATTATCGGCTTAATTATACCTATGAAAAGAATAAATGATGCTATTGCATCAAAAATAGGTAAAGGGCAAGACAGCTTCATTGTTAAAGCTGTTCAAACACTGGTGTCCGATATTATATATACCCCTTTTTTGACCGCAGTAATGATCAATATAGCTTTGGCAGGCGCAAGAGCTCAAGTAAGTGCCGATGCTCAAATACCTTCATTTTGGCAAATTTTTCCACATTCATTGATTTTGGAAATGATAGTCGGCTTTGTTGTGATTTATTTACTTTCTCCCTTATTTACCCGCATTGCAATGAAGCAATGTGGTATAAATAAGGACGTATAACGGAGGTTATTATGAAAGATTGTCTTTATTGTGAAAACGTTGAAAAACTTAATTCTCTTATGATCCCTATTTGTGAGCTTGGTTGTACAAGGCTTTTTCTGTTCAGAGATCAAAATTATTACGGCCGTTGCGTCATTGCATACAAGGAACACGGCAAGGAGCTCTACGACCTTACAAAAGAAGAAGCAGCCGAGTTTATTGCCGATATGCAAAAAGTCGGATTGGCCATACAAAAGGCTGTTGATGCGGATAAAATAAACTATGGTATGTTCAGCGACACCCTTGCTCACTTACATGTGCATATCGTTCCGAAGAAAAAAGGCGGCTACGGTTTTGGCGGTACCATTGTTATGAATCCCGAGCCCGCAAAATTCTTAAGTGATGAAGAATATCAGGAAATAATAGAAAAGATCAAGAGCAATTTATAAAATTGCCTATAATTATCAGACTCCCCATGGGAGTCTTTTTTTTATCCGTGGTTCTTTTATCATACCTTTTAAGTATCATTATCCGTTATTTATAAGTATTTTATTTTTTTCGAATACAGTTGTATAATTCACAACATAAGATAAAGAACAGAATTCTTAGAAAAAACCTATGACGGAGGAAAGACATGAAAAAATATGATCGTAATTATCTTATAAAACAATATGATGCCATGAGAGAAGAGCATGACGCCTGCGGTATAGGTCTTGTTGTAAATATTGACGGAAAAAAAGAATACCGTACCGTTGATGATGCACTGAAAATCGTTGAAAAACTGGAACACAGGGCAGGAAAGGATGCATCGGGAAGTGTTGGAGACGGTGTCGGTATACTTTTGCAAATATCACATTCCTTTTTCAAAAATGCCGTTAACTTTCTTGAAGCAAAAGAAGAAGGTGATTACGGAGTGGGGATGGTTTTTCTGCCGAATAACCCCAAAAAAAGAACCCTTTCTATGCGATTATTTGCTGTAATATGTGAAAAAAACGGTTTGAAATTTTTAGGCTGGAGAGCTGTTCCGACAAATCCCGAAATATTGGGAGACAGAGCAAAGGAGACAATGCCCGATATATATCAGTGCTTTGTTGAACGACCCGAAAACTGCGAAAGAGGCCTTGAATTCGACAGACAACTGTATGTATGCCGAAGAGAATTTGAACAGAGCACAGATGATACATACATTTGCTCATTCTCGTCACGAACCATAGTATATAAGGGTATGTTTCTTGTAGGACAGTTAAGACAATTCTACACAGATCTGCAAAATGAAAATTATAAAAGTGCGATAGCTGTGGTTCATTCACGATTTTCAACAAATACCCTTCCTGCCTGGGAAAGAGCTCATCCATATCGCTTCGTTGCACATAACGGAGAAATAAATACCATAAGAGGTAATTACGACCGTATGCTTGCAAGAGAGGAAACTCTTTACACCGATAAGCTTGATGCCGATATGGACAAGATATTCCCCATAATTCACAAGACAGGCTCGGATTCGGCAATGCTTGACAATACGCTTGAATTTTTCGTAATGAACGGAGTCCCTCTTCCCCTTGCAATGAGAATGATGGTACCTAAGCCCTGGAAAAACGACAAATACATGTCGGATGAAAAAAAGGACTTTTATCATTATTATGCAACGATGATGGAACCTTGGGACGGACCTGCGGCTCTTCTTTTTACAGACGGTGAGACAGTGGGAGCTACTCTTGACCGAAACGGTCTGAGACCTTCAAGGTACTACATTACCAAAGATAATCGGCTTATATTGTCATCCGAAGTCGGTGTTCTCGATATTCCCGAAGAAAATATCATAAAAAAGTCAAGACTTGAACCCGGTAAGCTTCTTGTCATAGATACAAACAAAGGAATAACGATAAACGATGAACAAATAGAAGATATCTTCACCAAAATGCATCCCTACGGAGAATGGTTGGCTCTAAATTTGATACACCTATCCGAACTGAAGATACCCAACAAAAAGATACCCACATACTCACAACAGATGAGAGAAAAGCTTTATACAGTATTTGGATATACCGTTGAAGAGATCAAAGAGGGAATACTTCCCATGGCGATAAACAAAACAGAAGTGACCTCATCTATGGGACATGATACACCCCTTGCGGTATTATCGGAAAAGCATCAGCTTTTGTTTTCTTATTTTAAGCAGATGTTTGCACAGGTGACGAACCCTCCCATAGATTCCATACGAGAGGAGATCGTAACAGATACAACGGTGTATATAGGCTCCGACGGAAACTTGCTTGAACCTAAGGGTAAAAACTGCAATGTGCTTGAAATAAACAATCCTATATTGACGGGAGTCGATCTGCTTAAAATCAAATCCCTTAACAACGAAAACTTTAAAAGTGCAACTATCTCAATATTATGCTATAAAAACACTTCCCTCGAAAAAGCGATCAGACAACTTCTGATAACCGTTGACAGAGTATGTGCAAAAGGAAATAACATTATTATACTCTCTGACAGAGGTATAGATGAAAATCACATACCGATTCCTTCTCTTCTTGCGGTATCGGCTGTGGAACAGCACCTTGTCGAAACAAGAAAACGTACCGCTGTTTCAATTATAATCGAAAGCGGAGAGCCTCGTGATGTACACCACATGGCAATGCTTTTGGGATTTGGTGCAAGAGCAATACATCCCTACCTTGCCCATGAATGCATAGGTGAGCTCATTGACAGAGGAATACTTGACAAGGACTATCATACAGCGGTTGAAGATTATAACTATGCTCTTCTTCACGGAGTTGTAAAAACTGCGGCAAAAATGGGTATTTCCGCCCTTCAATCCTATCAATCGGCAAAAATATTTGAAGCTGTCGGAATATCCAAGGATGTTATAGATAAATACTTTACGGGTATTGTTTCAAAAGTTGGCGGTATAGGCCTTGAAGAGCTTTATGAAGGAATACTTTTCAGACATGATGAAGCCTTTGATCCTATGGGAATAAATGAGGGAAATAAACAACCGGGAAAGCCCTTATTACTTACATTGCCCAACAGAGCATCAGAATCACATTTGTATAATCCCAAAACCGTAGTTGCCTTACAAAAGGCGGTAAGAGAAGGAAGCTATGAGCTCTTTAAAAAGTATTCCGACCTTGTAAACAGTGAAAGCCCTCACACTTTGCGAGCTTTAACGAATTTTAACGGTATAAACGAACCGATATCCCTTGATGAAGTTGAACCTGCTGCCGAAATAGTAAAAAGATTTAAAACAGGTGCAATGTCATACGGCTCCATTTCCGAGGAAGCACATGAAACTCTTGCAATAGCCATGAACAGACTGTCGGGTATGTCAAATACCGGCGAGGGAGGAGAAAATCCCGAAAGATTCGGAACGGAGAAAAACAGTGCAATAAAACAGGTGGCTTCGGGGCGCTTCGGTGTAACAAGCGAATATCTCATAAATGCAAAGGAAATACAAATAAAAATGGCTCAGGGTGCCAAGCCCGGTGAAGGCGGACATCTTCCCGGCAAAAAGGTCTATCCTTGGATAGCGAAGTGCAGATATTCTACCCCCGGTGTTTCCCTGATATCCCCTCCCCCTCACCATGATATTTACTCTATTGAGGATCTTGCACAGCTTATTTATGATTTAAAATGTTCAAACAAAGATGCAAAAATATCGGTAAAGCTTGTTTCCGAAGACGGTGTGGGAACCGTAGCCTCGGGCGTTGCAAAAGCAGGAGCACAGGTTATTCTTATATCAGGTTATGACGGAGGTACGGGAGCTGCGGCAGCAAGCTCCATACATAATGCCGGTCTTCCTTGGGAGCTGGGTGTAGCTCAGGCTCATCATACCCTTATAAAGAACGGATTAAGAGGTAGAGTAGCCATAGAGGCCGACGGAAAGCTAATGACGGGAAGAGATGTAGCAATAGCCGCCCTTTTGGGTGCGGAAGAATTTGATTTTGCAACGGCTCCCCTTGTGGCGATGGGTTGTGTTATGGACAGAGCTTGTAACAAGGATACCTGTCCTATGGGTATAGCCTGCCAAAACCTTTCTCTCAGAAAAAGATTCAGAGGCACTCCCGAAAACGTAATGAATTTTATGCTTTTCATTGCCGAGGAATTAAGAGAAATAATGGCTGAGTTGGGCTTTAAAACCGTTAAAGAAATGGTGGGCAGAACGGATTGTCTTAAATTCAAAAGCAAACATATTACAAGCAGAGCCCAAAAGGTCAGTCTTGACAGGATTTTAAACCCCGCTTATTCAAATGCACAGATACATTGCTATGAACCCGAGCAGGCTTACGATTTTCAGCTTGAGAACACCTTGGATGAAAGGATATTTATCCCGGCTTTAAAAAAGGGCAAGAAAAAAGAAGGCTTAAAGCTTGATGACGTGACAGTTACAAGCACAGACAGAGCAGTCGGCACGATTTTAGGCTCATATATAACCAAAAATTACGGCACAGATGCTAAAAACGACACCTTTGTTATAAATCTTAACGGTGGTGCAGGTCAAAGCTTCGGAGCATTCATTCCCAAAGGACTTACATTGAAGCTTGCAGGTGATACAAACGACGGTTTCGGCAAGGGACTATCCGGCGGAAAACTTGTGCTTACCCCGAAAAAGGAGGCAACATTTAAAGCCGACGAAAACATTATTGCCGGTAATGTGGCTCTATACGGTGCAACGAGCGGAACTGCATATATAAACGGATTGGTCGGAGAAAGATTTCTGATAAGAAACAGCGGAGCAACTGCGGTTTGCGAGGGTTGCGGAGATCACGGACTTGAATATATGACAGGAGGCAGAGCCGTAATTCTTGGTAAGGTCGGAAAAAACTTCGCTGCGGGAATGAGCGGCGGAATTGCTTATGTTCTCGATGAAAACAGAAACCTTTATAAAAAAACAAACAAAGAACTTATAGATATTGAAGAGCTTGAAAAAGAAGACGATAAGAGAGAACTGTTTAATATTCTTAAGGACTACGAAGCTGCAACAGGTTCAAAAAAGGCCAAACATATCATCGACAATTTCGAAGAATATGTGCCGCAATTCAAAAAAATAATACCTATTGATTATATCAGAGTTTTAAACCTTATATCGGAAAATGAAAATAAAGGCTTATGCTATGATGATGCAATAATGGAAGCATTTAAGGAAACACTGATTAATTAATCATTCGCATATTTGGTTAATGTTCCCGCATACTGTGTCAAAGC
>DFJD01000082.1:7719-10906 GCA_002372875.1 Clostridiales bacterium UBA3680
GAATTAATCAGCGCTTCCTTAAGCAAATAACAAAACAATAACGGAGGAAAAAACTATGAAAGAAACATTAGTACCCGATTACTTTGGAAGTATGGTTTTTGATGACAGAACAATGCGTTCGGTTTTACCTGCAAAGGTTTACAATTCACTTAAAAAGACTATTGAACAAGGTGCAAAACTTGAACTTAATGTGGCTGACAGTGTTGCATCGGCAATGAAAAAGTGGGCCGTTGAAAAGGGAGCAACTCATTATACACATTGGTTCCAACCTCTTACAGGTGTGACAGCGGAAAAACATGATTCATTTATAGAGCCCTCTCCGGACGGAGGCGTTATAATGGAATTTTCGGGTAAAGAACTTATTCAAGGTGAGCCCGATGCTTCATCTTTCCCTACCGGAGGCATAAGAGCCACATTTGAGGCAAGAGGATATACTGCCTGGGATCCCACATCCTATGCATTTATAAAAGACAAGACCCTTTGTATTCCCACAGCATTTTGTTCCTATGGCGGAGAGGCGCTTGACAAGAAAACCCCTTTGCTTCGTTCTATGGAAGCTCTTAGCAAACAGGCTATTCGTATACTGAAGCTTTTCGGACATGACGAAATACAGACGGTGCGAACCTCGGTAGGCTGCGAACAGGAATATTTTCTTATCACAAAGGAAATGTTCGACAAACGTCCCGACCTTAAATATACGGGAAGAACTCTTTTCGGTGCTGTTGCTCCTAAAGGACAGGAAATGGACGATCACTATTTCGGTGTTATTAAGCCAAAGGTTCAGGAATTTATGACAGACCTGAATAAAGAGCTTTGGAAGCTTGGTATACTTGCAAAAACAGAACATAATGAGGTTGCCCCCGCTCAGCACGAGCTTGCACCCATATTTACAACAACCAACCTTGCTACCGATCAAAACCAGCTCACCATGGAAATAATGCAGAAAGTTGCCGCAAAGCACGGTCTTGTGTGTTTGCTTCATGAAAAGCCGTTTGCGGGCGTAAACGGCAGCGGAAAACATAACAACTGGTCTATTTCTACCGATACGGGAGTAAATCTTTTGTCCCCGGGAGAAACCCCCTACGAAAACGCACAATTTTTACTTTTCCTTTGTGCTGTAATAAAGGCTGTTGATGATTATCAAGACCTTTTGCGTTTATCTGTTGCCACTGCGGGAAACGACCACAGATTAGGTGCAAACGAAGCTCCTCCCGCCATTATTTCCATATTCTTAGGTGATGAGCTTTCCGCAATACTTGATGCTATTGAGCTTGATACACCTTATAGCGGTGCAGAGAAAAAGATCATGAAACTCGGCGTCGACATTTTACCTCGCTTTGCAAGAGATACTACCGACAGAAACAGAACATCTCCCTTTGCATTTACGGGCAACAAATTTGAATTCCGTTCCTTAGGCTCATCAAACAGCATCGCTTGTGCAAATATGATGCTCAACACCGCAGTTGCCGAAGCTCTTAAAATATATGCAGATAAGCTTGAAGGCTCAAAGGATCTCCAAACAGATCTTCACCAATTGCTTAAAGAGACTATAAAAGAGCATAAGAGAATTTTATTCAACGGAAACGGCTATGATGACAGCTGGGTAAAAGAGGCTACAGAACAAAGAGGACTTTCAAACTATAAAACCACCGCCGACTGCATGCCTCATCTTCTTGACGAGAAAAATGTAAAAATGCTTACTTCTCATAAGGTATTTTCTGTTGCCGAACTCCACTCTCGCTGTGAGATCATGCTCGACAACTATTGCAAGCAGGTAACAATAGAGGCAAACACCACGCTTGAAATGGCTCTAAGAGAAATCCTTCCTGCCATTGAAAAATATGAGGAAAAGCTTTCAAACACATTAAAAGTTAAGAAGAGCGTTAGCGAAAGTATTAAATGCAAATATGAAGAGTATGTTGTTTCAAACCTTTCAAAACTTGCCGATAGCATTTTTGACGGAACGACAGAACTTGAGACAAGCATAGAAAAGCTTAAAGATGCAAAAGACATTATCGAGGAAAGCGAGCTTATAAGAGACCTTATCCTTCCCGGTATGGAGAAAATAAGGAAAAGTGCCGATGAGGCGGAAAAGCTTGTAGCTAAAGAATTTTGGCCTTATCCTTCCTATGGCGATTTGCTTTTCAGTGTTAAATAAAACAAATTCGGAGGAATGAAAAATGTGTTCAATTGCGGCATGGTGCAAAGAAAGCATTGACGAAGATAAATTTTTATCGGGACTTGACGAAACTTATTCAAGAGGTCCCGACGATTGTAAAATAATAAAAACGAAACACGGTTTTTTAGGGTTCAGAAGACTTACAATTATGGGTTTTTCTCCCGAGGGAATGCAGCCTTTTAATTATAAGGATAATTACATTGTTTGCAACGGTGAGATATACGGCTTTGAAAATATTCGCAATGAGCTTATAAATAAAGGCTACCGCTTTAACAGCGACAGTGATTGTGAAGTGCTTTTGCCCTTGTATGAACAATATAAAACCGATATGTTTTCAATGCTTGATGCGGAATTTGCCTGTGTGATATATGACGGACAAACAGGTGAATTTATTGCCGCAAGAGATCCCATAGGCATAAGACCCTTGTATTATGCCTATGATGAAGAGGGAAATATAGCCTTTGCCAGTGAGCCAAAGTGTCTGCAAAAGATAACAAAAAACAAAATATTTCCCTTTCCTCCCGGTTATTACTACTCAAACGGAAAATTCGTATGTTATTGTGATATATCTTCGGTAGAGAAGGTTTGCAAAGATGATGTTGAAAAAGCCTGTTCAAAAATAAGAGAAAAACTTGTAAAAGCAGTGGAAAAAAGACTTGTAGCCGATGCTAAAGTCGGCTTTCTTTTATCGGGCGGCCTTGATTCGTCTTTGGTTTGTGCCATTGCCGCAAGCAAATCAAAAAAGAGGATAAGAACATTTGCAATAGGTATGAGTGAGGATGCGATCGACCTGAAATACGCAAAGCAAACTGCCGATTATTTAAACAGCGATCACACGGAGATAATCATAAACAAAGACGATGTTATAAATGCCCTTGATGAAGTAATACATTTGCTTGGAACTTATGATATAACAACGATAAGAGCAAGCATGGGAATGTATCTTCTTTGCAAGGCAATTCATGAACAAACAGATATAAGAGTATTGCTTACAGGTGAGGTATCCGA
>DFJD01000082.1:10964-15307 GCA_002372875.1 Clostridiales bacterium UBA3680
CTTTTCGGTTACAAATACACAGACTTTGCACCAAACGCCGAGGAATTTCAAAAAGAGGCTCAAAAGAGAGTACATGAACTTCACATGTATGATGTTTTAAGAGCGGACAGATGTATATCCGTAAACTCCCTTGAGGCAAGAGTGCCCTTCGGCGATATAGATTTTGTAAAATATGTTATGGCATTAGATCCCGAAATAAAAATGAATAAGTACAACAAGGGCAAATACCTTCTTCGTCACGCATTTGAAGGAACAGATCTTTTGCCCGAAAGTATACTTCAAAGAGAAAAAGCTGCCTTTTCCGATGCCGTGGGACATTCTATGGTGGACCATCTCAAGGAATATGCAGAGGGTATATACAGCGACGAAGAATTTAATGAGAAGAGAAAGCATTATGTACATGCCACTCCCTTTACAAAAGAATCCCTATTATATCGTGAAATATTTGAAAAATACTATCCAAATCAATCTCAAATGATAGTTGATTTTTGGATGCCGAACAAAAATTGGGAGGGCTGTAATGTAAACGACCCGAGTGCTCGTGTGCTTTCTAACTACGGTGAAAGCGGTAAATAGGTGAGGAAAATATGAAATTCACAAAAATGCATGGCTGCGGAAATGATTATGTATACATTGACGGCAGTAAGGAAAAAATCCCCGATGATAAAAAGGCAGAGCTTGCCGTCAGACTGTCGGACAGACATTTCGGCATCGGCTCCGACGGTATTATATTTATAAATCCGTCCGATAAAGCGGATTTTGAAATGGAAATGTATAATGCCGACGGAAGCAGAGCGGAAATGTGCGGAAACGGAATAAGGTGTGTGGGAGCTTTTGTTTATAACAATGGTTTGACAGAAAAAAAAGAGCTTTGCATAATATCCTATGGCAAAAAAAAATACCTGCAGCTTAAGACCGATGAAAACAATGTAGTCAGTTCGGTGCGTGTAAATATGGGCGTTCCCGAATTAAATGTAAGCGAAATACCCGTAATAAGCCAAAATGACAGAGTTATAGATTCTCCGATAATAATAGCCGAAAGAGAATTTAAACAGACCTGTGTTTCTATGGGCAACCCTCATTCCGTTGTCTATGTTGATGATGTAAAAAACTTTCCCGTAGATAAATACGGACCGCTTTTTGAAAACAACAAAATGTTTCCAAACAGAATCAACACTGAATTCGTTGAGATCAAAAGCAGAGACTATGTCAGCATGAGAGTATGGGAAAGAGGAACGGGCGAGACTTTTGCCTGCGGAACCGGAACCTGTGCAACAATTACAGCATCGGTACTGTTAGGACTTACCGAAAAGAAAATAACGGTGGAACTTCTCGGCGGAAAACTTGAACTTGAATGGGAAGGCGAGGGAAACCCCGTATATATGACAGGACCTGCCAAAATAGTGTTTGAAGGAGATATTAATATATGGTAACGGTAAACAGAAATTATTTGAAGCTGCCCGGAAGCTATCTGTTCTCGGATATTGCAAGAAAAGTCAATGACTTTAAGCAAAAAAATCCAAACATGAATATAATAAGACTCGGAATAGGTGACGTTACTCAGCCTATTGCTCCCGCAATAATAAAAACTCTTCATGAATCGGTTGATGAAATGGCAAACGAGAGCACATTTAAAGGCTATGCTCCGGATCTTGGTTATGAGTTTTTAAGAAAAACAATAGCCGATAAAGATTACTTGAGCAGGGGCACCACCGTTTATGCCGATGAAATATTTGTTTCGGACGGAGCAAAAAGCGACTGTTCGGCTATACAGGAAATATTCGGTATCGAAAACAAAATAGCCGTTTGCGACCCTGTTTATCCTGTATATGTGGACTCAAATGTTATGGCGGGAAGAACGGGAGATTATAATGCGGAAAAGGGAATATATGAAAATGTTATATATATGCCCTGCACCGAGGAAAACAACTTTGTTCCCGATTTTCCCAAAGAAAAACCCGATCTGATATATCTTTGTTATCCGAACAATCCCACTGGAGGCGCGATAACAAAGGAAAGCCTTCAAGCATGGGTCGATCATGCCGTTAAAATCGGTGCGATAATTCTCTTTGATGCGGCTTATGAAGCCTATATTTGCGATGATGAAATTCCCCACAGCATATACGAATGTGAGGGTGCAAGAGAATGTGCCATCGAATTTCGTTCATTTTCAAAAAATGCGGGCTTTACAGGTTTAAGGCTCGGCTTTACCGTTATTCCAAAGGAATTGAAATGTGACGGTGTTTCTCTTCACTCTCTTTGGGCAAGAAGACACTCCACCCGCTACAACGGTGCTCCTTATATCATACAAAAGGCAGGTGAAGCCGTATATTCTAATGAGGGTCAAAAACAGATAAAAGAGCAAATAAGCTGTTATATGAAAAATGCCAAATACATAAAGAACGGTTTACTTGATGCGGGATTCAAGGTCTACGGCGGAGAAAATGCTCCGTATCTGTGGTTGAAAACTCCGAATAATATTAAAAGTTGGGACTTTTTCGACCTTCTGTTAAATAAAGCGGGTGTTGTGGGAACTCCGGGTGTCGGCTTCGGAAAAAACGGCGAGGGCTACTTCAGACTGACCGCTTTCGGAACACTCGAAAACAGTATTGAAGCCATAAAAAGAATAAAGGAATTATAATATGTTTGAATCTGTACATGAAGAATGCGGTGTATACGGTATATATGAACCCGAAAGAAGCGATGTGGCATCAAGTGTATATTTCGGTTTGTTTTCTCTGCAACACAGAGGTCAGGAAAGCTGCGGCATTGCCGTATGCGATGACGGTGTGATCAGTTGTAAAAAAGGTGAAGGCCTTGTTTCCGAAGTTTTCGACAAAGAAAAACTTTCATCTGTCGGTAAAGGAAACATAGCCGTTGGACACGTTCGTTATTCCACCGCGGGAGGAAACAGCATAAACAATGTACAGCCCCTTGTTATACGTCACATAAAGGGGAATATGGCACTTGTTCACAACGGTAACCTTGTAAATGCCACACAGATAAGAAATAAATTTGAACTTGAAGGTGCAATTTTTCACGGAAGTTCGGATACGGAGGCAATAGCCTATTCTATCGTACATGAAAGAGTAAAATGCTCATCTACCGAAGAGGCGGTAAAAAGAGCTATGCCATACATTGAAGGAGCATATTCCTGTATATTGATGAGTGCAACGAAACTTATTGCATTTAGAGATAAAAACGGATTCAGACCTCTTGTGCTTGGACAATGCAGCAACGGTGCGGTCGTTGTTGCATCGGAGAGCTGTGCTCTTGATGCAACCGGTGCGGTTTTCATCAGAGATATAGACCCGGGGGAAATAGTTGTTATCGATAAAAGCGGAATACATTCAATAAAACCCGAGCTTGAATCAAAGAAAACAGTTTGCATATTTGAATATATTTATTTTGCAAGACCCGATTCTGTTATAGAGGGGGTTTCTGTACACCATGCAAGAATAAAAGCAGGTGAAATACTTGCAAAAAATGACAATATACAGGCAGATGTGGTAATAGGTGTGCCCGATTCAGGGCTTGATGCTGCCCTTGGCTATTCAAAGCAAAGCGGAATACCCTATGGAATAGGATTTATAAAAAACAAATATGTCGGAAGAAGTTTTATTGCTCCGGAGCAGGAACAAAGAGAAAAAGCCGTAAAAATAAAGCTGAATGTAATAAAAGAAACCATTGCCGGCAAAAAGGTTGTAATGATAGATGACTCTATTGTAAGGGGAACTACCGGTGCAAGAATAGTAAAAATGTTAAGAGAAGCAGGTGCAAAAGAGGTACATTTAAGAATATCCTCTCCCCCCTTTAAACATCCCTGTTATTTCGGAACAGATATTGACTCTTCTGAGAATCTTATTGCCGACAAGTTTGATTCCGTTGAAAAGATTGCCGAATTTATCGGTGTTGATACCCTTAAATATCTGCCGATAGAAACATTGGGAGAACTTACAGATAATAAAACCGATTATTGTGACGGTTGCTTTTCGGGTAAATATCCTATAGATACTTCAAAAGCGGGACAAAAAAACAAGTTTGATGAAAAGATCAATTTTAAAGACTCCAAACTTTACTTTTAGAGATGCCCTTTTTTGTAGTTTTAAAAGACCTTATCAAAGAGTGTATTATACAAATCACCCCAAAATTGACAATAATATTTGTATATGATAAAATGTAAGGAAAATGAATGGGGTGATATATTGGAGGACAATCATTCAAAGGTTTTTGAAACTAAGGGGAATGTTATCCACTTTTTTTTGGGCATATTATTTGTGCCTACGGCTGCGCTTTTAATTCTTGTGGTGATATCGCTTTTTTGTACCGTTACAAAAAAAGAG
>DFJD01000051.1 GCA_002372875.1 Clostridiales bacterium UBA3680
CATTAAGATATGCAGGACAGGTAGATACAAGAGTCTTACCTTCACCTGTTCTCATCTCGGCAATTCTTCCCTGATGAAGAACGATGCCGCCTATAAGCTGAACATCGAAGTGTCTCATTCCTCTGACTCTTTTTGCCGCCTCTCTTACAACAGCAAACGCCTCGGGAAGAATATCATCAAGAGTTTCATTGTCTGCAAGTCTTTCTTTGAACTCATCTGTCTTAGCTCTTAACTGCTCATCACTAAGTGCCGAGATCTCATCCTCAAGAGCGTTTATTTTGGCAACTATAGGTTTGATTTTTTTTATTTCTTTGTCACTGTAGTTACCGAAAATCTTTTCAAGTATACTCATTTTTACACCTCTGAATTAAAAATCACATTCATATATAATAACAGAAATACTACATGATATGCAATACTTTTTTAATATTTTTTTGTAACTTTACTGCCCATTATTTTTTCGATATCCTCTATCATAGCTTTCCTTATACCCGTTTGACAAAGCCATGCGGTATATACCGCAAGAAACAATATCGTCAGAGCAGTAAAAGCGTATACACCGTATTTTGCAATCACATAAGTTTGCGGCGACATACCGTTGCTGTACAGCGGCAGCATAACCGAAGCATAATCATACTGTATCGAGGCAAATGTAAATATGATAGCCGCAATAAAGAAAACAATAACAGATATTATGACCTTAATAACCGCTGTGGTTTCAAATACTCCCGTTATTAAGATATCATCTTCCTGTTTATGGAAAATGCCGAAAAATCTCCAACAAAACGGATTTTTGACCTGTGTAAAGGCTATGAGATCGTCCTCGCCCTCATCGACCTGTTCATACTTGAATTGGGAATCTTTAAGTTTTTCCATTCCCTGCTTGGTTGTTTTGCAACCTCTGCATCTGAAATTATATTCCTGCTGAGCCATTAAGGTGTACCTCCTGAAGTAACGAGAAATTCTTTCCCGCCTACGATCACTCTTTCATTTGCTATTCCCTTGAATTTTCCGCTATATATAACGTTTTCCCCATCTTCAAGGGTGTAAGTGTTGCTTGTACTTTCATAGGTAAAATATACCTTTTCGATCACTTTACCGTTTATAAGAGCTGTGCCGACAGCTTTTCCGTTTTCTGTCCCATTGATATTTACGGACATGACCTCTTCGGTCTTGGTATCATAGCCCATCCACTCCTGCCCGGGTGCAGGAATGACCGCATATTGCTTTTCAATAAACTTTAGCCCCAAAAACAGCATTGCAATAAAAGCAAGGCCGCATACATACACCATTACAGGCATAATTTTTTCATTCATATATAGTTCTCCCTACTGTCATTTTTTCAAAGGCAATTTAACCTTCTGCTGAACAAGATCCACAAAAAGGTCTGCCGGTATCGGCTTTGAATAATAAAAGCCCTGCATAATATTACAGTTCAATGTATGCAGAAAATCCGCCTGTTCTTTCGTTTCAACGCCCTCGGCAACAACACTCATACCAAGCTCTTCCGCCATAAGCATAACATGCTTTAATATTGTGGAACCCGATGAATTTTCGCTGTAGCCGTACAAAAATTTAAGATCCGTCTTAAGAACGCTCGCCGGCATATCCCTGAGTGCGTTCAAAGAAGAATATCCGCTGCCGAAATCGTCTATTTCCACAACAAAGCCCGCATCCACAAATTCTTTGACTTTTTCTATTATTCTGCCTCCGTCGTTTATATAAGCACTTTCCGTTATTTCAAGACGAATAAGGTCCTTCGGAACCTCATATCTTTCTCTTAATTCAAGCAAAAATTCAAGGATGTTTTCATCCTCAAAATCAGCTCGAGAAATGTTTATTGAAAGCGGAACGGTTCGTTTGCTTTCAAGGATCATTTCGCCCACAAGTTTGAAGCCCTCTTCCCAAATATACTTATCAAGTTTGGTCACAAAACCGTTTTTCTCAAAAAGAGGGATAAATATTCCGGGAGATATTTCTTCAACTCCCGTTGAACCATCGGGATTTTTAACGCTTTTATGCCACCTTACAAGTATCTCTCCGCTTCCTATTCTATCGGCATTGTAGTCGTACTGCGGCTGAACATAAATTTCAAATTCCTTGTTTTGTAAGGCTGTTTTCATATCTCCTATAAGTTGTTGCTCGTAGAGAAGCTCCTTACCCATTTTCGGAGAATAAAGCTCATATCTTTGAAGATACTTTTCCTTCACCGCCTTTTCGGCAAGGCTTGCTTTTTCTATCATTGAATCTACCGGTTCTTCCCTGTCCTTTATTTCGTAGATTCCATAGGCAATATAAACATCAAACGGCATACCGCAATGAGATATATGCCTGTTCATATAATTAACAAGATTCTCCACATCCGATAAGGAATAAGGCACGCAAAGAGCAAAATAATCGGCAAAAAGTCTTGTTGCCGCACCCGAAACCTTTCCGATGTAGTTTCTTATACCCGTGGTCAGATAGCAAAGGAGACGATCTCCTTCAAAATGGCCGTATTTATCATTGATGGCCTTAAATTTTTCAATATCGAGAACGACCATCATATAATGTACGCTGGTGTTTGTAAAAAGGAGCTCCCTTGTCTGCTCGACAAAAGTCCTTCTGGTGGCAATACCTGTCAGTTCATCAAGCATTGCCATATTTTGCTGCTTTTCAAGTTCCTCTTCAAGTATTTTTATATCCTTTTTATTTTCTATGTAGTAGTAGAAAATAAGAAGAAGAGCATACAGCAATATAAAGCCTGCCGTTATAATATCTGTAAATCGGTCTTCCGTTAGGGCATCTTTTTTGACCGATTCGGCAGAACGGCAATAGAAAACCATCCAATTTAAAGGCTTTACCCCCGTATACGAAATATAGTAATCGTTAAAGTTCATTGTAAATGCGGTAAAACCGTTATTGCCTATTTCAATGTCATGAGTAAAGGTTTGATAATCAAGGCCTTTAAACACAGCCTTTGAAAACTGCTCGGCAAGACCCGTGTTTTTTGAAAAATCAAAACTCACAGGCACACCACCCATAAGATAACGACCTTTATCATCGGTGATAAATACGCTGTCGCTGTTGTCGGATCTTATATATTCCGATATGGTCTTTGAATCTATGGCAAAAACAACAAGACAAATAACTTCTCCATCATCATCAAAACAGGGAGAAACCGTCACTATCTTTGAGGCCCCATACTCATCATTGACAATACCTGTCTTTTTTTTGCCCTCAAATCCTTCTATAAAGACATCGGTCTTTGTAAATTGAGGGTAGGGAACGGGAGAAAAAACAGCTTCTCCGTTTTCAAAAATCACATCGCAATATTCTGCCTTTATTTTTTCTCTGTAACCTTCAAAGAGACGTTTCAGTTCCTTTACGTTTTTTTGATCGTTATTTGCTTTTATTGACTCAATATTTCCCGTAACAGTATAACAAAGCGAGTCAATGAAAAGATAATCGACATTGAATTTATTTTCAAGACGTTCGGATCTTTCATTAACGTAGGTAAGCATGCTTAGCTTCAAGCTCTCCTTGTTTCTGTAGCGAAAATAAGCAATGTTGACCGTTACGGCAATAATAATGCCGGTAATAAGCAAAATGAAAATATAACCATTTTTCTTTCTTTTCTGTTTAGTTTCCATTTTCCCCTCGAAGTAATTTCAATTATAGACTTTTCCGTCAACACAAATTCATATTATTATAACATATATATCGGTTGTTTACAATAATTTTATTTTATAAGTCGGTCTCAAAACAAGTTTATGAACATCTGTTTAATTGCCATTGTTTTTATAAACTTGAATTTTTGCGATTATGACTCAACAAAAGAATTGATTTCCTTCTCCAAAAGACGAAATACATTAGCAACCAAATATCCATCTGCAATTGCGTGATTAAGTCGAACAGTTACAGGCATAACTAGTCTACCGTTTTCCTCTCTGTATTTTCCCCAATTGATAATAGGAGAAAAGAATAAATGTCCATCAGGCAATTCAATATTAAGCGAGTCATATGAAAGCCATGATATATAAGATGCATCAAACCAATTTTGATGATTTGCCATATCTAAACCATATTCACGAGTCTTCTTCGCCTCTTCAACATCCAGCAATGCGG
>DFJD01000112.1 GCA_002372875.1 Clostridiales bacterium UBA3680
GAAAATATTGCAAGGCGGAAAAAAGACCTTCGTAATACGTGTCATCACAGTCTTTGTTGTGCTCTGTTGAAAGGGTGATCGTGGGCGTGTTTCCCGAGCTGTATTCCTTTATCCATATCTCCGAGGTACGGGCGCTCAGGTTTCGGTGCATCTTTTTTATCCTGTCGCCTTGACGATACTCCCGTATGTCTCTTACATCCTCGTCGCCTTTTGTAAGCCCCGCATTTTCAGTTATCTCTTCTGCGGTGTCAAGCTCGGTAGGGGAAAAAGAAAAGTTATTTCCTTTTGCAAGGGTGGGAAAGGTCACCACCGTAACGGCTTTGTCGATCTTTATTTTTTGCGAGAATAAGCCCATGGGATCTTTAACGATGAAATGCTTTATTTGCGTTTCGGCAATTCCGCATTTTTCGGAGGTCCTTTCAAAAAATATTTTGTTTATGCCCTTGCAAGCGAAGATCTTGCTTTTCGATTTGTCGGATAATACCGCATATACACAGGGGTGTGATATTCCTCTGTATTCGAATGACACGGCGAGCTTGTAGGGTATGTTTTTTTTAACGTCTATTATCCCGAAATTCAATTTTGGAAAGATTTTACTTTTATAATACAGAGAAATAAAAAGCATTGCGACAAAGATCGTCAGCAAAGCCACCGCAAGGCTCATTATCATATAGCTTTCGTTAAATATTGCCGTTAAAAGCAGTGTTACCGAGCAGACAAAGAAGAGCAGCCACATCTTAATCACCTACCAGAGGATAGGGCACACTCTCCAATATATTCTTGCATAACTCCCGAGCGGAAAGCCCCTCCATATCGGCTCCGCGAGAAAGAACGAGCCTGTGGGCAATAACATAGGTAAACTGTTGTGACACATCTTCGGGGATCACAAAATCTCTTCCGTCAAGATATGCGCATGCCCTGCTCACGGCCGCAAGGGCGAGGGCGGCTCTCGGAGAGGCTCCCAAAGAGATCTGCGGAAGCTCCCTTGTTTGCCTTATAAGTGCGAGGAGATATTTTGCCACGTTTTCGTTTAAAGCAACGGTTTTCACTTCTTTTTGCATTGCGATCATATCTTCCGCAGAGGCGACTTTGGATACAAGGTCGAGTTTTGCCCCTCCCGTGCTTATGATCTTAAGTTCGCTTTCTTCATCGGGATAGCCCATGTGCATGCCTACGGTAAATCTGTCAAGCTGCGATTCGGGAAGAGGCTGTGTACCCGTGCTTCCCGACGGATTATGAGTGGCTATGACGGTAAAGGGCTTCGGTACCTGCCTTGTAACACCCTCCGCTGTCACCTTCCCCTCCGCCATGACCTCAAGAAGGGCAGATTGAGTTTTCGGGGACGTCCTGTTTATTTCATCGGCAAGAAAAAGGTTGCAAAACACCGCTCCCTCGTTATACACAAAACTTTCGGTCTCTCTTCTGTATACCGAAAAGCCAGTCAGATCCGAGGGCATAACATCGGGAGTGAACTGCACCCTTCCGAAGAGAAGATCTGTTGCCCTTGCAAAGGCGAGGGCTGTCGAAGTTTTGCCCACTCCGGGTATATCCTCAAGAAGAATGTGCCCTTCGGCGAGTATTGCGATAAGTATTTCTTTTGTTATGTTTTCTTTGCCCGTTATTGCTTTGTTTACCTGCTCAAGTATTTCAAGAGCTTTCTGTCTGCGATCTTTCATTTTTGTTTCCTCTGTTCAAAATAAAAACGGCGGCATAAAAAACCGCTATCCCGGCCACAACACCTGCCATATTGAATTTTACGTCGTCAAAAGAGTAATGTCTGCCGGTTATGAGCTGCTTTGAGTATTCGTCAAGAAAGCTCCAAACAAACAAAAATATTATTGCGGGCAGAGCTTTGTAATTTCGTGTTTTAAGCGTGGAAAGAAGCAGGAGCGTAAGCACGAAAAACACCGTGGGGTGCGCCCAATGCCGCAAAAAGGTGTCTATGGCGTTTGTATTTTTTTCGGTAATTCGTATATGTTCGTTTACATTTGTAACGGTTTGCGCGGCGTTATGACTTGTAACGGATGTGTGTATACCGTCTTCGTGAGACAGATACGTCATAAAGCAAAACCAGACAAATGTAAGAGCGGAAAGAATGTAAAATGTCATTTATATCCTCTTTTCGGCAGTATATAAGGTACGATCTGATTTTACACTAAAAAAAATGTAATGTAAAGAAAAAAAGCAAATGTGAGTTGGTTATGTACAAACAAAAAAATATATGATAGAATAGTAGCATATTTTTTTGGAGGGAATAGTCTTGAAAAGATATTGTTATGTGTTGTTGCTGTGTTTTGTGCTTTGCGGCTGTTCTCACGCTGCAAATGAGGTCACTTCATTTTTCGGCATCGAAAGCTCGGCTGTGAAGGTGGTTAAATATTCGCACCCGAAGGATTTTCCCGACAGCAATTATTCCGTTGCTTTTTCGGAATTTTTTGCAGAGCCGAAGTGGCTCTCCTACGAGGGAACCATTCCCGGACCCGACAATGACGGAGACGGGGTCTCCGATTCGGAGAGGACGGAGTGCAAGGTGGTGGAGTTTGACGGAAAAGTCGTATATAACGACAAGGTCACAAATGTAAAGATATATTTTGACTCGGAAGAGGACAGCCCCGAACCTATATGTACCAAATTTGACGATGTTCCGCAAAATCAGCTTGTGGGATATCTGCTTGTGAAAAAGGCTTTTACGGGAGAATGAAAAAGGAGCCGAATTTCGGCTCCTTAAGCTGTGAATTATCGATCAGTTGTTGGGTGCGCCAACGGGACAGACACCTGCACAAGCTCCGCACTCTACGCAAAGGTCTGCGTTGATCTCATATTTTCCGTCGCCCTCGCTTATAGCGGATACGGGACATTCTGCAGCACAAGCTCCGCAGCTGATACATTCATCGTTAATTACGTATGCCATAACAGTACCTCCTTATATAATAAAAGCACAATAAATTGTGTTACTTGAATTATAATACAAAATAATATATAATTCAAGAGAAAATTTAAAAAAATTTACGGGAAATCGTTACCTATAGCTAATTTCAAGGAATAATGGAGGCAGATACATGCTTTGTGAAAATATCGTATCGGATATTCTTTCGGCGGCGGTATCCGGGGGAGCCGGATTTGCCGAGGTATTCGAGGAAAAAACTGTCAAGGATTCTCTTTCCCTTATAAACGGTAAAACGGATTCCGCCCTGAGCGGAGTTGAAGCGGGAGTGGGAATAAGAATAATAGAGGGCGAGAAGGTCGTATATGTTTACACAAACAAAACCGACCGAGAAAGCCTGTTAAAGCTTGCGCAAAACGGCGCACAAATGCTAAAGGGCATAAATAAGTCGGGAGCCTACAGCTTCGACAAAACGGACTATTCTCTTAAAACGCTTTATCCTGCGGAGATATTGCCCTCCGAGGTCAAAAAAGAGGAGATTGCCGCCATACTTAAAACGGGCTCTGACACGGCTTTTAAATATGACAAAAGAATAACGCAAACATCCTTTTCTTATCTTGCATCCACTCAAAATGTGCTCATAGCAAACACAGAGGGTCTGTGGGCGACCGATGAGAGAACAAGAACAAGAGTTTTTATAAATGCGGTGGCATCGGATGAAAGGGAAAAGCAGAACGGATATTTCGGACCGGGAGCTATGAAGGGCTTTGAATTTTTGAGAGATCTTGATATTGTCGGCCTTTCGAACGAGGCGGCAAGAGTTGCCGTAACGATGCTCACGGCGGGAGCTTGCCCTTCGGGTCGTTTCCCCGTTATAATAGATAACGGCTTTGGCGGCGTTATCTTCCATGAGGCCTGCGGCCACGGTCTTGAGGCTGCGGCGGTAAGCAAGGGCGCAAGCGTTTTTGCGGGAAAAATAGGCAAGCAGATAGCAAACCCCAAGGTTTCCGCCTACGACGACGGCACCATAGTAAACGCGTGGGGTTCCGTAAACGTGGATGATGAGGGGCACCCCTCTCAAAAAAATCTGCTTATTGAAAACGGCATACTGAAAGGCTATATGGTGGACAGATTTAACGGAGCGAGAATGGGCGCTGCGGCTACGGGCTCATCAAGAAGGCAGAGTTATAAATTTATGCCCGTTTCGAGAATGACCAATACCTATATCGCACCGGGAACAGACAGCAGAGATGACATTATAGCCTCCACAAAATTCGGAATATATGCAAAATATATGGGAGGCGGTTCCGTCAATCCCGCAAGCGGTGAATTTAACTTTGCCGTAAACGAGGGATATATCATAAGAGACGGAAAAATTTGCGAACCTGTAAGAGGAGCCACCCTTATAGGAAAGGGCTCACAGGTGCTTACGGATATAGATATGGTCTCTTCCGACCTGAAGCTTGCCGAGGGTATGTGCGGCGCATCAAGCGGAAGCATTCCGGTTTGTGTGGGACAGCCTATGATAAGAGTTAAGGAAATAACCGTAGGAGGCAGAGGCTGATGGAAATAAAGGAATTTACAAAAAAGCTTTTTGCAAGTGCAAAAGAAGCGGGCATAGAGCAATATGAGCTTTACTATATGCAGGAAGGCTCTTTGAGGGTAAGTGCCTATAACGGAGAAATTGAAAAGTTTTCTCAAAGTCAGACAGGAGGCTTCGGCTTCAGAGGTATCATAAACGGAAAAACAGGCAATTTCTACAGTGAGTCCCTTTCCGAGGATATTATTCCCCTTGCGATAAAGGGTGTTATCACAAACTGCGAAGTGACGGGCACGGAGGAAAAGCAGGAGCTTTTTCCGGGGTCGGAGGTCTATCCGAAGGTGGAGACCTACTTCCCCGAGCTTAATAAGATAAGTGCCGAGGATAAGGCGAGGTTTGCCCTTCTTGCCGAAAAAACGGCAAAGGAATTTTCGCCCGAAATTGAGTCGGTAAACACTTCCCTTTGCGACAGCGGAGAAGCGGAGAACTATCTTGCCAATTCTCTCGGTCTTGAGCTTGAGAGCAAAAGCAATTACATTGTAGCTTTGGTGGAGCTTACGGCAAGAAAGGGAGAGGAAGTAAAGGAAAAAGGCGACATATACATAGGCCATTGCTTCGATGAGGAAAAGGCAAAGGCGCTTGCGATAAGTGCCGCAAAAAAAGCCGTGTCCGCACTTGGAGGCACAGGCGTTCAAAGCGGGAAAAAGAGGGTAATATTCAAAAATGAGGCATTCTGCGACATACTCGCCACATTTGCCGATAATTTTTCGGGAGAGAGCGCAAGAAAGGGCTTTTCTTTGCTCACGGGCAAAATAGGAGAAAAAATAGCCTCGGAGAAAATAACTCTTTGGGATCGTCCTCTCTTAAAAGACGGCTACGCATCTTCTGCCTTCGACAGTGAGGGTGTGGCATGCTACGATAAGAGCGTTATAGAAAAAGGTGTGCTTAAGACATTTTTGCACAATTTGAAATCTGCCGCCTATTTCAAAACAAAAAGCACGGGCAACGGCTTCAAACCCTCCTATAAGGGTGCGGTGGGCGTATCCGCAACCAATTTCTTTATAGAAAAAGGCGAAACGGACTTTGACGGTCTGCTCGAAAAAATGCAAAACGGCATCATCGTGACCGAAGTGGAAGGTCTGCATGCGGGAGCAAACGTCGTTTCGGGAGATTTTTCCCTTGCGGCGGAGGGCTTTATGGTAGAAAACGGCAAAATAACGCATCCCGTAGAGCAGATAACGATAGCAGGCAATTTTTACGAACTGCTTAAAACCATTGCGCAAGTCGGAAACGACCTTTATTTCAACAGCTCGGCAGTAGGCTCCCCTTCTTTGATGTTTGAAGATATTTCGGTATCGGGACTTTGAGAGCTGTATTAAAAAAAATTCGCAGCTTTCGTTTTTTGGATCTTGTTTTTTCAAGAAGGTGTATCGTTTGTCGGGAGCTTGTGCCGTACCACATGGAACATTCCCTTTGTGAGGGCTGCGTGACCGATATAAAAAATTATACGGGAGCAAGGTGTGACATTTGCTCAAGACCTATCGGTGCGGGCAATATATGCAAAATATGCCGAAGAGGAAAAAATCATTTCGACAAAGGCTACAGCGTTTTTCCCTATAAGGGAAATGTGAGAAAAGTTCTGCTTGAAATGAAGTATAAAGACCGCCCCGACCTGTACACTTTTTTTAAGGAATATGCCAAAAAAGAGTTGCCAAGTGAAGAATATGATATATACACCTTTGTGCCCATACACAGAAACAGATACGTACAAAGGGGCTATAACCAGGCGGAAATAATCTGCGAGAGCCTCTTTGAAAAATGCGATAATTTACTTATAAGAAATAAGGACACCGCCCCACAGCATAACCTGTCGGAGGAGCAAAGAGAAAAAAACATCAAAAACGCTTTCTCCCTTAGGGAAGGTTTGAACCTTGAGGGGAAGAAAATACTTCTTGTTGACGACATTCTCACAAGCGGAGCTACCGCCAACGAATGTGCCAAAATATTGAAAAAGGCGAAAGCGAAAAGGGTTGATATCTTTGTTTTGTGTGCGGTGGAGGATGATTGAAAATGAATACAGAAAAAGCATATTCGGAAACCATAATATCTCTTAAGGAAAACAACATTTCCGATATAATAAACAGAATAAATTCTCTTTCAAAGCTTACGGGGGTGAGAAATGTTCTCCCCTTCGATATAACCACGGATACCGATGAAAACGGGGATCTTCGTGTGAAGACGGCTTTTGCCAATTTCACGCCTCTTTCGGAGTACCTTGAACAAAACGATTTTAACAAAGCGGATCTGTTGAAATTGGGAAAGGATATTGCCTTTGCCCTTGAGGGTTGTCAGAGGGTCGGTGTCGAGCATACCGCCATTGATATGGAAAGTATTTATACCGATGAAAACGGTGCCTATTTTCTCGGCAATTTCCCCATACTCCCCGAAAAGAACGGGGATGTGGACTCCCTTGCCAAACTGCTCTATCTCTTTTTAAACAACGGAGATCTTCCCACGGAAATAATCGACCTTCCCGAAAATGACAGGGGTGATTTCGGCGAGGTGCTTCTGAACACCGTAAAGAACAAAACGGAGGATGCAAGGCTCTTCAGAAATGAACTTAATAATGTGGATCTGCTCAAAAAGGAAGTGCCGAAGGAAGAAATAGATTCTCTTTCAGAAGAGGTAAGGCAGGAAATAAGACAGAAGCTCAATATAGAGCAGCAGGAGGAAGTCCCCCAAGAAAGCTCTTTCGACCAGGCGAAAAAAAGCATAGGGCTTAGAATATATTTTGCCCTTATTTTCCTTGCAGCCCTTGCTTTAGGCGGCTATGCCGTAAAGGACAAGGTGCAGACCTATATGATGTACAATGAGGCTCTCTCTCTTTACAATGCGGGCAATTACGAGCAGGCAGGCTCCGTTTTTTCACAAGAGAGGCTCTACGGCTATAAAAACACGCCTCAGCTTAAGCAGCTTTGCACCATTAAAAGCGTGAAAAAAGGCGATACATTTAAATTCGGACCTTGTAACTGGTTTGTGCTCGAAGAGGGTAAGGACAGTATCCTCGTTATTGCGAAGGACTCTTACAAAGGTGCTATGAGACCCTACAACAAGAGCGCAAGAGTCGTTAACTGGGATGCAAGCGATTTGAGACGATATTTAAACGAAGAGCTGTACGGACAGTTTGATGCTTTTCAGCAGGCGCTTATACTTACAAGCAACGTTAGGGTCGACAAAAACCCCGAGTACGATACCATATGCGGAAGTAATACCAAGGATAAGATATACATTTTCGATATCGGCCAGGTAATGAAGTACTTCCCCGAAGAAAAGGACAGACAATTCGGAAATGCATGGTGGCTCAGAACTCCGGGCGTAAACGAATCCTTTATATGCTTTGTGGATGATAAGGGAAAAATAAGTATGAGAGGGGATGCCCCGAGCCATACCTACTATTCCGTAAAACCTGTGATGAGTATAAAAAGAGATATGAGTATAGACCAAATAAACGGAATTTTGGCTAATTCGGCTAAAAGCGAAGAACGGAGCCGATGAGGCTTGTCGGGGGTGTGTTACACCCCCTTTTTGTGTGCAAAATAATAATTCTTAATAATTTTATACTCTTCATTTTAATTATTACCGTTTAATATAAGGAAGCGTTGATAAGTATCTCTCGTTTTGCTATAATACATATATACATACATTACAAGAAAACACGGAGGTTGTATTGATGGCTGATAAAATATTGATTGCGGACGATAATGCAGAGATAAGAGAGGTCCTTCATGTTCTGCTTGAAAGCGAGGGCTATGAGGTGGAAGAGGCGAAGGACGGAAATGAGGCGGTGGAAAAGACCGACGAAAACACCGACCTTATAATACTTGATGTTATGATGCCGGGAATGAACGGTTTTCGTGCCTGCTCGGAAATAAGAAAAAAGACGGTGGCTCCCGTGCTCTTTTTGACCGCAAAAGGCGAAGAGGCGGATAAAACCAGCGGATTTAATTTAGGTGGAGATGATTATGTGGTTAAGCCTTTTAAAACCGGAGATATCCTTGCCAGAATAAAGGCACTTTTAAGAAGGTATAAGGTGTATCAAAGTGCGGCTCCCATTTCGGCAGATGAAGGTCAGGTAATTAAAATCGGAGATCTTGCGATATATAAAGATAAAAATGTGGTGAAGGTGGAGGATAAAGAGGTGCCCCTTACCGATATAGAATACAAGATCTTACTTTTGCTTGCTACCGACAAAAACAAGATATTTACCGCGGAAAACATTTATGAGGACGTGTGGAACGAGGAATATATGTACACCCTTTCAAATACCGTAACGGTGCATATAAGAAAACTGCGTGCAAAGATAGAAAAAGATCCTCAAAATCCCAGATATATAAAAACGGTTTGGGGAAGGGGTTACAGAATTGGTTCGTAAGATAATAAGCCGTCTGGGAATTGAGCTTTTGGCGGCTATCGTTATAGCTGTTCTTTCGGGAATCATCATATCCACCCTTTTTAGCGGTTTTTCTTTTACGCTTTTGCATAAGCAGGCGCTTTCGGAAGATTTTGAGCAAAAGCAGGCGGAAAGAACGGAGCTTAAGCTTCAAAAATTTTCGGAGTTTATAGAGAAAAACGATATTTCCTCGGAAGATACGGAGCTGATAGATAACTGGGTCAGAAAGCAATCCGATGTTATGATATCGATATATGACAGCTTCGGTAATGTTGTGTACGATTCGAACAGGACAGGCGACAAAAAGAAAATGCTTACCGAAAGCGAGTATAATCCCCTTTATACAATAAACCTCAGCGACGGTACTTTCTATATGGAGTTTGTTTGTCTGTATTTTATGCACAATGTTATGCTTATTGCCGTTTTGAGCGTAGTGCTTGCCTTTGTGACGGGCTGTGTGATTTTCCTTCTTTTTGTTAAGAAAAAGACCGATTATATCAAACTTATAGGTAATGATGTTGAGCTTATGGAATCGGATATAAACCATCCCGTTACCATAAAGGGATATGATGAGATAACATTTCTTGCAAAGAGTATAGACTCCATGAGAGCGGCGATCCTTGAAAGACAGGAAACAGACAGAAAAATACAGGAATCGGGGCATAAGCTGGTTATGGCTATGAGCCACGATCTGCGGACACCTCTTACGGTGCTTACGGGTTTTCTTGAAATACTGTGCGACGGAAAATATTCAAGCGAGGAAAAACTGAAAGAATACCTTGAAAAATCAAAGGATAAGGCATACCGAATAAAGGAGCTGTCGGATAAACTTTTTGAATACTTTCTTGCATACAATTACGGAGAGAGAGACATTGTGCTTGAAAAAGATGATGTTTCTGTAATAAACGAATTGATACTTGATTATACATTTCCTCTTACGGAGTCGGGAGTTGAGCTTGATTACACCTTTACGGCGAAGGGATTTGTAAATCTCAGCCCGGATTTTTTTAAGAGGATAATAGAAAACCTTTTTTCAAATATAAATAAATATGCGGCTTTGGATAAGGGGCTGAAAATATCCGTTACCGATGTTAACGATGAAATAATGCTCTATTTTGAAAATACTGTAAAACCTCTTGAGGAAAAGCCCGAAAGTACGAATATCGGACTTGACGTATGTAGAAGAATGACGGAGATACATAACGGCAAGTTTGAAAGTATGAAAAAAGACGATAAATTTTATACCGTTATAACATTGCCAAAGGCTTAAGGAACCACTCACAGGGTTCCTTTTTTTGTTCGAAAAATGGCTTTAAAAGCGAAAAAAAATTCAATGTTTACAGCGTGTAAACATTATGTATACATTATGTTTACATCGTGTATACATCGTGCAAACACGCTGCAGCCTATATAGTATAGTATATAAGAGTATATAATATAATAACAGAGTATAGTAGAGTAGAACGCTGCGGAACGCGTGTTCGAAATAAGACTTGACAAAACAGAAATGTTGTGCTATAATCTTTCTGAAATTGATTTGTAATTCGAAAAGGGGGTATTTTATGAAACAAGGACTCGATTGTTATTACAACAGCTGTACCGATTCCGACAGCTATATTTATCTTGAAATGAAGCTTGGTCTTGCAGGTCGTTGTGTTGCCGATAAGCTTGTAAAGAAAATATTTTCAAACGGGTATTTTATGGAATACACCGAAAAATCCATGGAAATATTTATCGCGACCTCCTTTTACGGTTCGGACAGACCTGATTTCGACTTTGTGGACTCCGTTGTGAAACTGTGCGTAAATGAGGGAATATTCAGCGGAGAAATGCTTGAAAAATACGGTATTTTGACCTCCGAAAAAATACAGGAAGATTATTTCTTTGCCGTAAAAAGGCGAAAAGAAATCAGCTTTGATGAAAAATATTTGCTTATTTCCACGCAAAAGCTTTCCGAACTTACGGGTATCATTCTTGAAGGTGAGAGGGAAGAAAAACCCGAACGAAACGAAAATAGGGAACCAAAAGAGAGTAATGCTCCCGAGCTTGAGGAAATTGAGGAATATGTGAAGCTTAACAAATACACCTTTTCGGCACGGGATTTTAAGGCGTATTATGATGATAAGGGCTGGTTCGGTAATTGGAAAAATTCGGCGCAGTTGTGGCAAAAAAACGCCGAAAAGTTGAAACCGAAACCAAAGTTTGACAGCTTTAATAATTATGTGGGTGCTACATATACCGAAGAAGAGAAAAAAAGGATATTGGAAGCAAACAGACGGAAGCACGGATATGGGAGCCGTGCCGCCGATGAATTGAATTAGGGGAAAACAACCTCACCCCTAACCCCTCCCCACCTTGGGGAGGGGAATAGCCGATTCCACGCAACATTTCCCCGTTGTCATTTTCCCGTTATCAATATACTTTTATATCACGAAAAAAACACATAACAACAATCGGAAAGGTGTATGCGTTCTCCCCTCCCCAAGGTGGGGAGGGGCAGGGGGTGAGGTTGTAAAAACACAAAAGTTCCCTTCACTGCACGAAAAAGCACCGCCCGTGAAAGCGATGCTTAAGGAAGCGCTGATTAATTCAC
>DFJD01000062.1 GCA_002372875.1 Clostridiales bacterium UBA3680
CTACGTATAGCGGCTATTTTGCTTAGCAAAATAGTCCGTCCCTACGGGATTTGTAACTTTGCTTGCAAAGTTACAAACATGGGCTTTGATACAGTATGCGGTAATATTAGCCAAATATACGAATGATTAATTAACAAACTAAGGAAGTCCCCCGCTTCTAAAGCGGGGGTGCTTACTTAAAATTCAGTGGAAGACCAAGCTCCCACTGAATTTGGAATTGCTTGCAATTCCGTTGGTTATGAGTATGTAGCAGAAATTTATTTCTGCGGAATACGAATATCCTTGACAAACCATAATTGTTGATTTATGATATTTTAATTATATTGTAATGTATAAAAAGCAATAAATATGTTATAATTTTTTAGATAGTCAGTTTCAAGCAGAAAAGAGGTGAGTGCTGTGCCGAATAATATTATGCAAGACGGTATGAATCCCGTAAAACAGTTTATAGGACAGATAAATTTTTCGAAGCTTTCAATACCCTCGGTAAGGATAACGGATATTATCGACATTATTGTTGTGTCGGTGATACTTTACTATGTTTTCAAATGGGTAAGGGAAACAAGAGCATGGTCGCTTATGAGGGGCCTTGTTATGATAGGTGTAATAAGCCTGTTTAGTGCGCGTTTTCATCTGTATACGGTGTCGTGGCTCATTGAAAAAACTTTTTCCGTGGGAATTATCGCCCTTGTAATTATTTTTCAGCCGGAGCTTAGAAGAGCCCTTGAACAGATCGGTTCGGGAGGTATATCATGGGTGTCGCAGGTGATGAACTCCAATTCGGGTTCGGCGCTCAGTACCGATACAAACGAAAAAATAAGAGTTGCCTGCGAGGCAATGAGTAAGGATATGGTGGGAGCGCTTATAGTTATCGACCGCTTTAATGCTCTTAACGATATAATAAACTCTTCGGGTATACGTGTAAACGGTGATGTTTCAAGTCAGATACTTGAAAATATATTTATAAAAAATTCTGCCCTTCACGACGGTGCGGTAATAATACGTGATAACAAAATAGCTGCGGCAAGCTGTGTTCTTCCCGTAACACAACAGGAAATAGGGCAAAAGTACGGTTTGAGGCATCGCGCCGCCGTAGGCATAAGCGAGAACTCCGAGGCGGTGGCGATAATCGTTTCCGAACAGACCGGAGAAATTGCCCTTGCCCATCACGGTAAGCTTACAAAAGGACTTAGCGGACAGCAGCTTAAAAATCACCTTGACAGACTTATAATCAAGCCTCATACGGGCAAGAGATTCAAAAAGGACAAGGGGGTAAAAAAGAATGCGTGATTTTTTTATTACCCTTAAAAACATACTTACAAAGGATATAAGATGGAAGATTTTTTCCGTTGTTATAGCCGTGTTTATATGGTTTATCGTAATGAATACGATAAACCCGGTGGAAATACAATCCTATTCGGCACAGGTAACCCTTACGGGGGTAGAAGCCCTGAAAGAAAAGGGATATGTTATTACCAACGAGGCGGATGTGACCGCCACAAGGATAAATGTCAAGATATCGGGCACAAGACCCGCACTTGACGAATTGAGCAAGGCAAACAATAAAAGCAAGATAGTTGCAAGCATCGATATGAGTAATTTCGAGCCCGATCCCACTGCGGAATATCCCACAACGATACAGCTTGGAGTTTCTCCGGTAATTGCTTCGAGCATCTATGTATATTCCTACGACATAGAAAGCTATACTCCCGCATACATCAATGTGGATCTGGACAAAGTGCTCACCGTTAACAAAGCTCTTACGGTAAACAAAACGGGCACGGAGGCGTCGGGCTATATAGCGGGAACACCCTCTTGTGATGTTGAATCGGTCACTGTGAAAGGACCTTCGCATATAGTAAGCAAACTTTCCTATGTTTCCGCAAGCGTGAGTATAGACGGTGCGACTTCGGCGATAGGAAATAATGTGCCTGTTATCGCGTATGATGAAAACGGCAATAAACTTGAAGGCCTTGAAATAGGACCTTCCAATGTGTCGGTGACGGTACCTATATTTAAAAAGGGATATATGAAGGTTGAGACCCCCGTAACGACGGGAGAGTTCTCTTCACAGAATATCAAGCTTGTATCAGTAACCTGCCAACCCGACAGTATTCCCGTAACGGGAGATCCCCAATCAGTCGAAGAGGCGCCTTCAATAAGGATACCACCTATAGCTCTTGAAAACATTATAAGCAGCAAATCCTTTACATACGATGCTACGAAGGATATTCAAGCTGCCGGCTTGACACTTAACGGAGAAAGTGCGTTGATAACCGTTAATGTGGATATAAATGTGGAAAATGCCAAGGATCTTGAAATAACCTCCGATGACATAAGAATACAAAATCTTGCCAACGGACTTGAGGCCGAATTTAAGCAGGACAGCGTTTTTGTAAGTATAGGAGGCTACACCGATGATATTTCCGTTGATGAGCTCTCGCCTACGGTAGACCTTAAGGAATATACCGAGGAGGGCACATACAGCGTGCCGGTGGAACTGGATATTCCCAGAGGTGAGGCCATAAAGGCTCCCGTGAATATCGATGTTTTTATAACGGGCAAGATTTCGGAGATCTCGTCCGAGGAGGAAACGGAAACGACGACCGAGCAGAGCGAGGAAGCTGAAACGGAGATAATACACGAGGAAATAGTTGAACCTGCCGAAAATGAACAAGACGAAAAAAATGAAGTGATACAGGAGTATACAATACCCCTTGAATAAAAATCAAGCCGACTTTATGTCGGCTTGATGCGGTTATAAAGGTATGATTCACGGAAAACGGCATATTGCACGGCATACGGAAAGGAAGTTGAAATGAGATTGAAGAAAACACCGATGTTCTTAAAAAAATGTCTTTCGAAAAAATATCTTTGTGTTGTTTTGTCGATTTTTTTTCTTTTTGGTTGTGTCGGAAAAAATGACCAAAAGACGCTTAACAAATATTCCGCAGAGTATTTTGACCTTTTTGACACATATTCGCAATTTACGGCGTTATGTGCATCAAAGGAAGAATTTGAAAGCCTTAGTGAAAGACTGCATGAAAGGCTGCTTACACTTAATAAAGAATTTGACATATATAACGAATATGAAGGTATGAACAACCTTAAGACCGTAAACGACAACGCAGGGATAGCGCCTGTGAAGGTAAGCGGTGATATTATGGAATTGGTCGAGTTCGGAAAGGAAGCCTATACGCAAACAAACGGAAAAATAAACATTGCATTGGGTAATGTGCTCGGTATTTGGCATAATTACAGAGAGGATGCTTTAAACGGTGTAAAAACTGCCGTTCCTACGGAAAATGAGCTGAAAGAGGCGAGCAAATTCTGTGACATTGATTCGATAATTATTGACAAATCTGCCTCAACAATATATACTGATAATTGCAATACTCGTATAGATGTGGGGGCTGTGGCAAAGGGTTTTGCCGCCGATAAGGCTAAGGAATTTCTTGAAAACGAGGGTGTGGGAGCGGCACTTTTAAATTTGGGAGGAAATGTTATCGCCATAAACGACGAGAACAAGCCTACATGGAAAATAGGTATAGAAAATCCCGATTTGAGCCAAAACTACATAGATACCTTCGATACCGCAAATTCCACGGTGGTCACAAGCGGCAATTATCAACGATTCTATGAGTGCGACGGACGAAGATATCATCATATTATCGACCCCGATACGCTGTACCCTGCGGACAATAACATTGCCGTTACGGTGAAGGGCAGCTCTTCCGCTGTTTCGGATATGCTCTCTACCGCAATATTTATTTTGCCCCGAAAAGAGGGTGAAGAGCTTGCAAGAAAATACGGCTACGCCGTTTTGTGGATAGAAAAAAACGGTGCTGTTGTAAAAACCAAAGATTTTTAGGAGGTACTTTGAAATGAAGAAATTTCTTGCCGAATTTAAAGAATTCGCACTTAAGGGAAATGTAATGGACATGGCGATAGGTGTTATCGTGGGTGGTGCATTCAGTTCCATAGTAACAAGTCTTACCGATAACTTTATCAATCCCTTGATTCAGGTTATAACAGGCGGAGCAGGTGAGGACGGAATAGCTATAGGCGGTTCCTTCAAAATTTTGGGCGTGGCATTTAACTATGGCGCTTTCCTTTCTGCTGTTGTTAACTTTATTATAATAGCGTTTATCCTTTTCCTTATGCTTAAAGCCATGAATAAGGCTATGAGCATCGGCAAAAAGAAAGAAGAGGAGGCCGCACCCGAAACAAAGACTTGTCCTTTCTGCTTAAGTGAGATACCCGTTGCGGCAACGAAGTGCGCTCATTGTACATCCGACCTTGAGAAAAAATAATCGGTCATATATTATTCGGGACCTTTGATATGTACCCTCTTTACTGG
>DFJD01000053.1:0-6575 GCA_002372875.1 Clostridiales bacterium UBA3680
ATTGGTGCTATTTCTTCTGTAATACTTGATAAAATATTAAGGAAGCGCTGATTAATTCACTTGAAGCAGATTTGAGATAATGTTTTCGCAGACAAGGAAAAGACCCGATGGCATAGCCAGAAGCTACGTAGCGGCTATTTTGCTATGCAAAATAGTCCGTCCCTACGGGATTTGTAACTTTGCGTGCAAAGTTACAAACATGAGCTTTGACACAGTATGCGGGAACATTAACCAAATATGCGAATGATTAATTAATCAGTGTTTCCTTAACATACAACAAAAAAGGAGAGCTAAGCTCTCCCAAAATTTATCCGAAATGCCGTTCCCATGCTTTCGACACCTAGCAATGCTAGGTGGGTCGCCGCAACGATGCAATCTGCCATCCTCTGCCCAAAGGGAATTAGCTTGAGGCCCGACATATACACAGTTTATAGGCATCCCGTTTATGTCATGTAGGTTCAAAACGCACGGGTTGGCGGACATTTCAGACTAAAAACATATTTATTTGACTGTATAAATTATAAACCATTTTGCTATATTTTTCAACTGTTTTATGTAGTTTTAATATATTTTTAATATTATTTATAGCAATATTTTATAAATACTTTAATTATCATCCCGGTGCATCTAATCTTGCTTATTTCCCTAATTTTTTATCTTTTTCAACAGAGGCATCAACAGCGGCTATAACCGTACTTTCAAAACCTCTCTGTTTAAGGGTGCATACTCCCTCTATTGTGGTTCCTCCGGGAGAGCAGACCTTATCGGCAAGTGCTGCCGGATGCTCTCTTGTTGCAAGATACATTGCAGCCGATCCCTCAACTGCCCCCGCAGCGATTTCAAGAGCTTTAGCCTTTGGCATGCCCGCCTTTAAAGCAGCCTCGGCAAGCGCATCTATAAACATATATACATAAGCAGGAGAACAACCTGCAATAGCGGAAAAAACAGCAAATTGATTTTCGGGTACATCAACACAGCTTCCTATTGCTCCAAGAAGGTCTTTTACCCGATCGATGCTTTCATCCGCGGCATTTTTACCTTTACAAACAGCCGTAACTGATTTACCCACCGCAGCATTTACATTGGGCATTATTCTGATCACCTCAATATCATCCCTTCCGGAGCTGTCAGAGAGCATTTTTTCGATTTTTTCACAACCGACCCCTGCCGCCATTGACACAAGGATCGGTTTTGCTTTTGCAAATTCTTCTGATGCCGCCGAAATAATATTTTCAATCATATAAGGTTTTACGGCTAAAAAAACAATATCACAGTTGTTTATGACGTTTTTTGTATCGGTAAAAACAGTGCCCGTTTCTTTTGAAAGTGCTTCTCCTTTTTGTGCGTCGCTTCTCGAAAACAAAATATCGGAAGGTGCTGTATCAGAGTGTTTGACCAAACCTCTTATAATTGCTCCTCCCATATTTCCGGCACCTATAAAGCCTATCTTCATAGCTTCCTCCTAAATAAAATCACCGTATTTTACAGTGAAAGCATATTTTTAAGTGCAACAAGCGCATTTTCCGTTACACTCTTGCTAACGGTTATCTGCCTTGAAAAATCTCCATCTTCAATTTCTTCAAGAGTTTCAAGAAGATTTTCCAATGTGGTTTTGTTCATATTTATACAATAACTTTTGTTATCAAGTATATAAACTTTCTTATCGGGATTTTCCCTTGCCACACGCTTGACCAAATTTCCCTCCGTGCCTATAACAAATTCCGAGCCGGAAGGTGCATTTTTTACGACATTTATAAGATATTCCGTCGAACCGTAACCGTCCGAAATACTTGTAACCTCGTAGGGACATTCCGGATGTACAACAATTTTTGCATTTGGATGGAGCTGCCTTGCATTTTCAACCATTTCGGGTTTTATCGCATGGTGAACATGACAATATCCGTTCCAGAGTATCAGCTTTACATCTTCCTTGGGACAGACATAATCCACCGTACCTTTTATACGGTCGTAGCTTGCCATATTTTCAAGGGGAACCCCCATTTCCTTAGCGGTATTTCTTCCCAAATGCATATCCGGAAGGAACAGTATTCTTTTTCCCTGTTCAAATCCCCATTTCATAACCTTCGGCGCATTGCCGCTTGTTACAGAGGAACCACCGTGTTTTCCGCAAAAGGCCTTTATATCCGCTCTCGAATTTATATATGTTATGGGAATGATACTCTCATCAAATTCCTTTGTAAGTATTTCCCAAGCTCTTTCAGCCTGTGCTATATCCGCCATATCCGCCATAGGGCAACCTGCACTTTGTGCCGGCAAAAATACGAGCTGATCGTCTTCCGTAAGCATATCCGCGGTTTCCGCCATAAAATGGACCCCACAAAAAACTATATATTTTGCTCTCTTGTTTTTTTCGGCATATTGTGCAAGCTTAAGTGAATCTCCTACGAAATCCGCAAGGGCAACGATCTCATCTTTTTGGTAGTGATGAGCAAGAATAAGAAGATCCTCTCCGAGTCTGCTTTTAATTTCCTTTATTTTTTCCGTTGTTGTCATACCTTACCTCCAAATGCCGAATTAAAACTTATATCGAGCACACCCACTCCGTTTGTAAGTGAACCCGAAGAAATGTAATCCACTCCGCAGCCTGCAAATGAAGCTATGGTATCAAGACTTATTCCTCCGCTTGCTTCGGTTATTATTCCGCTGTTTTCGGGAATGAGCTTTACAAGCTCTTTTATCTGTTCCGGTGTTCTGTTGTCGAACATGATAACATCGGCTCCGGCTTTTACCGCTTGTTTTACTTGTTCGGCACTTTCTGTTTCCACCTCTATTTTTATCATGTGTCCGAGCTTGCTCCTTACAAGTTCGACTGCATTTTCAATCCCACCTGCAAAGGCAATATGGTTATCTTTCAACATTACGCCGTCATAAAGAGCCATTCTGTGGTTATAGCCACCGCCTACGGTTACGGCATATTTTTCAAGCATCCTAAGTCCCGGATGTGTTTTTCTTGTATCGCAAACCCTTATTGAACTGTCGTTAAGAGCTTTTACATATCTATCCGTTGTAGTGGCAATTCCGCTCATAAGCTGCATCAGATTGAGCACGACCCTCTCACAGGTCAGCATGGTTTTTACATTTGCTTCCACAACAGCGATTTTATCACCTTTTTTCACTCTGTCTCCGTCTTTTTTCAGAATCTCGACATTAAACTCCTTTGAAAAAAAGGAATAAGTCTCACCAATAATATCGGTGCCGCATACAATGCCCTCGCCCTTGGCAAGAAAGACGCCCTTTGACCTCTCATCGGTAAAAACAAGCTCGGCAGACAAATCTCCCGTACCTATATCCTCATTTAAAAAGCTCTTCAACTGTTCTCTTAAAAGTATCTTGTTCATTTAGCCTCCGTTATTTTACGATATAATGAGCCCCTATGCTTTCCTTTCTGTCTGCTGCCGCCTTTGCGATAAGATAACCTGCGGTAAGCATATTATAGCGTTCAAGCTCCTCGGTGGTCGTCTTAGTAATATCTATTTTACAAAAATCCCTTCCGTCGGGCATAAACTGTTCAAACCATTTGAATATTTCCGACATTTTACTTTCATGTCTTACAATACCCAAAAATTCCATCATCTTCTGCTTTATTTCGTCCTTTTCGGGCAAAGCCTTGATCTGTGTTGTCACAGGTTCATCTTCAAAGTTTACACTCTTATAGGGGTGAGTCAAAATATAATCGGCAAGAAGTTTCCCGAAAACTATACCCTCCAGCAGGGAATTGCTTGCAAGCCTGTTCGCTCCGTGTACTCCCGTACAGGCGACCTCTCCTACAGCAAAAAGCCCCTCTACACTCGTAAGTCCATCACTTGTGGCTTCAACGCCACCCATGTGAAAATGACATCCCGGTGCAACCGGAATAAGTCCGTCATCAACATTGACACCGTGCTGTTCGCATATTTCCGTTACGGTAGGGAATTTTTTTCTGAAATTTTCCACAGCGGTTATATCAAGAAATATTTCTTCTCCCTTGGAACAATGTGCATACACTTCTCTTGCCACCACATCACGCGGAGCAAGGTCCTTCAAAGGATGTACACCTTCCATTATTTTTTTCCCCGCCCGATTCACAAGCACACCGCCCGCTCCTCGGCAAGCCTCGGACACAAGGCCGTAAGCCTTTCCGTCTATAGTGAGCATGGTAGGGTGAAACTGTATAAATTCGAGATTTTTAAGACGTGCTCCCGCTCTGTATGCCATTGCAAGACCGTCTCCTGTGATAGTCTCATCATTGCTTGTAGCAGGATAAAGCTGTCCTATCCCTCCCGTTGCAAGAATTGTATAATTGGCTTTATATACATTTATTTTGCCGTCATGAGCACGAGTTATAACTCCGCAACACTTTCCGTCCTTTACACGAAGTTCAAGTGCAGGCTCATTCTGTATAACGGTAACATCGGTGGTAAGATTTCTTATGAGCTGTTCCACAACTCTGAGACCTGTCTTGTCGCCCCCCGCATGTATTATTCTGTTTAAATGGTGGGCAGCCTCTCTTCCGAAAAGGAGATTTCCTTTTTCATCGGTATCGAAAACCATGCCCGTATCTATAAATTCTCTTATTACCTCGGGAGCTGTAGAAACCAGTCTCATAACAGCCTCGGGGTCGTTAAGCTCACAGCCTGCAGCCATAGTATCCTCGTAATGAAGCTGTGCCGAATCTCCTTCGGATAAAGCTACGGATATGCCGCCCTGAGCCAGAGACGAGTTGCAAGCTTTCTTAAGCCCTTTTGTTATTACCGTAACCTTACGGTGATTTTTGCATAGCTCTCCCGCCACACTGAGTGCGCCTATTCCCGAGCCAAGTATCAGAATATCCGTTTCAATCATAGCGATATCCTCCGTTTTATTAAAAGATTCCCATAAAATCGTTTTTTTCTATTGTTTTTATTTTACACCTTTTACAAAAAAATGCAAGTATATTGTTAAACATTCAAAATCATTTATTTTCCAAAACTTTTGTTCCCAATAACCCGGATTTCCAAAGGTAAAAAGCAAACAAAAATGCCGCAAATACAACTCCGCAAGGGTAAGCTATGAATTTTGACAATTTAAGCCCTTCCTCTGCCATCAAAATGTATGTAAGGCTTACTGCGGACATAAAACTTGCCGGCAGAGCTGTTATCAAAGATCCAATCTTATTTTTGAGATTTTTCAAAAGATAGGCGGTAGCCACCCACAGTGCTATCATTGCAAGAGTTTGATTGCTCCACGAAAAATATCTCCACAACATGTTGAAATCGAGCTGAGTTAAAATACCTCCCAACGCAAGCATGGGTAAGGTTATTATAAGTCTGTTTTTAAAACTCTTTTGGTCAAGCTTTGTCCATTCGGCAACAATAAGTCTTGCACTTCTGAAAGCTGTATCTCCGGATGTTATAGGACAAACAACAACTCCCACAACAGCAAGCACGCCTCCTATTTTTCCGAGCAAACCTGTCGATATGTTATAAACAACACCCGAAGGTTGTAACTCTCCGATAGCATCGTTAAGTCCGCCTGTTGAGCCGTAGAACGCCAAGCCTGCCGCTACCCATACAAGTGCAATAACACTTTCGGTTATCATTGCTCCGTAGAACACCTTTCTGCCGACCTTTTCGGACATTATGCATTTCGAAATCATCGGCGATTGAGTGGCATGAAAACCCGATATCGCACCGCAGGCTATTGTCACAAACATATAAGGCCATATAGGAATACCCTTCGGGTTAAGATTTACAAATTGTATCTCCGGAAGCGAGTATTCGCTTGAAAGTACAATACCTCCTATTATACTTACAGCCATTATCATAAGTATTATTCCGAATATGGGATAAAGTCTTCCTATGATCTTATCTATCGGAAGCAGTGTTGCAAGCACATAGTATATAAGAATAACCACCGTCCAAAAAGTTTTATCTAAAGCTTCGGGTGTCAAACTCGCAATAAGTGTTGCAGGACTTGTTATAAACACGGTACCGCATAAAACAAGAAGAATTATCGAAAATATACGCATTACATATTTTGCACCGTTTCCAAGATATGTTCCCGATAGTTCGGCAATGGAGCTTCCTTCGTGTCTTTCTGATATCATTCCGCACATATAGTCATGAACCGCACCGCCAAGCACAGATCCGAAAATTATCCATAAAAAAGCAACCGGACCGAATACCGCACCCATAAGCGCTCCAAATATCGGGCCGGTACCTGCAATATTTAAAAGTTGCACCAAAAAGGCCTTCCATGTTTTCATTGGAACACAGTCGACCCCGTCGTTTATTTCTATAGCGGGAGTAATTCTGTCATCGGGAGAGAATATCTTTTCAACAAATCCACCGTAAAACTTATAGCCCACAAACAAGACGATCAAACAAAAAATAAAAGTAAACATAACAAACTCCTTTCGTTTTCTTTATTGTAAATCTTTATTACACTTTTTGTGCTCAAATTATATCACAGATTATTTGATAAAACAATACCTTTGTTAAAAATATGTTTGGAACGGTGTTCCCTTTCAAGATTATATTATCATTGACAAAAAGTTTCATATTTGTATAATACTAAGGAAGCACTGATTAATTCAC
>DFJD01000053.1:6679-23069 GCA_002372875.1 Clostridiales bacterium UBA3680
GCTTTGACACAGTATGCGGGAACATTAACCAAATATGCGAATGATTAATTAATCAGTGTTTCCTTAATACTATAAAAATTAAAAAAGGAGAAAATCATGAAATATTTTTATGCTTTATTTTTATCGTCGGTGATCTCTTTCGGTGCAGTTGTTTGTGCATCGGCACAAACAGCCGAAAGTATCGTTTTAAGTGCAGATACGGTATCGGGGGACTATACCTATTCTCTCTCGGGCGATAATGCCGTTATAAAGTCGTACAGCGGTGTGGCAGATGAACTTACGATTCCCTCTTCACTTGACGGGCATCCCGTTACCGTTATTGACAACTCCGCTTTTTCGGGAAACACAGCCTTAAAAAAAGTTGTTCTTCCTTCAAGCTTACAAAAAATAGGTAATTATGCGTTTTTAAACTGTACCGCAATAAAAGAGCTTCAGCTTAACGAAGGACTTACCTCAATAGGCTACGGTGCATTTGAAAACTGTACCGGCATCAAAGAACTTGTTATCCCTTCAACAGTGACCGAAGTTAATGATTATTACACAAGCCACGGTGCATTTGAAAACTGTGCATCTCTTGCAAATATAACACTAAACAACTCTGTTGTCGGAAGTTGTATGTTTAAAGGCTGCTCCTCGGTAAAGGAAATTATTATTCCCGCCTCCGTAAAAGGAATAGGCGACAATGCCTTTCAAAACTGTCCTTACTTACAGAAGGTAACGATAAAATCATCGGGACGCATCGGTGACAGTGCTTTCGATGGTTGTTCATATCTTACGACCCTTGACATAAAAGATTCTGCCGTTACAAGCATCGGAAATAACGCATTTTACAACACCTTCCTTACGGAATTTACTGCGCCTTCATCTTTAACGGTAATTGGAAGATATGCTTTTTACGGCTGTGCAAGACTGTCATCTGTTACCTTAAACAACGGTTTAACGGAACTTGGCTACGGTTCTTTTCAAAACTGTGTTTCCCTTAAGTCCGTAACCGTACCGGCAACCGTAACCAAAATAAATGATTATTACGGTGAGCACGGTGTCTTTCAGGGATGTGCTTCTCTTTCCGAGGTAAACCTTGACGGCCTTTCAAGCATCGGCGTTTCCATGTTCAGAGAGTGTACCGCTCTTAAAACAGTTAAAATACCCATAACAACGGTAAATGTCGGAACCTCCGCTTTTATGGACTGTACGGCTTTAACAAGCGTGGTTATTGAAGGCTCCGGAACCATAGGAGATGCCGCATTTAAAAACTGCAAAATGCTTAAATCCGTTGATTTTTCAAACAGCATTATAAACAAAATAAATGCAGAAGCCTTTATGAACTCGGGGCTTGCGAGTGTAAAACTTCCCTCAACATTGCTTGAAATCGGAAGAAGAGCCTTTGCAAGTTGCCCCAATTTATCCGAACTCGAACTTAACGAAGGACTTCTGACAATGGGATACTACACCTTTGGCAATTGTTCGTCACTTAAACAAGTTACGATTCCTTCTACCTTGCTTAATATAAATGATTATTACAGTGATGACGGTGCGTTTCAGGATTGTTCTTTCCTTACGGATGTTACCTTTAAAAACACGGTCATTGGCAGCGCAATGTTCAAAAACTGTTCCTCTCTTAAAAGAATAGTAATACCCGACAGTGTTGTGACAGTCGGAAACAACGCATTTTACAATGACCCGTTGCTTTCAAAGGCTTACTTTGAAGGAAATGCTCCGTTTTCATTCGGAAACAATGTGTTTGCAAAATCCGCATCCGATTTTACAATATATTATATTAAAGACAGTCTCGGATGGACAACCCCCGAGTGGAACGGCTATGCAGCCTATCCCGTGGATTCAGTTCCCACAGAAGAGCCCGACAACACGGTGTGCGGAGATGTAAACGGCGACGGAAGTGTTGCGAGAAACGATTACATACTTGCAAGTAAATATTTTAGCGGCAGCAATGTTGCCATAAACGAAAAAAATACAGATATAAACGGTGACGGAAGCGTCGCAAGAAATGATTTTATATTGCTTTCAAAATATTTTGCCGGCTACAAAGTTCAGCAGATAAAATGATCAACATTAAAACCGCCTCATTTGAGGCGGTTTTTGCACATTATTATTCTTAGGATCTTTTCGGCAATATAAAATTGCAAAAGACCGACACCTATCCCTCCAAAAAAACCGGTCACAAGCCTTCTTTTATTGGTTGACGGAAGTATTTCAAGCCTTTGCAGCACCCAATCGACAAGCATGGGCAAACACAAGAGCACCGCCATTGCAGGGGATTTTTTCTTTCTTAAATATATAATAACAGTGGGAATAAAGGACAAATAAACTCCCGTACATCTTGCACAAACAGGAAACTGAAAGCCCTTTATAAAAAAGCTTCTTTCCGGCATTTGATGACAACCGAAGATGTGCCCCATTTCCATTAAAAACATCCAAATTTTCACTTTATTTTTCATGCCTTAAATTTATATCCGCAATTTTTACATATCCAGAACGCTCTTTTTACCGTTGTATGCCCTTCTCCGCAAAGTCCGCATAAAAGTCCTATCCAGCTTTGCAATGTGCACGCTCCGCATAAGCCCTTACAAACCGAGTAATCATTTCCCGATGTTGATATTTCCTGTATAAGTTCACAATTTTCATTTCCGCAATTAGGACAGATCATATAAGTCACCTCCTATTTTTTTACAATGTAAAGCTGTGAGGAAGAAGCTCACATACTTTAAATTTTTTTATTTCCTTGCCGTTTCCGACTATAACAAATGCATTTTTCATAAACTCCGAAAGAACCTGTCTGCACACTCCGCAAGGATAAGTAAAATCTCCCCGACAAGAGGCAACAGCTATTTTGGTAAGTTCCTTTTCTCCTTCTGACACAGCCTTTACTATTGCCGTTCTCTCTGCACAGATAGATGCGGGATAGGATGCATTTTCCACATTACAGCCGGTATATATCTTGCCCGATGCCGATAAAACGGCAGCACCAACTTTAAAATTTGAATAAGGAGCATAGGCTGTTTTAAGCGCCTCTTCTGCTTTTTTGTAAAGCATTTCGTCTTCTGTCATCTTCTTATCTCCATCAATTCAAGTATTTCTTCTTGTTTTTTAAACATTATTTCTTCTTCGCTCTTTTCCATATGGTCATATCCCAAAAGATGTAACATACTGTGAGCGGTAAGAAACGCCAATTCTCTTTTAAGAGAATGCCCGTATTGTTCAGCCTGTTCAGCCGCCCTTTTTACGTTTATAACAATATCTCCCAACACAAGATATTCATCTTTTTTTATTTCGGTTTGTGAAAAATCGTTAAAAGGAAATGACAATACATCCGTAGTCGAGTCAATGCCTCTGTATTTTTTGTTGAGCAAATGCACCGTTTCCTCATCGGTAAGTGTTATGCTCACTTCAAAATCATTATCTATATGTTCATACTCCAAAGTTTTCTTTACCACCGACTCAAACAGACCCTCGGGAAATTCCAATTCAGCTTCGTTTGTTATAAATATGTTCATTATTTTTCTTTTTTGCCTCGTATTTATCGTATGCATTTATAATTTTTTGCACAAGAGGGTGTCTTACCACATCTTTTGCCGTAAGAGTCACAATGTCTATCCCTTCGATAGACTTTAATATGCTCGTTGCTTCGATAAGCCCCGATTTTTTTCCTCGCGGCAGGTCTATCTGTGTAGTATCTCCCGTAATGACTACCCTTGAACCGAAACCTATTCTTGTAAGGAACATTTTCATCTGCTCGGGTGTGGTATTTTGTGCCTCATCAAGCACTATAAAAGAATTATCCAATGTCCTTCCCCTCATATAAGCAAGAGGCGCCACCTCAATATTTCCTTTTTCAAGATTTCTTTGATAGGTCTCAGGACCCATTATTTCAAAAAGAGCGTCGTATAGCGGCCTTAAATAAGGGTCTACCTTCTGTTGAAGATCTCCGGGTAAAAAGCCAAGATTTTCCCCTGCTTCTATGGCGGGTCTTGTCATTATTATCCTCCCGACCTCATTGCTTTTAAATGCGGTGACCGCAAGTGCCATAGCGAGATATGTTTTACCCGTTCCCGCAGGTCCCAAACCGAAAACGACTGTGTTTTTGCGTATGCTGTCCACATACTTTTTCTGCCCGAGCGTCTTAGGTCTCAGTGCCTTGCCCGAATGTGTCATACAGATAAGATCGTTGTTTACGGAGTTTATCTGTGCAAGATTTGAAGAATTCACTTCGTTTATTACATAATTTATATTCTGTTCATCTATTACATTGTTGTTTTTTATTATGTTCAAAAGAGCATCTATGGCAGTGCGGGCATTTACTATGTTTTCCGCCTCACCTGTAATTATCACATCTTCATTTCTGCTTACTATGCTTACATTAAAGTTTTGCTCTATTTTTTTTATATTTGAGTCGAAGGACCCGAATAAATCGGAAATGATCTCTCCGGGGATCTGAAGCTTTACGTTTTCCATATTTTTTCCTTTGTATTACTGATTTTATAGAACTGCTATATTCACATTATAGCATAAATTTTGCTTATGTAAATAAATAGTTGAAAATTTATATAAAAAAGCGTATAATAAAAAGCGAGTTACTGTGAAAAATAACGAAGACAAGTAACTGTTCAATAATTGCCCAAATACGGAAGGAGATAAATTGAAATGCCGATAATGGATTTTCTTGAAAGAAATGCCATGCTCTATGGGGATGAGACGGCACTTATCGAGGTCAATCCCGAGCAGGAAGAGCCGGGAAAAATCACCTGGAAAGACTACGCTCTCATACAGCCCACCACAAACGAGTATTACAGAAGGCAGATAAGCTGGAGCGTTTTTAACGAAAAAGCCAACAGAATGGCAAACATGCTCATAAGCAGAGGTATATTAAAGGGAAACAAAGTCGGAATACTTATGATGAATTGCATAGAGTGGCTTCCTATCTACTTCGGCATACTTAAAGCCGGAGCTATTGCTGTGCCGCTTAATTTCAGATATTCCTCGGATGAAATACTCTACTGCGCCAATCTTGCAGAGCTTGATATTCTTGTGTTTGGACCTGAATTTATAGGAAGGATCGAGGCTATAGAAGAAAAACTCAGTAAAAACAGACTGCTTATATATGTCGGACAGTCATGTCCCACCTTTGCGGAGGATTATTCGGAGCTTGTATCCTATCATTCAAGCCGTAACCCCGAACTTGACATAACCGATGAGGATGATGCGGCAATTTATTTCTCCTCGGGTACGACAGGCTTTCCGAAAGCAATTTTGCATAAGCACAGAAGCCTTGTTCATTCAGCCAAGGTCGAGCAAAATCATCATGGCACTTCAAGAGATGATTGTTTTCTTTGCATACCTCCCCTTTATCACACGGGAGCTAAAATGCATTGGTTCGGAAGCCTTATTTCAGGCTCAAGGGCGGTAATATTAAAGGGAACAAAAGCAGAATATGTTTTCAGAACGGTTTCGAAAGAAAGATGTACTATCGTGTGGCTTCTTGTACCTTGGGCTCAGGATATTTTGGCTGCCCTTGACAGCGGAGCTCTTAAAATCAAGGATTACAAGTTATCTCAGTGGAGGCTTATGCACATAGGTGCTCAACCTGTGCCCCCTTCGCTTATAAGACACTGGAAAGATTATTTTCCCAACCATCAGTACGATACAAACTACGGTCTCAGCGAGTCTATAGGCCCCGGTTGCGTACATTTGGGTGTTGAGAATATACACAAGGTCGGAGCCATAGGTATACCCGGTTACGGTTGGGAGTGCAAAATAGTCAACCCCGACTCAACTCCCGTTAAACAGGGTGAGGCAGGAGAACTGTGTGTAAAGGGTCCCGGAGTAATGGTGGAATATTACAACGACCCCAAAGCGACCGCAGAAGTTTTAAAAGACGGCTGGCTTTACACAGGAGATGTGGCAATGCAAGATGAAGACGGTTTTATTTTCCTGGTTGACAGAATAAAAGATGTTATAGTATCCGGAGGAGAAAATCTTTATCCCGTACAGATAGAGGATTTTCTTCGCACGAACGATAAAATACTTGATGTTGCCGTCATAGGGCTTCCTGATGATAGACTTGGCGAGATTGCCGGAGCGATCATAAAGCTTAAAGAGGGAGTGGAATGTACCGAAGAGGAAATAAACGAATTTTGTCTTTCCCTTCCAAGGTATAAAAGACCTAAGAAGATTATATTTGCCGATGTTCCGAGAAACCCTACGGGTAAAATAGAAAAACCGCTTTTAAGAAAGCTATATGGCAAAGAAAAGTTGGTAGCTTACGAAAACGAAAAATAAGGAGAATACGATGAAAGAAATAATGTTGGGAAATAAGGCCTTTGCAAGAGGTCTTTATGAGGCAGGTTGCGAGCTTGTCAGCTCCTATCCCGGCACTCCGAGCACGGAAGTAACCGAGGAGGCTGCAAAGTATGACGATATATACTGTGAATGGGCACCTAACGAAAAGGTAGCTATGGAAACCGCTTTCGGTGCCTGTCTTGCGGGGAGGAGAAGTTTCTGCGGCATGAAACATGTCGGTCTTAATGTGGCAGCCGACCCTCTCTTTACCATATCATATACGGGTGTAAATGCAGGTATGATAATATGTGTTGCGGACGATCCCGGAATGCATTCCTCACAAAATGAACAAGACTCAAGACATTATGCAATAGCTGCAAAGGTTCCTATGCTTGAGCCTGCCGATTCAAAAGAAGCACTTGAATTTGCAAAGCTTGCATACGAATTATCCGAAAAATACGATACTCCCGTTATAATTAAAATGTGCACAAGAATAGCTCATTCTCAAAGTATAGTGGAAACAAGTCAAAGAGTTGTTCCCGAGCACAAGCCGTATGTGAAAAATCAGGCAAAATATATAATGACTCCCGCAAATGCCATAAACAGGCATCCTCTTGTGGAAAAGAGGACCCTTGCTCTTACGGAATTTGCCGAAACCACCCCCATCAATTTCATTGAAGAAGGTCAAAGCAATGAAATAGGAATAATCACCTCATCTACAAGCTATCAATACACAAAAGAGGTTTTCGGAGATAAATATCCCGTTCTTAAACTGGGTATGATAAATCCTCTTCCCGTAAACAAAATAAAAGATTTTGCAAAAAAAGTCAAAAAACTTATTGTAATAGAAGAACTTGATCCCATAATCGAAAATCATTGCAAGGTTCTCGGTTTGAGCGTTGAAGGAAAAAGTCTTTTCCCTCTTCTCGGAGAATTTTCTCAGTCATTGGTTGCAAAAGCTTTCGGTGAAAAAGACAAAGAAGCCTGTCCTGCCATAGGAGAGCTTCCCGTAAGACCTCCCGTAATGTGCGCAGGATGTCCTCACAGAGGTCTTTTCTATACACTTTCCAAAAACAAGCTTACGGTTCTGGGTGATATCGGCTGTTACACCTTAGGTGCCGCACCTCCCCTTTCGGCATCGGATATGACACTTTGCATGGGTGCTTCCGTAAGCTCCATACACGGCTTTAACAAAGCCACAAACGGGGAAAACGAAAAAAACACGGTTTGCGTGATCGGTGACTCCACATTCATGCATTCGGGTATGACAGGCTTGGCAAACATTGCCTATAATCAAAGCAATTCTACGGTAATCATACTTGATAACTCAATAACGGGTATGACAGGACACCAACAAAATCCCACCACAGGTTATAACATAAAGGGTGACCCTGCGGGAAAAATAAACCTGGAAGCTCTTTGCAAGGCTATGGGCTTTGAGAGGGTAGTAGTAACAGACCCCTATGACCTTAAGCAAACAGAGGATGTAATAAAAGAAGAGCTTGCTGCAGATGCACCTTCCGTAATAATCAGCAGAAGACCTTGCGCTCTTTTGAAATATGTAAAACATAAACCCTCTCTTGAGGTAAACAGGGATAAATGTAAAAGTTGCCACGCCTGTATGAAGATAGGATGTCCCGCTATAAGCTTTAAAGAGGGTAAGGCTCACGTAGACAACACATTATGTGTTGGTTGCGGAGTATGTAAGCAGCTTTGCAAATTCGATGCATTGGTATAAGAGGTGAATGATATGACTACAAACGTTATGATAGTTGGAGTGGGCGGTCAAGGCTCACTGCTTGCAAGTAAGCTTCTTGGCCATGTTGTAATGAGCAAGGGGTATGATGTGAAAGTTTCCGAGGTTCACGGAATGAGCCAAAGAGGCGGAAGTGTTGTTACTTATGTAAGATTTGGAAACAAAGTATACTCTCCCATAATCGACAAGGGCGAGGCGGATTTTATAATATCCTTTGAGGAACTTGAAGCCGCAAGATATCTTCCCTACCTGAAAAAAGGTGGAAGCGTTGTTGTAAATACTCAGCAGATAGATCCTATGCCCGTAATTACCGGAAAAGCGGTTTATCCCGAAGGACTTCTTGAAAAAATAGAGCAAAGCGGTGCAAAGCTTCACGCCTTTGATGCTCTTGCCCTTGCAAACAAAGCAGGTTCTTCTAAGGCAACAAATATCGCTTTAATGGGAAAATTTTCAAAGCTTTTTGAGGATATTTCCGAAGAGGAATGGCTCTCCTCCCTCAAGGCTTGTGTTCCCGCCAAATTTCTTGAACTTAACGAAAAGGCATTTTATTTAGGTAGAAACAGTTGAAAATAACGGATTTTCACACACACATTTTCCCGGAAAAAATAGCAGCGGCAGCAATAGCCTCTTTAAGCAAAAGCTCGGGTATAAAAAACAACACAGACGGAACCGTAAACGGACTTTTAAAAAGCATGGATATTGCAGGTATAACCCGTAGCGTTGTTCTTCCGGTTGTTACAAATCCAAAACAATTCACATCGGTAAATCGCTATGCCGAAGAAATAAACCGTAAATTCGAAGACAGGATAATATCATTCGGAGGAATACATCCGCTTGACTCCGATTACAAGCAAGAACTGAAAACTCTGAAAGAATCCGGATTTAAGGGTATAAAGCTTCATCCCGATTACCAAGGCGTTAATGCCAATGATATTTCCGTAAAAAGAATTGTATACGAGGCATCCGCCCTTGGACTTATAATAACGATACATGCCGGAAAGGATATTTCCTTTCCGCGTATGGCATCCACTGCCGAAATGCTTGCCGAGGTGACCGATGAGATCAAGCCCGACAAGTTCGTACTTGCACACTTGGGCTCTTGGGGAGATTGGCAGAAAACGATAAAACTTCTTTGCGGAAAAAATATATGGCTTGATATTTCATTTAGTCTTGAATACATCAAAGAAGACATACTAAGAGAAATTGTTCGCCTGCATGGGGCTGACAGAATACTTTTTGCCACAGACTCCCCTTGGAGCAAGCAAAGCGAATATGTGGAAAAAGCAAGTTCACTTTTTACCGAAGATGAACAAAAGCTTATAATGTGCAAAAACGCGGAGAACTTATTATATGGAAGAAAAGACGACTAAAAACTCAATTACCGAAATTTCAAGATTGATAAAATTTGAAGATATAAACGGATTTTCTCGTCTGTTCGGAGGCAAGCTCATGCAATGGATGGACGAGGTTGCCGGCATATGTGCCATGCGTCATTGCGGCGGCATTATAACAACTGCTGCCGTAGATAACCTGCAATTTAAAAAGGGTGCGGGAATAGGAGATATAATTGTGCTCACAGCCAAGGCTACCTATGTGGGAAACACCTCTATGGAAGTAAGAGTGGATGTATACAACGAAAACAAAGAAACAGGTCAAAGAACGGTGATAAACCGTGCCTATTTTACCGAAGTCCACATAAATGAGAAAGGCGAGCCCATACCCATAAAATACAAGCTGAAAATAGAAACTCCCTCGGAAGAAGCCGAATGGGAGGGTGCGAAAAAAAGAATAGCAACGCGAAAAGAAAGACGAGGTTGCGGATGGTAAGACAATATACGGCGTTTATAAAGGTGTAAGAGTTGGAATTATTAAGACAAAAGGGGTTATTGCAACAGTTTTCCCTGATGTGAACCAATCTTCTATAATCCGAAAAGGTCGAAAAAGAAAATGAATATAAATGTTTTAAAAGCAGAACTCTCTCACAGACTTTCTTTGCATATAAACGATGATTTTGGACTTGAAGAAAGTTGGAAAAGATTGACGAATATTATGTCTGAGAACATTTATGAAACGATTGAATTTTTTAAACACAAATGCACAGATGAAGAATTTTTTTGGCTTTCGGAGGTGTTTTCAGATGTTGCCGAAAAAACTCAAAGCAAAGATTTTGTACAAGCATTAAAGCAAAGATTGGCACAAGTCACACGAGACAATTATGTTCAAGCTAATTTTAATAATGAACATATAAGAACGTATATTGATTATGACGAATATATACGAAGTGTACAGCTTGAAATAGATTATGCGGAAAATGCCCTAATTGGTGCACAGAGCATTAAATAGTGATTACTCGATGTTTCCCTTATTCTTCTTTGATTTCGTGCGATGTAATAATAATGCCCTGCTCGGATTTTTCAGTAAAAGATGTTTAAATCTTTTCTTCATCTTTAAATGATACAGTTCTATTATTTCCTGTTTGCTTGCTCTTTTTAAATAGCTCTATACCTTATTTTTAATGTTCGTGATAATTCAGTTATATACTTTTCACTATAATCCAACTTTTCCGCTATGTATTTATTTGTACATCCCTCATACAGAAGTTTAATAACGGTTAAACGCCTTACAATGTCTTATTTTTATTATTTTTTATTTCAAGACACACAGCTTCATATTCTTCCGCTGATATTTGTGTTTTATTTCCTCTCATTAATATCACCTCTATGATTTATTATATCATAAAAGTTAATAAATGTAAAGGTTTCTATGGATATTTAGTATAAGAGCTGATAAGATATATGTGTTTCAAATGCCTACAGAGCCAATAAGCTATATATTTAAACCGGCTACAAATGTTGGAAGCTTTGATGTTACTAATAAAAACGCACATAGTCGAGGTAAATATATTCATTCTATTGAGGATATGAAAAACAGCATTATTGCCGAGGTTAATTCAAAGGAAAGTAGAAAAATGCCTGAGAAGATATTTATTGCAAGAGATGAAACAAATATAAAGAAATATGGCTTGTTGAGTGAAAATTATAGTGTAAACTCTGATGAAGCAGACAACATTCAAGAGGTTGCAAACAAAAGACTGAAAGAAAAAAATACAATAAAACGAGAGCTTACTATGGATTTTATAGGACACAATGAAGCAAGACTGTGGCGAGTAATGCACATAGAGGACGATTATCTTGGCTTAAACAACAATTTCCGAATTAAATCCGTCAGCCATAAAATAAGTGGCTGTAACCACACAATGAGTTGCAGCCTTGAAAGCTTGTGAAAAAATGCTGAAAATGATAAATAAGTTGTACCGAAAAGACAAGGTAACACTTGATATAATAAATGCTATGAAAACAAAGCTGAAAGGCTGTGAAGTGAAGATTGATGACCTTTATAAGCAGATTTTTCTTGATTACTCAACTTTGTATTTGGATTTAAAGGAAAAGGAAATGTCTATCGGAAAAAAGCTTGATGATATAGAAAAGAGAAGATCCTATATAAGAACACGACTTTTGGTACGGCAAAGAAAAAACTCCTTGAAAGCACAGCGAATACTGTGCCGGGAGTTACAGTTGAGGTTGATTTTAAGGATATGACCGTAATTCTGAAGTTTATCAAGGTTGAAAATAATAAATTTCTCGGAGTTGAAAAAAGAACTCTTGAAACAATGATACCGTATCACCCTGATATGATGCTTGAATATGAACACATAAACTGGGGCGAAATAAAAGATGTTACTTGGGGTGCTGTTAAGCCTTATACTTGGCATAGTGTATCTCAGAGTGTGTCGGGGACTATATTAGGTGGACTTGATGATGATTTTGACTGAAAATTTTATTAATTTACTTGTATAATTATATTATTTATGTTATTATGAAAATATTACTATAATAGTATTATTTTTTTGAGAGGGTGATTTTTATGATTATTAGAAAATTAAGCTGTTTTGTATTTACTTTTTGTTTATCAGTTAGCATAATACACACCGGTGTATTTGCTAATACATGGAAACAATATTTATCAGATGGTACACCATATACGGTTACAGACGATTATATAATTGTGAATGGTAGAGCTTTGATTAAATTACGTGAGTTTATTACAAATTTTATGGGTGAAGACGAAGTGTCTGTAACATTTAACCAAGATACAAAGACTGCAATAATAATTATTAAAAATTATATGAAGATAGTCATTACTGCCGGGCAGGATAATTTTGAGGTTTCATATTTAAATAACCATTTTCTTTCAGGAGAAAAAAAAATTGTAGAACTTGATTCACCAGCAGAAATAATAGATGGACATTTTTACTTGCCTGCAAGAAAGGTTGGAGAAATATATGGACTTGGTTTTGAATGGAATGCACAGGATAAGTTAGTGTATATATATAGTTGAATATATTGAAGAGGTAAAGCAAATATATGAAGATAAAAAATATGATATTTGGTGTTATTGTTGCAACAACATTGTTTAATACACTTACTGTTGTTGTGGCAGATGATTATAATGTAGATTGGAAAGAAAAGTATATTGGTTTTATAAATGATAATATAAATAAGAACAAAATATATGAAGATTATTATTATACATTAATTAATGTTAATAATGATTCAATACCTGAATTATATATAGCACCTAATTCTGGAATTGGTGGCGATATTATATGTAGTTATTATAATGGAGATATGATATATGAGCGAATAGGAGTTGGTGATGGTATTTTTAGATATATTGAGGGTAAAAATTTGTTTATTGAATCTGGTGGACGAATGGATACATATAGTGATAAAGTATATTCTATTGAAAACGGTAAATTTGTTGTAAAGTGTGATGGTCAATATGGTGCTTCGGATAACACAAATGTAAAGTGTGACCAATATGGAAATCCAATATATGAGTACTTTATAAATGGAGTGCGAGTTGCAGATGAAAAAGAATATGAAAAGTGCTTAAATGCTGTTTTTAATGAACAACAGGCTATAGAACCAATTTATGCAAACAATAAGTATGATAGCAATCTTATGCGTTATGTGGGAGAAGGAATTTATGACAGAAAAGAAATATTGAAAGTTATAGATAATTATGACATAGATAAGAACAAGAGTTCAGAAATCATAGATAGTGAAAAATTAATTTCTGTAATATTAAATGGGAAAGAATTATCATTTGATGTTAAACCATATATAGAAAACGGAACAACAAGAGTGCCAATGCGAAAAATATTTGAATCTCTTGGTGCAGCAGTTGAATATGATGCAAGTACAAAGACTATTACTGCTTGTAAGGGTAGTGCGATTATTGAACTTGTGACAGGTGCATCAACTGCTAGGATCAATGGCAGAGAGATGACACTAACCACATCAGTAGAAAATAAAAATGGTTCAACGATGGTTCCTTTAAGATTTGTTTCTGAAGCTCTTGGTGCTGAAGTTATTTGGGATGGCGAAACAAAAACAATAACAATTAACCTTGCAGAGGATAAAGCTGATAAAGAACATTTAGTTAATAATCCAATTACTGGTCATAGTAATGTGATTTTGACAATATATGATAATAGAAATAATATATTGGACGGAATTATGTGGACTACTGCTAATTGGGCTGATGGCACAAAACATTTAATCAACATTGAGGAGGAAGTATCTGATGTTGAACAAGGCAAGGGTGTATTAGCAAGTATATTAGCCAATGTACCTGAAATTGAAAGTGAACCTATGGATACAAGTAAGTATACAAATGTATCTGGTATTGCTAGTGATGGTGCTTCTATTGTTGAGAATTATTTCGGTACATCTACCAAAGAAACAAAGCTATTACAAAATAGCATAGAAAAACTTGGTGATGTAATTGATTGGACGGCTTTCAGCATAGAAGAAATTGATTTTTTACTAAGAGATTATAAGAAAAACATACAATACTTTGTTTTACTTCAGTCAAATTGCAATGATGAATATGTTAATGCGATAATTGATGATTTAATGCAGGATTATACGGACAAGTGGTATAAAACTATTATTGATTTAAATGAAAAAATAGCTGATGAGGTTGTAGATAAAGGAATAGATGCTAGTGCTGGATTCTATACAGCGGGACTATATCCAGTTGTAAAGTATTCAAGCGAATTAATTTCAACCACTACTGGATTAAAAAGTAAAACAGATGCATTAGCTAATTTTTATCAGGTATGCAGAATGATAAATCCAGTAGATGAAACCCTTGAAAAATGTCTTATTAAATATAAGAATGGTGAGTGTTCTGAAAGTGATTGGCAAGCTGCATTTGAATTAAATAAGGCAACAAAAATTTATGCTTATGAATGTATTACAAAGTTTGGTAATCCTTCAGATGTAGATAGAGCTTATGCAAATATTCAAGATATAAAGAAGTATGTATTAAAGAATGGAGAAATTGTATATTGCGGTGGTGCTGGCGGTGGCAGCATGGGTGGCAGATAAAATTATATTATTATTAAATAGTGTCTGCTTCCTTTCAAAAAAATCCACAGAACCCCTACAAACACTACCATTTACGCCTCAAATATAGTATAATAAGTGCTAGGAAAATATGTGAATTCGTGCTAAAAACTTGCACTTTGAGGTAATGTTATGTATATATTTGAAAGAGAGTATCAATACAGTTTAAATGATTTTAATCAACCTATGGGGATGGAATTATCCCCTAATAACAAATGGGTAAAAAAGGCAAATATGATTCCTTGGAATATGATTGAAGAGCATTATGCAAAGTTGTTTTCGGATAAAGTGGGAATGCCGGCGAAGCCCTTGCGTATGGCGTTGGGTTCTTTGCTCATTCAAAAGGAGTACAAATATTCGGATCGTGAACTTGTAGAACAACTCAAGGGAGTCTGTTTTAACTTTTGTGTAAACTCAAAAAACCGGTGTATATGCGGGCTGTCTTTATGCCCGCTTTTTTATGATATAACGTGACAAAAAAATTGTCAACCGTTATTCATAACTTCAAGTCGGTAATTCGGCTTATTGTGCTTTCCGAAACCTCAACACCATATATTTCATAAAAATAAGCACGAATATCACCCTGTGTAATGCCTTTTGCATACATTGATAATATTTTATTCTCCATATCTTGTGTAAGGGTATCTTGATGTTTTTGGATTATCTGAGGTTCAAATTCTCCGTTTCTGTCACGAGGAATATCAAGTTCCATATCGCCATAGCTTGTATGCATTTTTTTGCTATGTCCTTTACGGCTGTTTTTTGTATCCTTGTTCTTGTAATCATATCTTGAATAGCCGAGTTCTTCTTCTAATTCACCGTCCAATGCTTCCTCAAATACCAATGACATCATCTCACGCATCAGTGAACTTATATCCCCGCTGTCCTTTATGGGATGCTCTTTCATATAACTGCCGATTATTTCTCGTAACGCTGCCTCTCCGGACTTTCATACCTTGTTCTTTTGTACCTTTTCATAATAAAAAACCTCCAAACTGTGAATTTATTATACACCAATTTAGAGGTTTACACAAACTATGAAATTGACTCTCCGTTATCACCCTCAGATTCAAGCCATTCCATGTGATTACAAAACAACTGTTTCATCTTACCACCAATTTACTTTCACTGTTTTACCATTTTCTTTGGCGTACTCTAAAAAACCGCAAAGAAGTTCATAACATTCTCTGGTTTCCTCAAAGTCAAAAGTGCGTTTATCATAAATGAGGAGGTCATTCAGATATTCGTTAACATCAATAACTACATCTTTCTCTTCGTAGGTACGCTCTAATTGCTGAAAGTCACGGGTAAATCCATTCCATCCTTTTCCATCTAATGATGGTTCTCTGAAAATATCGCTAAAATATCCTTGCCATATATGAATATTAAATTCCGGTGATTCACTTAAATATAGTTCAATCTCAGTTTCATCTTCAAAACCATCGTAAAATTTTGTGTTATTAATCAACATTCCAATGTCCATTGTCAAGCAACTCCCTCGAGATTCGACAATGAGGATACCGTAGCGTAAATTCTGCCGTTTATTATCTCGGTCTCTGCTGTAAGAGAAATATCTTCTCCGTTAAACAGTCCATAATTTCTTCCCGACCATAACACAAGAACGTTTTTCCCTTCAATTTCCACCGAAGAGGGACTTTCCGCCACATCTTCCGTATCCGCCGAGCTTTTTGTGGCGACAACATTTCCCTTTTCCCCTCCGGCAACAATTGTTATTTCCTCATCGTTGCCCGTTTTATTAACCTTTACTCCCAAAACAAGAAGACCAACTACTACGTGGCAAAGTAATTTAACAAACTAAGGAAGTCCCCCACTTCTAATGCGGGGGTGCTTACTTAAAATTCAG
>DFJD01000053.1:23082-74926 GCA_002372875.1 Clostridiales bacterium UBA3680
GTCAGCACTTTTGCTGCGCAAAAGCCCGGCAAAGCCGGTCCACATCTATCTTTGTGGTGCAATGACCAAGCTCCCACTGAATTTGGAATTGCTTGCAATTCCGTTGGTTATGAGTATGTAGCAGAAATTTATTTCTGCGGAATACGAATATCATTGACTGAGCCTCATTTTAATAATCCTCAAGAAAATTATGTCTTATCCCTTTTTGCTTATATTCCACAACCGTATCTATATTTACGTTTTCAACACTTTTAAAAATATTTGCTTCAACATTCGGGTTCGTTTCCTTCAATGAAGCAATAAGCTTTTTTATTTCAAGCCTTTTTGAAGTGTTCTCTTTATCGGCTTTTTCAATATTCTCCGTAAACTTGCAGGCACATCTTAAAAATTCAAGCCCGTTATAATCTCGCCACGCTTTTATGCTTTCCTCTCTTATAAGATAGAGCGGGCGAATAAGCTCCATGCCCTTGAAATTCGAAGAATGCAGCTTTGGCATCATTGTCTGTATCTGAGAACCGTAAAGCATACCCATTAGGATAGTTTCTATAACATCATCATAATGATGACCCAAGGCAATTTTATTACAGCCCTCTTTTTGTGCGAAGGCATAAAGATATCCCCTTCTCATTCTTGCACAGAGATAACAGGGAGATTTTTCTATATTCTCCACCGAATCAAATATTTCCGATTGAAAAATTTTCACGGGAATAGAGAGCTTTTTGGCATTGTTCTCTATAAGAGCTCTGTTTTTAGCGGAATATCCGGGGTCCATTACAATAAATTTAAGTCCAAACTCAAATTTATTATGCTTTTTGAGCTCCTGAAAAAGCTTTGCCATAAGCATAGAATCCTTTCCTCCCGAAATGCACACGGCAATATTGTCTCCGGGAAGAACAAGTTCATAGTTTTTTATAGCCTTGACAAATTTTGAAAAAAGCTGCTTTTTATATTTTTTTCTTATACTTTCCTCAACTTTTAATATATATTCTTTATCCAATTCCATTTTACATTCCCCGAGCTTTTATTGATGCCCACAAAACAGCAACTGCACTTAGCAAGACTGCCGTTATTATATTTTTGTCTTGCAAGGAATCCCCGACAAATTTTTTCCCTTCTATTTTGTGTCTTTTTGAAAATTGCTCCGCCGTAATGCAAAACAATCCAAAAAAAATCACAATCAATATACTGTTTTGCTTAAATGTGGTTTGTTTTGCCGCCTCTTCGGTAATGTTCGCAATTTGGGAAGTATTCTTAAAAATATATGCCAAAACCACCTGCAAAGCATTTATTGTAAAGTGAGAAATAACCGATGCATACAAAGAGCCCGTGGAACAAACAAGATATGCCAAAAACAAGCCTGCAAAAAAGCCATATCCGTATTGATAAGCATTATTATGAGCTAAGCCGAAAAATACGGCTGAGATCACTATAGCTTCAATTTCGCTGTATTCACGCAATATGGGTAAAAAAACACCTCTGAACACAAGTTCTTCGCTTATAGCGGGAAGAAGAGCAAATACAAGCAATGAAAGCGGAAGAGGAAACGCTTGAATATATGCTGATACTGCCGCTGATGAGGATGTGTTAACATACCTTGACAGCACACTTGCAACTACCGACATTAACGGGAGAAAAAGCACAGTAAGCAGTATCACAACCAAAATCTCCGAACCTCTCAATTCTTTAAGAGGCAATGTCTGCTTTAGGTTTATATTAAACGCCTTCGACAATATAACTGTAGGTATGGCAAACAAATAAAAGGGCTGAAAAAGCAGAGTAAATATAATAAAGCTATTATTCTCCGCATTTATTCCCATATTTTTTGCTGCGAATACATACGCAATAGGCAAGCAATAACACAGCATCATAAATGCCAATATGAAACGGCTTTTTTTCTGTCTGTCATCCATTGTTTTTATTGTCACTTTCATCCTTTTGTGCAATTTTTTCGTGTTTTTCTTTTTTTTCGGGGGAAGGTTTTGCAGTTTCTGCTTTAACTAAAGGTATCCCCTTTTTTTTGCTGTATACCTTATCAACCGCATCTTCAAACATTGTAAATACCACGGCAAATATGGGAACTCCGAAAAACATTCCCAAAGGACCTGCAACGGCACCTCCGACAATAATCGAAAAAATAACACCCAAAGGCTTCATTCCTATAGAGTCTCCTAAAATCTTCGGTCCCAAAATAATACCGTCAAACTGCTGAAGGCAAACTATAAATATTGTGCACCAAAGAGCCTTTACGGGTTCTGTAAGAATTATGAGCACAACAACGGGCACCGCACCGATAAAAGGACCAAAATAAGGAATCATATTCGTTATTCCTATTACCAGCGCACAAAGGGATGGATACGGAAACTGCATTATAACAGCACCTATATAGAAAATGATGCCTATTATAAGTGAATCTATCGCCTTTCCCAAGAAAAAGCCGTTAAACGCGGAATTGATCTTCTTTACGGTATCTATTATGACCTTAGCATTATTGTCATTAAAGAAAAGATACAGAGTCTTTTTTCCTCTTTCTATAAAAAACTCCTTATCGCTTAGGAGATAGATAGCCACCATAATACCTATGATCACATTTATTGCTGAAGATGCAAAGCCTATAACGTGAGCAACCACCTTAGAGAACATATCGGGTATATATTTGAGCTGATCTGTTATATTATCTATAAATTTTCGTATAGAGCCGATTATAGTATTATATGTTGACTCTGTTATTTCAATGCCGTACCTTGTAAGTATTTTATCGGCTTGTTCTCTTACATCATCAAGATTTATCTTTCCCAGCCACTCTATAACAGACTGAGCACTTTGTATGATCTCGGGAACTATATATCCGATTATTCCCAAAATAACTCCCAGCAAAAGCATAAGACTTATGGTAAGAGAAATTGTTCTTGCCCATTTTTTCCTTTTTTGAAAAAATTTAAAGCGAAGTAAAACCTTCTCTTCAAGGCCCTTCATCCCGCTGTTAAGAACATAGGCTGTTATCGCCCCTATTATAAAGGGTGCCATAACTTTAAATATTCCCGGAAGAAAGGATGATATTTCCATATTTTCCGTGTAGCGATAAAACAATATCGCTATAAGTACCACAATAAGTGTGTAAAAACTCTTTTTAATATTGGTGTTATGTCTGAATATATTATTCATATTATTCTCCTATAAGAGACACAAAAGTTATGTCATGTTTAGTTTTCGGAAGCACTTTTTCAAGTATATCTTCCATTTTCAACTTTACAGAAGCGGTATTTTTGCACGGATGAACTCCTATATATTCTTGCATAGTCAGCTCATCATCAATAAGAAGCCTTACCTTATTTTCACTGTCATTCATAAGTCCGAGCACGCTAACCGAACCCGGGGTAATGTTAAGATACTCCTCCATTTTTTCCGCAGAGGCAAAGCTTAACCTTGCTGAACCTATCTGCTTTGAAAGCTCCTTTGTTTTAAAGGGCTTATCAGCAGGCATCATAAGAAGATAAAAAGCCGTTTCCTGTCTGTTGCAAAGGAAAAGGTTTTTACATATCTCACAGCCGAGTTTTTCTTCTATCGCCTTGCACAATTCCATATCTTCCGCTGCATAGTGAGTACATACCTCATATTCGATGCCGAGGCTATCAAGAAAATCATAGCATTTCGTTTCTTTTTCCGAGCTGTTCTCATGATTCGTCGGGCGTCCTTTATATTTCTTTATTTCAGTCACACCTGAACCTCCTCTTGCTGTTCAAATTCAATTTGTTCCCCATCGCCGTCCTTTTTATCGAACGGTCCGAGTATAATTACGATCATCATAAGTGTGAGAACTGTTATCATCACCACGCAAAAAAGAAATATATCTCTCTTTTTCCCCTCTTCCGAAATATGAGTCTCTCCATATTTTGCCATAGGATATATTTTTTCTCCCGGAAGTATAACATCCTTGTTGTAATAATATGGATTTTGCACCGATTTCGGATATGAATATGTGTTTCGCACATCTTGAAAACTCTCTTGTCTGTAACCGTTAAAATTGTTAGCTCCTTCGGAGGGTCGTATTGCGAGATTTATTCCGCATTCCGGACAAAATTTATAATTTTCGTTCATTAGTGCACCGCACCTGTAACACCGCATCATTTTCCCTCACTTAAAAATCTATATGCCATTTCGTTAAAGTGCTCATATTCCTTAAACAAATAGAAATGATCTCCGTTAACAAGTTCCAAACGGGCATTTGGTATAGTGCTTGCAATATTTTTCGCATGACTTACTCTTATCATATCCCTATTTCCGTTTACGACCAGAGTCTTTGCTTTTATCCCCGAAAGAGATTCTCTTTTTAAATTCGGCTCCTTCACCATCAAAGAAAAAAGTTCCTTGTTAAGGGTGGCTCTCCTGTCTACAAGCTTTGTAAGAGATGCGGAAACATAACCAAGCAATATCATGGCTCCGGCCATAGGTGTAAGTCCCCAAAAATTATAATTTCCTCCCACAAGTATCAGCCTGTCCACAACTTCAGGTCTTGCAAGCGCGAAAAGCATCGCAATATTTGCCCCATCACTGAAGCCTAAAATATTTACCTTTTTAAAGTCGAGATGATCCAACAAATTTCCCAGGTCTATTGCCATGGTTCCCAGTGACAACTCTCCCGCTCCAAACCCCGATTGTCCGTGCCCCCTTGAGTCAACAGCCAAAACAGTGTATTTATCTTCAAAAAAAGGTATGATATTTTTAAAATTTTCTATACTTCCGCCATTACCGTGCAAAAACACAAGCACTTCTTCACCGCTGCCTCCAAGGCTGTAGTGAATGTTTGCCGAGGCGGACAAAATCGTTCCGTCCTTCATGTCAATCTTGTTCTTTCATACATGGATCATCAATTCCGTTAAGTTTAAATGCTCTGATTCTGTCTATACATGTACCGCATTTCCCGCAAGGCTTATCTCCGCCTTGGTAGCAGCTCCAAGTCAGCTCATAGGGAACATTTAACTCAAGGCCTTTTCTTACGATATCGGCCTTGTTTAAATTTACAAAGGGAGCTTCTATCTTAAGTTCTCCTCCGCTGCCGAGAAAAACAGCATCGGATATAGCCTTGTTAAATTCAGGTGAACAATCGGGATAAGCATTTCCCGCACTGTCATCGGCATGCGCTCCGTAATATATTATATTGCATTTTTTTGAAATTGCAATACTTGCGGCAACGGAAATAAACAAGCCGTTTCTGAACGGAACATAAGTGGAAACGGGAGAACCATTGGTTTTTTTCAACTGTTCACCGTAGCTTTCGGAGGGTATTTCCTTATCTGAACCTTTAAGTAAGGCACAATCACTGTAGGTGAATAATTTTTCCAAATCCAACACTATATGTTCAACCTTGTAATATTCAGCCACAGCCTCCGATGCCTTAAGCTCTTTGTCATGCTTTTGTCCGTAATACATTGCAAGTGAAACCACATTATCATTTCCGTATTTTTTCACCGCCATTGCAAGAGCGGTGGTCGAGTCCACTCCGCCGCTTGACAAAACAAGTGCTCTCATCACATCACACCTCTTATCCTCTGCTGAAGGGCAAGCTCCTTTTCAAAACGACCTCTCAAAGTTGTTGTAAATGTCTTTGCATTCACATTTTTAATACCTCTTGCCGTCATGCAGCTGTGACAACCCTCTATCATAACAGCAACATCTTTTGACCCTGTAACAAGAGACATTATTTCGGCAATATCATTACCGAGCCTTTCTTGAAGCTGAAGTCTTTTTGCCGCCATATCCGCGATTCTTGCAATTTTGCTAAGACCTATCACCTTTCCTTTCGGAATATAGGCAACAGATACCTTCATGTTATACATAAGAGCAAGATGATGCTCACAGTAGCTAAATACATTTATATCTCTTACCACCACCAGATCATCCGAGCCGGTAGCTGTATCCTCATCAAAGGTTTTGTTGAACATATCCGCTATTTCCTCGTTGGTATAGTTCATTCCCTCAAAAACCTCTGTATACATTTTTGCCACTCTCTTTGGCGTATCCTTTAGACCCTCTCTTTCGGGGTCATCTCCCAAAGCCGCCAATATTCCTCTTATATGCTCTTCAATAGCCTTTGTATCTATCATTTTAAACTCCTTTTTTATTCGGATCCCATATATATTTGTGCATCTGAAGTTGCAAATTCACTCCGTTAAGCTTTTTTTCAAGCATAAATTCAACTATTTCCCTAGGTTCAATCTGCCCAAACACTGCCGAAAAATAAACAGCACATTTTTTATCCAAATTATATTCTTTAATTATTTTAAGGGACTTTTCAAGGTCCGCCTTATTACCGCAAACAAACTTAACGGTATCATTTGTGTCGACAAGCTCGTAATTTGGCATATACATCCGTTCCTCTTCATTGCTTGAAGGGGTCTTATAATCAAGGGTAAGAGACGGAGGATTTTTAATTTTCTTTGTAAAGGAGGCATCCACACTTCCGTTTGTTTCTATTTCAACATACAGTTTCCCGTCGCACAAAACAGAAAGAAGCTCCTTCATATCCTTTTGCAAAAGAGGCTCTCCTCCCGTAAGAGTAACATTTGTTATCCCCGTTGAAAGGATATATTCTTTTATCTGTTCCACCGTCATATCCTGTGCGGGGCACTGTGCCGTGTTTGCCCATTTTGTATCACAATAGGAACAGGCGAGATTACAACCTCTGAAGCGAATAAAAACCGCCGGCTGTCCCGCCCTTCTGCTCTCACCGTTTATCGAAACAAATTTTTCCGCAACATACATATTTTATTCCTCACTGTATGCGGCACAGTTGTTCGGTGTTTCATAAACTTCCGTACTTGCCACATCGTAACCGTAATTTTTCATTTTATCGTAAAAATATTTTGAAAAACTCTCGGCTGTAGGCCTAAAATCCACCTCAACAAGTCTGAAACCTTCTTCTTTGAAAGCTTCAAGTGTTTTTTCCCTCAAGGTGCCCTTTTCGACAATTAAACAATGGTCAAGCGCATCCGTTTCTTTTTTCAGATCCTTTTTAAGACTGTCAAAATCAACTATCATCTCTCTCGAATTTCCCGATTGAGATAATTGCGCACATTTTATTTTCACGACCACCTTCCATCTGTGCCCATGTATGTTTTTGCATTTTCCGTCATAGCCCGAAAGAAAATGAGCCGAATCAAAGCTATGTTCCGTTTTTAAATAATACATTTTTACCTCCAAAAAAAGGGGACCAAAGGTCCCCGTAAAAAACACCGATCGATATATCAAGCGGATATGATCCAATCGGTATTTCCGTAACCTTAGTTTTTGTTGAGATATGCAACCGCATTCTCCGGAACAGGAGGGTTAATAACTGTCCCGTATATGTTATTGATATTTATAGTGAAACATCTATTAATTTTCTCCGGGCAATCTGTCAAGAGTTATCCTGCCAAGCTTTGCCGCACGAAATTCATCAAAAAATATGGTGGCGCACCTGTCATAATCAACTTCGTTGCCTTTTTTCAGAAAGCCTCTCTTCCTTCCCATCATTTCAAAAATTTCGGAAGGAGTATTGTTTTCGGTATAATCAATATTAAATCTGTTCCTTATTGCTTCGGGGTATTGCTCATTAAGCAACTCTATCAATGAAAGAGCAAGCTCGGGCCCGTCAAGTATATCATCATTTACCGCTCCCGTAAAAGCAAGTAGCTTTCCTACAGTTTCATCTTCAAACTTCGGCCACAATATACCGGGTGTATCAAGCATTTCAAGGCCTTTCACAATTCTGACCCACTGCTTTCCCCTTGTTACTCCGGCCTTATCACCCGTTTTGGCAAGTGACTTTCCCGCAAGTTTGTTTATAAGCGTAGATTTGCCAACATTCGGTATGCCCACGATCATTGCTCTTGTAGGCTTGAATATTCTTCCTCTTTTTTTAAGCGCCTCAAGTTTATCCTTCATAAGTTCGGAGCAGGCGGGGGCAATTTCTTTAACACCTTTTCCGTTTATGGAATTGACCGTAACGACATTAAAGCCTTTCTCTTTATAAAAATCGCTCCACAGCTTTGTTTTGGCGGGGTCTGCAAGATCGTATTTATTTAAAATTATAAGTCTTAGCTTGTTCTTTGCCAAATCATCAATATCCGGATTTTTACTGCTATATGGTAATCTTGCATCAAGCAGTTCAATTACCACATCAACCAAACCGATGTTTTCTTCCATCATTCTTTTGGTTTTGGTCATATGTCCCGGATACCATTGTATATTCATTGCAATCACCTCCGCTGAAAAACTGTCATTCATTATAGCACATATTTTTTGTTTACACAATATCCAATATATTTACAATACTAAAACAGGAGCCCTTTGGGCTCCTTTGTAATTTACTCTGCCAAAGCATCGCTTGCAACGGTAGTAACCGTAGCAGCTGTGGATACCTCGGTTTCATTGTTTGAATCATAGGAGGGAGATGATAAATTGGGGTCGGTTCTTATAAAAGTAATTATACTTAAAATAAGAGCTATAATAGCAAAAATTACCCCTGCGGATATACCGCCTTCTTTTTTATCTCTTCTTCCGAACTGAGGTGTGATCACCTTGCTGTTTGTAAACTGTGTTCTCAAAGATGCAAGCTGTTGCTTACAATCGTCTATATCATGCCTATAAGAATCGTTTTCACTTTTGAAATCGTTTATAAGCTTAAAATGCATATTAATCTTTTCGGAAAGCTCACTTATAAGTTCATCATGCTTTCTGTCCTTTGCCGAAAGGTCACTTATAAGCTTATCCTGAGTGCCACCGCCAAGCATAAGACCGCCCTCCGCACCCGAGGTGATAAGCTGATCGTATTGCTTGTTTTTTTCTATAAGAGTTCGAATAAGGGCATCGGAATTATTACTCTTTTGAGTAAGCTGATTTATAACTCTGTTTTGATCGAGAATCTTACTTTCAACAGAAGATAAATCCACATTTGCGGTGCCAACACCGCCCTCTCCCGTTCTTTTTATTATCTCGTTCAATATTGACTCAAGTCTCGCCGAATTTTGTCTGATGGCATCAATAGCATCTTCTTGTTCGTTAACTCTGTTAATGAGCACTACAGAGCTGCCATCGGTAACATTTGAAGCAGGAAGAGAAGAAAGCTTTTCTTCAAGCTCGTTGAGCTTTTGTTCTATCGATGACAAATCCACGCCGTTTCCCGTGCCGGTCTGTCTTTCGGACAAAGCGTTAAGCATAGATTCCATGTTTTGCTCTCTTTGTGCAAGCTCTTCGATAGTTTTTTCTATGCCCTGTGTTCTTTCGGCATTTTTAACGATCCTTTTGCCCTGCTCATTAAGAATGTTCTCCACGGAAGCACTGCTTTCTGCCGAAGACATTTGCTCTTGCAACTTGCTTATGGCATCCTCGTGCTTCATGAAAAAGCCCATATATGTATTTATCTTAACTGTGATCTCATTGACCTTTGCAACAAGCTCATTTGTTCTGCTTTCTATTTGGTTAAATTTAAATTCATCCATATCTACACCTATCCCCCCGAATGAGTGTTATCATTTTTGTCAGCTAATATAAGGTGACAAAAACATTTTCGGAGTTTGTCCGAAAAAATACCGGAGATGGGACTTGAACCCACACATAGTCACCTATAACGGATTTTGAGTCCGTCGCGTCTACCATTCCGCCACTCCGGCATAAAGTTGAAGCAATACGTATCCATACCACTATACAACATTAAGATTATAATATAGCTGCCGACATTTGTCAACAGATTTAACCCTCCAAAAATAAATATTAATTATTTGTTAATTTTGTAAAGTTTTTTTGTTGAAATATGTTAACAGGTATTATATAATATCTCGCAAATAATTGTATATAGACAAAGCGGAGGATGATATTATGAAAAGCAAGAATGGCTTTACCTTAATTGAACTTATCGTCGTTATAGCTATACTCGCAACTCTGACAGCCATTGCCCTTCCTTCCTACACCGGCCTTAAAAGGAATGCCGACCTTGAGGTCTGTCAAGCAAACAGGATCACCTTTAAAAGGAGTTATATGGCCTATACTGCAAATAAGCATACCAAAAGAGAAGCTCTTGAGCTTGCCGCTGCCGATGTAGGCGGCACCGTTAACGACGACAATTCCTATACCGATAAAAGCGGACATGTTTGCACCATAACATACGATGCACAAAGTGGATTTATTGCAACAATAGATTGCTCCGAACACGGAGAGGATAAGGGCGTTACTCATTAATAAACTTAAATCAATTCATACAGAACTGCAAAAAAGGACGGTTAAACCGTCCTTTTTTTGTCAGCCTTCATTTAATGTTATGACAACTTCGCTTCCATCGGGATAAACAATCACTTCATCTTTGTTTGGTACGGTTATATCCGTATAAACACCGTCATCCGATGTATATTCAAGATAAGAACCGTTATAATTTCCAATTTTTTCTTCTTTGCCGTTCTTAATGACACTTATGGAATATTCGTCATTTTTGGCATCATATTTTGTCAAATATTGATTTCCGTCGCTGCCCTTGTAATAGTATAAGGAAACTTCAAGTTCTCCCTCTCCGTTGTTTGAATACTTGTCATCACTCTTATCGAAAGTAAACTCAACTTGGCTTCCATCGGGCGAAATCAAAGCGTAGCCGCCATCATCGGTCGATATAAGCTTATAGTCCTCTCCGTATACCTCATAGTGATCGGTAAACTTGATTTCCTTGAGAACCTTCATGTCGGGATCCATTATTATAAGCCACATATTTTTGAAAGCATAGAGCTTACCATCGGAGCCTGTAAAAAGAGAATAGTACTCCCTTTGAGTCTTGTCTTCGGTACCGTCGGGATAAATAACACAATCATCCGCAGTGCCGTTATAGCCTGTTACAAGAGTAAGGTCACCCTCTTCTCCCTTGAAGAATACACGAATTTCTCCTGTAGAGGTATAACGGTCGCTTCCGTTAACAACCATGTCGTTTGAATAGATGGAGGACACTGTTCCGCCTTCAAAAGTTCCGGAACCGTCTTCATCAATCGTAAGGGGATATCTCTTTCCGTCGTACTCTATTTCATAACCATTATTGCTAATGATAATCGCCTTTTTACCCTGTTTGTTTTCATATACAAACTCGGAGATCTGAGTGTTGGCATACTCGCCGATAACATTACCCTTGCTGTCGCATACCTGAGCACCCTTTTCGGTAACGGTAATAACATTTCCGCTTTCTGTATTTGCACTGTAGGTAAATGCCTCATCGTCTCCTACAACAGCGGAAACGATAATTTCCTTTGTATCCTCATTCCAACTTGCCTCCATACCCATATTCTCGGACACAAAGCGAAGAGGCACAAGAACTCTTTCATCTACTATTGTGGGAGGTACGTCAAGACTTACCTCTTCTCCGTTTACTATCGCAACGGGATCGTCAACACGCATGGTTACATCCGCATCGGGAGTGCTTATATAAACAGACTTTTCTTCGGCATCCCACTCGGCATAACCTATCAATGACTCAACGATCGCTCTTATGGGCACAAGCACCCTTCCGTCTTCAACAATCGGCGCTACATCCATGGCAGTTTCAACACCGTCAACTGTCAAACTGTTATTTTCCAAAGAAAAAACCGCCTGCATAGTTTGCGCTTTGGCAACGGTTGCAGATGATACCACTGCAGATGTAACAAGCATAGTTGTTAAAAAAGCTCTGAATTTTTTCATAACAAACTCCTTTTATTCGATATTAAGTATATCAACAAAACCTGTAACTTCAAATATTTCCATTACAGCCTCGTTTGCTCCCTTTACTGTCATATTTCCTTGCTTGTTCATTACCTTCTGTGCTGTAAGAAGAACACGGAGTCCCGCCGATGAGATATACTCAAGACCACTTATATCAAAAACAAGTTCCGATATATCATCAAGAGCTGTTTTAAGCTCGCCTTCAAGCTGAGGTGAGGTGGTAGTATCAAGTCTGCCCTCGATTTTAACTGTAAGTTTGCTTCCGTCTTTTTCCTTTGTAATTGTCATATCTGATCCACTCCATTCATTTTATGATAATAACTGATGACATTATAGCATAATATTTTTCAATTGTAAATAAATTTTGTTATCATAGGTGTCTGCTTTCAAGATTTTTATTTTATCAGTGCTTCCTTAAGTATAATTCACCGCACATATTTTTTTGAAAAACTTTGTAAGCTGTAGGTTCCATGCCTCATCAAGGGTTTTATCAAGCGAAAATTCTCTTTGACTTGAAGCTCCCGTTACGACCACTTTATCGCCACCGAATGATAAATTCAAAAAAAGTGCCTTTGCATTGGGATGTACCTTTACCGCTATATCTTCGGGTACAGAAAGCACTATTTTCATTTTTTGCGGTTTTCTTTTTCCCTTTATAATGTTTTTTACCGAAGGCTTAGCCTCCTCCCATTTTATCCATTCTTCACTTCTCTGTTCGTCAAACCATTCCTTGTTAAGTCTGCCGTCCAACGAATATGCCATGCAGGTGGTTATTTCCGCACTTCTCATTTCGTAAAAATCAAACTCATCACCCGTAAGGAGTTTCGTCATCAGCTCCTTAATTTCCGCACCTTCTATAAATGCACTGAACATATTTATTCTTCCTTTTCAAAAACGGTATCTATAAGCAAATTTTCGCCATTTGCGGCATTTGTGGCAAGATAATCGCATCTTTCATTTTCCTTATTGTCGGCGTGTCCTTTCACCCAAATAAAATTTACTTTATGCTTATTTAAAAGAGGGAGCATCCTCTCCCAGAGGTCAATGTTTTTAACCTTGGATCTATCTGATTTTATCCAGTTTTTTTTCTTCCAAGAGTATATCCATCCTTTTTCCACGGAATTCACAACATATTGCGAATCAGAGTAAACCGTGACCGAACAAGGCTTTTTAAGTGCCTCCAAAGCGACTATCACCGCAAGTATTTCCATTCTGTTGTTAGTGGTTTTTCTGTAACCCTCACTTAGCTCAAGTCGGTTTCCCTTGTAAAGAAGAACAGCTCCGTACCCTCCTTTTCCGGGGTTCCCCGAACAGGCCCCGTCTGTATATATTACAACATCATACATTTAAATTAAGTCCTTTCAGCACCCTTTTAAACACATGGTTCTCAGGTGCAACAAGTTCTTTGCCCCAAAGGTATTTAAGCTCATTTTCAGTAAAAAGAGTAAGCCTTTTGGCATGAAGAAGCTGATTTTTCAATCCGAAGCCGTAAAAATACCTGTTTGTATTCATGTCTCCGTATTTCCCGTCCCCAACTATCGGATGTCCTATATAAGAAAGACAAGCTCTTATCTGATGAGATTTTCCCGTTAAAAGTTCCACATTCAAAAGAGTGAAACCATCTCTCACCTTTACGGGAGAGTAGAGGGTTTTAACATATTTTGTATTCTTTTCCTTTTGGGGAGATATCGTTACAAAATTACCTTCCGTCTTTGCCAAATATCCTTCTATTTGCCCCGGTGTCTTTATTTCGCCCTTTACAACAGTCAAATATTCCTTTTTAAGGGAATGTTCTTTAAAAGCACGGGAAAGCTCTCTAAGCGCCGCATAATTCTTGCCGGCAACCACAACTCCGCTTGTATTTATATCAAGGCGGTTACACACTGATGGTTTGAATACATCACCCGGCAAATACTCTCCTTTTGAATACAGGTAGTAAATTATCCTGTCGTTCAATGTATCTGTTTTATGGTTCGCATCGGGGTGAACAATAAGTCCTGCGGGTTTGTTCAAAGCTATAATATTCTCATCCTCGTAAATTATTTCCGGAAGAGACGAGGTCTTTTTTATTTCTCCTTTTTCCTGTCTGAACAGGCTTACGGTTTCGTCCGAAAAAAACAGCTTTATACTGTCCCCCTCGTTTAAAAGCTCATTTCCCGATGCTTTTTTGTCATTTAGCTTTATATTCTTTTTCCTTAGCATCTTGTAAACAAAGGAGGCAGGTGCTTTATTTAAATATTTTAAAACAAACTTATCGAGTCTTTGCCCCTTTTGTGCCGCATCAATGACAATTTCCTTCATTTTCTCTACCTTCGGTTCTTTTTTGTCAGTTTATCATTTAACAAAGCAAAAATCAAGTGTATTATTTAATGAAGCACCGATCAATTGATCATTGTTTCCTTAAGCTTTTTGTGTAAAACGGGCTATGAAACAATTTTGTTGTGGAAATGTAATAATTGAAGCTTGCCCGAAAAGAAATAATACTGTATAATAGTTACAAACCATAAACGATGGGCAGGTGTTTTAATGAAGGATGCAGACAAAAACGAAGAATACGAACAGCTTGACCCAATAGAGCTTGATGAAATAAACGAGAGAGATGATGAGGGTGAAGAATTAAATAAGCTGTTGCACGAAAGGGATCCGGAATACGTGACCATAGTATGCCCGAAGTGCAAAAAAAAGGTGGATATCGGAGAGGATGGCATTTGTCCGGAATGCGGTTGTGAGTTTGAAGAAAACCTTAAGCATTTTAAACTCACTAAATTTGCCGCCTTTATTGCCGCCATGTCCGCTATATTTTACGGTGTGCTTGTCATTTTTCTATGCTACATCGAACTTAAACCTCCCGGCAATGCAGGAGATGAATACACCCTTACCGTAGCGGAATTTTTGACAAACAAAATGTTCACGGAAATGTTTGCCGTTTCGGTTATAATACTTTTGATATGTATTATCTTAGTGTGTATTAAAAGCAGGATCGTCAAGTTCATTCTCGGACTTGCAATACTTGTGTTTTCTGTTCAGGGCGGCTATTTGTTCTATCTTTCCCAAAAAGAAAGCTTATTTTGCCCCTTTATGTGGCTTTTTATCTGTCTACCGTTTATAGAGCTGTTCGCAGGATTTCTTGTTTTGATAGATCAGTTTATAAACATCGGAGCGAGGGCAGCTTAGATGAAATTTCTTTACGACAGAGAATTTTATTTTGCCCGTGTATTTATGTATACAGTCTATACACTTACGGGCATTGCAATGCTTTTGTTTAAGCCCTTTCATTCCCTTTGTGATGAAGGTGCGCATTGTATGATGTGCGGAATGAGAAGTGCTCTTATAAATGCATTGTGCTTTAATTTTGAAAATGCCTTTGCACTAAATCCATTATGGCCCATACTACCGCTTATATGGATAGTTATGGTGTCGGATTTTGCAATAGGTTTAATAATACTAAAGAAGCACCGATATCGGTGTTTTCCAAAAAAAATGAGGTGTAATTAAATGGATACTTTAAAAGTGGTTATTCTTGCCGCAGGGCAGGGTACAAGAATGAAATCAAATGTTCCCAAGGTTTTGCACAGAGTTCTCGACAAGCCTATGGTGGAGTATGTTATAGAACAAGCTCAACAGGCAGGTGCAACAAAGGTTTGCGTTGTTGTGGGACATATGTCAAAAATGGTGGAGGAAACTATAAAAACACGTTGTGACAATGTTGAATTTGCTCTTCAGAAAGAACAGCTCGGCACAGGTCATGCAGTTAAGCAAACAGGTGAATTCATAAAGGGCGGAAATGTTATCATTCTTTGCGGAGACACTCCCCTAATAAGAAAGGAAACGATAACAGCCCTTGCAAAATTTCACGAAGAAAACAAGAACACCGTAACGGTTGTTTCCGCAGAAGCGAAGGATCCCACAGGCTATGGCAGAATAGTTAAAAACGGAGATGCGTTTTCAAAAATAGTGGAACAAAAAGATGCTTCCGAAGATGAGAAAAAGATTACCGAAGTAAATACGGGTGTATATATTTTCTCGGGAGATGCCCTTTACGATGCCCTTGGCAAACTTTCAAACAATAACTCTCAAGGCGAATATTACCTTACAGATACCCTTGAAATAATTGCAAAGCAATCCGGTAAAGTGGGAATATTCAAAGCCGAAGAATTCGACGAATTTATGGGCATAAATAACAAACTCCAGCTTGCCGATGCCAACAGAGTAATGAAAAGAAGAATAAACGAGCAACTTATGCTTGATGGCGTTACCATAACCGACCCCGAAAATACATACATAGGCTCGGATGTTAAAATAGGTGCAGACACCATAATTTATCCCGGCTGTATGCTTGAAGGAAAAACAGAAATAGGTGTAAGCTGTATAATCGGTCCGAACACAAAAATAAACTCTTCAAAGGTCGCCGACTGTGTAACGATAAACTCAAGTGTACTTGACAGAGCGGAAATAAAGAGTTACACCACGGTAGGTCCTTTTGCTTACTTAAGACCCGATTCAAAAATAGGCGAACATGTAAGAATAGGCGATTTCGTTGAAATAAAGAATTCTGTTATAGACGACGGCACAAAAGTAAGTCACCTTACTTATGTAGGAGATTCCGACGTGGGTAAATGTGTAAACTTCGGTTGCGGTACGGTTACCGTAAACTATGACGGAAAAGTTAAAAACCGTTGTAAGATAGGTGACGGTGTCTTTATAGGCTGTAACACCAACCTTATAGCCCCCGTTGAGATAGCCGACAGAGCGTATACCGCAGCAGGCTCCACCATCACAATGAACGTTCCCGAGGATAGCCTTGCAATAGCAAGAAACAGACAAGAGAACAAAGAGGGTTGGAGAAAAAACAAGGATAAGTAAAGCTGAAAACATCACATTTTCAACTTTTGTGAAAATTTGCTAAAAATTTCATTAAAATTTCATTAAAATTACATTACAGCATATCGTTGACTAAAGCTCTTCCACGCACTAAAATAAATATCAGTGTGGGAAGAGCTTTTTTCAGTGTTTTATATGTTTTGTTTCCCACAAAAATTATCAAATGATGTTTTGCAAGGAGGTAATTTTTCGAATGAAAAAGAAAATTACAAAACTTGTCTGCTCTGTACTTGCGGCAGGCATGGTATCGGCAGGAATACCGAATTTCTATTCTTTGCCGACAGTTGTTCACACGGTTCAAGCGGCAACTAGCGAGGTCAACATCACAAGCAGTGCCGGTTCTCTTGAAACGGCATTTGTTGAATGGACCCCCTCATCAACAAGCGGTGTAACGGGATATACGGTATCCTACGCATCTAACGGATCATCAAACTATAATGTGATAGACGATGAACTTATCCGTCAATATAAAGACGGCCACTGGAGAGCGGATGTTGTGGGACTTGCCCCCGGAAACTACACCCTTAAAGTTGAAGCCAAAGGTAAATCCGTAACCGAAACGGTAAACGTTACCGTAAAGGCTCACGACAGAAAAGGTTTTGCTTTCAGCCCCAACAGCAAATTCAAAACAGAGGCTGTAGGTGCCTATAACAACGACGGTACACCTAAATCAGGTGCACAGATAATATACATAAAATCCGCATCGGATATAGACACTGTCACATGCGACGGAGTTACAGGTCTTTCAAGTATACTTCAAAGCAGAAATAAAAGATCTTCAACTCCCCTTATAGTAAGAATTATCGGCAAGATAGACTATTCGGGCAGTCAGCTTAACGGAAGCGGCTACATTCAGATAAAGCCAAGCTCTGCCTACACAAAAAGCGATATCACAATAGAGGGTATTGGCTCTGATACAACAATAAACTTCGGCTTCCTGTTAAGAAACGCCGGAAATGTTGAGATCAGAAATCTTGCCATCCACGACTTTAAAGACGACGGCATTTCTCTTGACACCGACAATACGGATATATGGATCCACAACAACGAAATATTCTACGGTATTGAGGGAAGCGGAGATAAGGCAAAAGGCGACGGATCCACCGACGTAAAAAATGATTCTCAATATGTAACCATATCCTACAACCACTACTGGGATGGCGGAAAAGTCTCCCTTTGCGGTATGAAGGGTGAATCAGGAAACAACTACATAAGCTATCATCACAATCACTTTGACCATTCCGATTCGCGTCATCCCCGTATAAGAACCATGTCCGTGCATGTATTCAACAACTATTATGACGGCAACGCAAAATACGGCGTAGGTGCATCGGAAAACTCCAGTGCCTTCGTTGAGGGAAATTACTTCAGAAACTGCAAGTATCCCACCCTTCAAGGAAGTGTCGGCAAAGACAGTGACGGAAGCGGCGGCTCCAACACTCTTGAAGACAGCAACCCCGTAGGTGCAATAAAGTGGTGTAACAATACAAGGATAGACACAATAAAAAGCGCCGATACTACTTCATGGAAGCTTGACAGTAACGGCAATACAGCCGGAAACGGTGATGCTTGCCAAGTCGATTTAAGAAGCCAAACTGTCAACTACACCACAGAAGCAGGTGCCACATACAACAATTTCGACCAGGACAGCTATGTTCAAAGCTTATCGATTGAAACTCCCGATGAGGCGAAAAACACGGTTGAACAATATGCAGGCAGAATAAGAAATGCTAACGGTAATGCTGATTTTGTTGATGCCACAGGCTTTTCCTTTACCTCGGGGGACGATACTGCTTACAACATAAACAGTACACTCAGAGAAGCACTATACAATTATTGTGACAATACTCTCAACGCAAAATACATAATAAATAAAATAGGCGGTGCCGTAGACGACAGTTTTGTACCCGAAACCTCCGCTACCACCGAAGCAACCACAACACATGAAGAGAGTACAGAGGCCACAACAAGTCATCAAGAAGAGAGCACAGAGGCTACAACCGCCGCTGTCGAGGGTGAAATAAGCATAAAGTACAACAATGGTTACACCTTCACAGGAAACGGAAAGCTTACCTCAACAATATCCTCCGACAGTGCATATTACTCCATTTTGGGCAATCAGATAGCACAAGGAAATAACTATGTTCAAATATCTCCCAATAAAGCAACGGTTGTTGACACGGACGGAACCAACGACAGCAAAGATAAAAGAGGTGCAACCACAGAACTTTATCTTCCTTTGGGAAAAACATATACAAGCGGCACTTTGACCATAGAAGGAACATTTACAACTCCCACGTCCTCAAACGGCTGGACATTGCTTCAGCTTTGGGGTGCAGGTCTTGAAGTTGCTTCTATAAGAACAGATTCAAATGAATACAAGCTCAGATTGGACGGAAACGCAAATTCTTTATACGAAACGGGCGCCAAAACGGGAACAACGGAAGCAACATACAGATTTGACATAAATCTCGATGCAAAAACCGTTAAGCTTACCGTAAACAACAACTCCTCAACGGAAGTAACTTTAAACAGACCTTATATTGACAACATTAAATTTATAACCGCATCCTATAATCAGCGAAACATTGAAGTAGGTAATGTTACCGTTATCACAAACAATACCGAAGCTGTTCAAGGCGACATAAATGCAGACGGCTACGTTAACCTGACAGATCTGCACCTGGCTTTGAAATACCTTACAGGCGGTTATTCACTTACAAATGAGCAAATATCAAGAGGCGATTTCAACGGTGACGGAAAGCTGACCCTTGTTGATGCCTATAAGCTTAAAACAAGCATAGCTTAAGGAGGAAAAAGTAAATGAAAAAAAGAGTATTAAGAGCGGTAAGCTCAATTTTGACTGCTTCCGTTATGCTCTCGGCATTAAATATCACCCCTGCCTATGCGGCAGACCCCGTTTTAAGTGCGGGAGGCTGGTTTGAAACACTTTTTGCACAAGTAACAAATGTAAAAGACTCAGACATAACAGCCGTATCCTACTCGGGTGACTACAGCGGAAATCTTACGGGAGACGATCTTACCTACCTTGTAAGAGACACCTCAAACGGAGTAAGGATAGATATTCCCGGACTTAGAGAAGGTACATATAACCTATCGGTAACAACAAAAAACGGAACCGTGACCGCAAGCGATATTCCCGTTTACAGCTACGACAGGACAGGCTATGCACATAAAGATGCAAAGGATAAAGGTTATTCGGGTGTAGGTGCCTATAATGACGACGGCTCATTAAAGAATAACGCCACAGTAATATATGTTACGGACGAAAACAAAAACACCGTCACCATACCCGGTATGAGCGATTCTCCCGTAGGTATCGGAAATATACTCAACTATAAATCAACCGCCTCGGGAAGCACATCAGGAAGCGGAAAGGCAGACACTTTCAAAAAACTTACATCCTCCGATACCCCTCTTGTTGTGAGGTTTGTAGGCGAGGTTTATGCAGGAGACGAGAATACATTGGGCTCCGTTCCCGCATCGGGCAACATAAACGGACTTACCGCATACGATGCTACGGGAAACGGCGGTACTGTTGGAGATAACGGTATGGTTGCAAGAATGTGGAATGTAAACAACGTTACCTTTGAGGGAATAGGAACCGATGCCTGCATAAACGGCTGGGGTTTCCAAGCTATTTCCGGCACCGGAAGAGCCTCAAACAGTATAGAATTCAGAAACCTTACATTTAAAAACACCCCTGAAGATGCCATAGGCTTTGAGGGTACCGCAACCGAGAGCACTAATCCCCAATCAAAGGAATGGCTTGACAACAGTAACGTTCCCATAAGATTTTGCTGGGTACATAACTGTACCTTTGAGCCCGGCTATTGTAAAAACCCTGCCGAATCCGACAAAGCTGAGGGCGACGGTTCTCTCGACTTCAAAAGAGGCTACGGCTTTACACAAAGCTACAACCACTATATTCAAAATCACAAAACAAACCTTATAGGCTCATCATCAAAGAGTATTCAATATGATGTTACCTATCATCACAATTTTTACGATCAGGTATGGTCAAGACAGCCTCTTTCAAGACAGGCAAATGTACATATATACAACTCATACTTCAAAAACGGTTCAGGCACAAGCTATATCTATTCTCCCAGAGCAAATACATATATTTTCTCCGAGGGTAACTATTTTGACGGCTGTAAAAACCCGGTGGACAGCGCCAAGGAAGGAACAGGCTACGTTAAATCCTTTAACGATAACTTCGCGGCTTGTACCGGAACAAATTCCGCAACGATCGCCACAAGTGCCACACAGGCAATAAGCGGAAACAATCACCCCTACAAAAGTGACTTTGACGGCTCCTTCCCCTATTCTTATGAGGCTACAAGCGCCGTTCAAGCTAAGGCCGACTGTATTGCAAAAGCGGGCGTTATGAAGACTGCAGCCGATATCGACATGGATCCCACTCCGAGTGCGATAATCAGCGAATATCCGTCAGCCCCCTTAGTATTACCCTATAACTTGGATCTTTCGGCAACATATTCGGCAGGCAGAACAGTTGTTAATAATGCTATACTTAATGCTGCAAGCAAATCAAGTTCGGGTGTTGTTAAGATAAAAGATAACGGTATAATATTCACAGTTAATCAACAGGCTATTGTTTCATTTTCCGCAGGCTCTTCAAGCAAATACGGAATGACACTTCAAAATGACATAGGTGAAACCATAACTTCAATCGCAACCTCGGGTTCTGTTTCCATAGCTGTTGTTCCCGGCACTTATGTACTTAAATCCGGAAACATCGAAAAGGATGCATACCTTGAAAGCTTCAAGGTCGTAGCTGTAAGCGGTTCGGAAACGACGGAAGTAACAACAAAGAAAATCGAATCCACCACACAGGCTACTACGGAAGCCACCACAAGCTCTCAGAGCGATAAACCCACCGAAACGACCACAGAGAATACAAACTCCGAAGTAAATGCCGACGGTTACATTTGGAACGGCACAACAGGTGAAAATACCGACAACTTCTTCTATGTAAGCTCAAACGAGTACAATTCGGGATCTGTAAGCTATAAAGGTGCTACCCTTAAAACGGCAATAAAGATGGAATCTACAACGGATATCCACTTCACGGCAGAAACCGACGGTACTTTGTTGCTTTATACATATTCAAAGAAGAGTGCCCCCACGATCAAGATAAATGACACCACGGAAAGTATAGCCGCAAACGGCACAACAACATTTGACATCGGCTCGGGTGAAACCGTTTACGTTACAAAAGGTACAACGGATACATACATTTACTTTATGCAGTTTTTACCCGACAGCACACAAACAGTAACCGAAATAACAACAGAGGCTACCACAAAGGCAGCAACAGAGACTTCAACCGAAGCCACCACAAAGGCGGCAACAGAGACTTCAACCGAAGCCACCACAAAAGAAGAACAAACAACACAGCCCCAAGCAGAGGGAAGCGTTAATATTTCCGTGGAGAAAATAGACGGAACAAAGGGCAACGCGACAAATCTCAAAATATCAGCCACAGATACCGCAAACAACACAATCGGCGGCTATCTTGTAGCCCTTAAGCTTGATTCGGGGCTAACCTACAACTCTGTGGAAAACCTTGGCACAGGCTCCGAGATAGAAGCGTATGCAAACGGAAATGCCGTAGTTGTAGCTTACGTAGGCAGCATAGAAGCAAATAAGCCATTATTTAACATAAACCTGACACCCACAACCTCGGGACAACTTCCCGTAACGGTTATTTCGCAGGAACTTATAAACACTTCCTCAGCTGTCATCAATTCAAGTGCAACAAACGGCTATGTTAATGTTGCATTTTCCAATGGAAGCGGAGATGTATACAAAGACGGCATAATAAACGATATAGATGCTGCATATCTTCTTAAATATATAAGCGGAGAGCAGATAACGGATCCCAAATTTGACGCATCGGAAGGAAACTGCGACGGATCGGGAAATGCTCCGGACGTTCTTGATGTTGTCTACATTCTCAACCACAAGACCGCCGAAAGCTCCGACCCCGAAACGGAATCAACAACGATCAATGAGTCCGATAAGATTTATATCGAAAGCTTTATTGCCTCAAAGGATGCAACTATCCCCGAATACTTGAAAAAAATCGGAATATCATCCGTAACAAATCACAAGACAAGCGATTATCCCGCATTTGGTAATTTGTTTACAGATGGATCCGCCTATAGAATGGATATTGCTGCCGGTAAGGAATTCACATTTGATACAAAAGCAGGAGATACCGTTTCACTTTATATGTGCAGCGCATCTAACAATGCAGAGTCTAAGGTAACCGTTACCGGAAGTAACGGAACATACGTTTCCGAAACTACCCTCACCCACAGAAAAGATCCTAAAGCGCAACCTGTTACATTCAAAACAGATAAAGCTGACAGAATAACTGTCAAAATTGAAAAGAAAGGTATATATTTCTTTGGTGTTAGTGTAGACTGATAAAAAAATCGGGCTGTGAAGAATAACCAGTTTTCTTCACAGCCCGATTTTTGCTTTTTAAAAATATTATTTTTGCATTTATTCTTCTGTTATCAGCCTTTGAGCATAATCGACCAGGGCTCTTATATCCTGCTTGCTAACAAGCATATATGCCCCCTTTCCCTTTTCGGTTATATAGAAATTACTGTCATAATCGTAAAACTCTATACTATCCGTTTCTCCGTTTGAAAGGGTATACTCTATTTTAGCCGTAACATTTCCCTCTATTGTATAATCGGTTATAATATCATCAAAACTTATTCCCGTTACCGCCTCGTAAAAATCGGAAAATTTTTCCTTTTCGATCAATTTATCGTTTATGTAGGTATTTCTGTTATCTCTTTTCACACCTTCATCATCTACAGCTATTTTTTTATCTCCCTCTGTCTTAAAAAAGACGGTATAATCTTTATCCTTGTTTTTTATTTCTATTTTTTCCACATTGCTCCTTGGATGAAGGGCAATAAAAGGCTGAATTATATAGGAAGCATCCGCATTTTCAAAATCGGCTATAACAGCAGCCGATGTCAGGAATATTTCATTTTTCCCGTTAAATCTCGCATATCTGTAGACTTCATTTTCAATTGTAACGGAATCTCCCACATCAACAATAATGCTGCGGTTTTCACTGTCCTTAAGCTCAATATGAGTTTTCGGCTTATCAAGGCCGTAATCCTTACCATCTGTTTTTTCCGCACTTACAAGCTTTTCAGGTTTAAGCTCATTTAGAGATGAAAGCATTTCTTCCTTAAGATCGAAAGGATAAACAATAGCATTTTCATAGGGTTTGTTCATAATAAGGGCAGCAAGTCCGCTTCCCTCTGAAAAGCCCTTTGTAAGAGCATTGTTTGGGTCATATTTTATCTCAACTTCATCTTTTTCGGGTCTTGTGACCTTTATGTATGTTATACCGTCGGCATTTATACTGTCTACACTTTTATTTATATAATCATCGACACTTCCCATATAATACTGTGCGGAAGCTGACGAGATCATATAAATTCTTTTTTCACCCTCCACGGCAACATAACGATACTTACCGTCGCTTGTTTCATCTCCGACGGTAAGTATCACGGTTTCGCCCTGTTCACTTTTTCCTATTGCTTTTGCCGAAAACTCCGTTATCCCGTATTTTGCAATATCATCATCGGGGGAATCTATGGTGCGTGCCGCTGTTATATCCGAAAGAGCATAAGCTGTCATAGAAAGAGCCTCTTGAGAAAAATCGGCATCTTCAAGTCCCTCAACATACCATTTGTCATCCTTTTTGTAAGCATTAAGACTTCCATTTTGGTTTTTAAGAGAAAACGAAACTATATTAGCGCTTTTTACAACAGTTTCCCCCGAAACCCCTTGCAACAGAGAAGTAGTGCTCTCCGTTGTGTCTGACGAAAGTTCGGAAGAAACCGTTCCTTTTTTGTCAAGTAAAAAATATACTCCACCCAGGCCTGCCAAAATAACAAGGGCAATACCGAGGGCAACAAGCCTTCTTTTCAATTATTTATGTCTCCTTATAAGTCCTACCGTAATTCCCGCAAGAAAAATAACCCCCGGAATTACAAGCCATACAATAGTTTTAAGCTTTTGTTCCGTACCTGATGAAAGTGTCATTGATACGGAATTGTCTATAGATTTCGAAGGAATAAAAACTTCTTCCCTTTTATCATTCAACCAGCTTACCGCACTTACGGCAAGGGCGCTGTTCGCCCCGTTAACGATACCGTCTGTATTCGGTTCGAGCAGATAAAAGCTTGTTCCTGTGACGAATAACTTTGTAGAGTGAGAAGTATCGGTGTAAGTGTTATCTTCAACGGTAACAGCAATTTCAAAGGGACCTTCCTTATCTCCGGGTTCCTTGTTTACCGAGGTATTTTTCTCTTCCTGCCCCGATTTAATATATGCCGCATCGGATGAGCTTAATATAACCGTTTTTGTAAGGTCGTTTTTCTTTACTGCCGTATCGGTAAGAGCCTGTGTTGCGGGAGTAAGCAGCATTCCCGAAGCTGAGATAAGCCCTGAAGTAATATCACTTTGAGCAATATTCGGAAGTATCGCATAGGGAAACTGTAAATATTTGTCCTCGTTTCCTTCGTAAATATAACCTTCTTCAAGGTCTATCCCGTAGGCATTTACTATCGAGAGCATATTTTTGCATTTTTTTACCTCTATTCCTCCCAAAACCGCAAAAAGTCTGCCATCCTTTGCAAGGTAATCCGATATTTTCTCTGCTTCCTCCGCCGTATAATCCTTGGTACAAGGCGTCATAAAAAGAACGGTACAATCATCGGGAACATTTTTTGATATCAACTCAATGCTCTCACATACATATCCCGCCGTTTCAAGCTTACTTTTGAAGGAAGAATAAGCAGAAGGGTCTGCCTCTCCGTGTCCTGACACAAAATATATCTTTCCTTCAATATCCTCATTTACTCGGCGTATTGCGGCTGTAAGAGCACTTTCAAGGCTCAGTGAAAGCTTGCTTTCATCATAATAAGACTCGTAGGGAATAATTTTATGTTTATCGCCGCAAACCACAATAATGGAATTTCGTGCCACACCTTCGGTTTCCCCCGAATACTTTTTTACAAAATCGGGATGAAGATAAAGGTCGATATTCTCACCCGATATTGAGGAACATGCCTGTTTGTAACTGTCTATTATCTGATTTGTTCTTTCGGTAACGATATCGGTAGCATTTGTATCGAAAGTGGTATATATCTTTATATCGTTTACAACAGAGGAAAGAACCTCTTTTGTTTCGTTTGATAGGGCTCCCATTTCGGTTTTTGAAAAATCAAAGCTTTTGTTCAGTTTTCCCGCAATAAGATTTATTATTATGAGAAATGCCGTAACAACCACCGTAACAACCGCAGAATAGGTGCCGTATTTAAATCTTTTATCCGTAAATATTTTTTTCATTTTAACTCCAGCGTCTCTTTTCTATTGTCCCTACGGTAAGATATATAAACAAAGTACAGAAAGTAATGTAATAAATAACATCACTTACATTCACCGAACCGAGGTAAAAATTTTCAAACCTTGCAAGCACCGAAAACCAACCGAGTATACCGGAAATGGCTCCATCATAGAGATTACTCCTTATAAGGAACAGCACACCCGCTATAACGGTCCCGGTAAAGGCAAAAAGAAGGGCAACGGCAATATTCTTTGTGGATGTGTGTATATACACCGCAATAAGAATGATTATTGCCGAAACAAAAACAAGTGATGCCGTATTTCCGATAGGTGCACTCGATGCAATATTATCCATCATAAGCAGCATAAATATGACCGCAAATGTTCCCGCTCCCGCAACAAGTTGATTATCCGTCAGTGATGAGATAAATATACCCACCGATATAAAACAAAGAGCAAGAAAAACAAAACCTACGCAGCCGACCGCAGTCAGCCCCGTATCCATTCGCCCTTCGGACAAATTATAAAGTATTGTGGGAAAAATGCCCGTTATAAGCATACCTATTAAAAACAAGGAGGCTGCAGCAAGAAATTTACCTATTACTATATCACTTACGTTCACGGGAGCACAGTAGAGCAACTGATCCGTTTTCTGTGCCGATTCTTCAGAAAAAGAGCGCATGGTTAGAATGGGAATAAGTATCAAAAACATTATAAGGGCCCCCGATAAGGTCTCGTTATAATTGGCATTCATTACCACAATATTTTGAGAAATGAAAAAATATCCCATTATAAGGGTAAAAAACCCGAGAAAACCGTACCCTGTCATTGTACGAAAATAATTCTTCATTTCCTTGAAATAAATAGCGGACATCAGCTTTCATCTCCCTTCTTTTCGGAAGCATCGTTAGGCTCATCCTCTTCCGTTATAAAGCCCGGATCCGGCTGTTCGTTCTCTCCTCGTATTATTCTCATAAACGCCTCTTCAAGTCCGTCTCCGGAAGGCTGAAGCTTTAAAATGGGAATATTCTTTTCCGACATAACGGAAAATATCGCTTTACGAATATCCTCTCCCGAACTTTCAATTTTCAACACAGCCTCTTTTCCCTGCCCAACAAGGGTTGCCGACATTATTCCGTCTTTTTGTTTTAATGCTTCCAGAGCTTCCTCGGCATTTTCCGAAGGAACACTCAAAAGTTGAGCTGCCGCATCAGACCCTTCCGAAAGTTTCTCGGTGGAGTCGGTTGCAACTATCTTGCCGTTATTGATTATCATCACTCTGTCACATATTGCACTTACTTCACTGAGAATGTGCGAGGAAAGTATAACGGTATGGTTCTTTCCAAGCTCCTTTATGACCTCTCTAATTTCAACAATCTGCTCGGGATCAAGTCCCGAGGTCGGTTCATCGAGAATAAGCACTTCGGGAAAGCCGACAAGCGCTTGGGCAAGGCCCACTCTTTGACGATAACCCTTTGAGAGGTTTTTGCAAAGCCTTCCTTTCATCTTTTCTATGCCCGTTAAGGAAGTTATTTTTTCGAGCATTTCCTCTCTTTTATCTTTTTTTATTTTTTTTATGTCACACACAAAGTGAAGATATTCCATGACTGTCATATCCCCGTATAAGGGAGGGACATCGGGCATATATCCAAGCTGTTTTTTTGCGTTTATCGGATCGTCAACGATATCGTAGCCGTTTATTCTTACAGTTCCCGACGTGGACGAGATAAAGCCTGTGAGCATATTCATTGTAGTGGTTTTTCCCGCACCGTTAGGTCCAAGGAAACCCAATATTTCTCCGTCGTGAACAACAAAGCTTATATTGTTTACGGCAAAGTTGGCACCGTACTTTTTTGTCAGTTTCTTAACCTCTATCAATTAAATTCCTCCGTACAAAATGTTTAAATCTATTCACAACCTAACAGTTTACACTATATCTGTTTTTTTTTCAACATTGAAAAGATTAAAATTTTCATTTTCAAAATTGCATGTACAAACGACAACAGTATATTACAAAAATATTACAAAACAATTTGAAGTTTTATGATCAAGCCCTTCATTGTAACAATTTAAGTAATCGGTATTTATGCAACATTCATCAAAATTAAGAAAATATGCATTTATATTCATACTATTTTTGTGCATATTAACTGTAAATATTTAAAATATGTTACAAAAGGCCGAATTTATAACAATTATCTTGACAAAAAATGCCCTTTAGTGTAAAATCATTCGTAACAAATTAGAAAAACATTCGTAATAATATAAAGCTGAAAAGATACGTAATATAGAATAATTCTTATGAAAGGATAAGTGATATAAATGAGATCGTCTATGATAAAGCACATTTGTACATTAAGCGTAGCAATGTCCGCAGCATTTTCGGTAAGTGCATTTGCCTCTAACTTGGGTGTCGTAACTGCCGATGCAACGATTCTTCGCTCTTACAATGCTTTTGAAGGTGCACCTGTTACCGTTGCCTACAACAACGACACATTGAACATTTTAGCCGATGCTCACAACAACTGGTATCAGGTCAAATCAGCCGACGGAACAACAGGTTTTGTTAACGGCGACCATTTCACCGTTACTCAAACGGATGCGACCTGTGTTGTTGACGGGACAAACGTATACTGCCGTCCCACTACCACATCCGCTCCCTACGGCACAGTAAACAGTGGTGATGTTTTTGTGACCACAGGCTCATTTGAAAACTTTTATCAGATAAGATACAACGGCTACACAGGATATATCGAAAAGAACGCCATGCAGGGATCTCTTCTGAGTGCTCTTCACACGGTAGCACTTCCCGCGGGGATCTCGGATCCCGTTTATCCCGAAGCAGGAAAGCCTGTAGCCGATTCACAGGTCAGTGAGAATACCGAGCAGGTCTTCGGACAGGTTACGGCTCCTTTCCTTAATCTCAGAGAAGAGCCCGAATTTGATGCAAGAGTGGCAAGAGTGCTTCCCGAAAACTATTACGTAACAGTTGTGGATTTCGATGGACAGTGGCTTAAAGTCATAGATGACGAGGGTGTGGAAGGCTATGTTTCGGATGAATATATAAGCCTTGAAACAGGAGTTAAGCCGGCAAACGAAGTTTCTTCATTATCTCCCGCTGATGCCGAAGATATATATATCGAAGAAGAAAATGACCTTGCCGAAGATAAAAGCGAAGAAATTCTTCCTCCCGATGGAGAGCCCGTACAGTACAGCGGAGAAGTAACAGGAGAAATGATCGTTCAGCGTGCCGATGATTATATCGGAGTTCCCTATGTTTGGGGCGGAACCGATTTAAGCAGCGGAGTTGATTGCTCGGGTTTTGTACAGAGTGTATATGCACAGTTTGACATACACCTTAACAGAATCGCCGCAGATATGAATCTTCAGGGAACAAGCGTAGCTCAGGAAGATCTTCAACCCGGTGACCTTGTCTTCTTTAACGACGGCTACGGTGGTGAAATTTCTCATGTCGGTATGTATTACGGAGACGGACAGTATATCCACTCCACCGACGGAGCTGCACAGGGCGTTACGATTGCCGACTTTAACGCTGAATATCCCCAGAACACCTATGTTGGAGCAAAAAGAATTCTTAATTAAACAACAAATGCAAAGCCGACGGTATTTCTGTCGGCTTTTATTTTAGGAGATAAAAATGGATTTTGATAAAACAAAAGCAATGGAAATAGTACAAGCAAAACTGCATACCGCTGTGATCACTCTTATAGACAGCATGCTTCAGCTTGAAAAAAACGTAAACGAAGTAGAGGGTGAAATTCCCGAATATTTTACCGAAGCAAGACAGAAAGTCAACCAAATGTATTGTTCTGTTATGGACTATGCGGAATACGATGTATCAAAAAAGAAGGAGCTTTCCAATGAGTTTAACGACCTTCTTGACCGGGTTTGTCAGGTATATTTGAAAGAACAGCATAATATGGCAGTCTTATCAAGCGCTTTTTCTAAGCTCTTAAATTTGGAATATGTAAAATCCTTTGAAGAGGGAGATTATGCACAGCCTCCCGACACGAATGTTCTGCTTGATATGATAAAAGAGACCATGCAAAAGCTTTCAGACTATGATGCCGATGAGCTTATGAAGAACATGATGCCCTGTGTTCCCCTTAAAATGACAAAGGAAAGATACAAAGATTATGTAAGCATGAGCTTTTCTCTTGAGGCAGATGAGGATGAAAACTTTTACAACGAATTCAATCTTGAAATGATGAAAAAAATGTTTTTTGCACTTCCCAACGAGGAAATGAAAAAATACAAACCCGAACTGAGTAAAAGGATCATCGACATACACAGCAAAGATTATTCCGAACATGATGCGGAAACCGTTTCTTTAATGTGTGAAGAATTTATGGATTTGGTGGAAAAAGAAGTCCCCTTTATCTCTATTGTCGAGGACCTTTTTTCAATAACCACATATATGAAGGTCATTTCTTCTCTTGCCTTTGATGAGGATATGCTTTTCTTTTCCGATGAGGTAAGGGATGCTTATCTTGCTGTAAGAAATTGCATTGAGACCAATGATTACAGCTTTTTCGATGAAATAGAAAACAGGCTTGAAATAGCTATCAAACGCAGTCTTAAAGAGGAAAAACGAGTATCAAAGGGCTTTACATTCCCCGATGTTCTTGACGATGACGACAATGATGTTGATACCGACTTGTATTCAAATGCTTATTTCTTACTTGAGCACTACCTTGATGCACCTGTGGATCTGCACTGTAGTCTAATGTCAAAGCCTTTGTCTCGTGAAAAATTTATTAAGGATTTTTTTGATTATACAACATCCTTTGATCTTCCTCCGAAAAAACTCAGAGAAATAAAAAATGAGTTTTTTTCCAAGATAACTTGTCCTTTCATTCCGATGGATTTTTATGAATACTTAAAATATTCCTTGGAAAGCTGCTCAGACCTTGAGTACATAATATCCTCCGCAAGGATATTTACCGTACTGAGCGAAAAGAACTCATCAGAGAACTAAAGAGGTTTGATCTATATGAAGAAAATAACGATATGCGCAATACTTTTTTGCCTGATTTTTTCCTCTGCCTGTACAAAAAAGCAAGAAGATAGTAAAAAAACACAGGTTTACACAAGCTTTTACGCTATTTATGACTTTGCAAAAACCATATGCGGAGATTACGCCGATGTACATAACATTGTTCCCTCAGGAACAGAACCTCATGACTGGGAGCCCGGTACACAGGATATGCTTGCTATAAGCAACGCCGATGTTGTGTTCTATAATGGACTGGGAATGGAAAACTGGACCGATAAAGTGAAGACATCCATTGAAAACCCCGATGTAAAATTTGTTGAACTGAGTGCGGAGGTCGACACGATAGACAATGCCGATCCCCATATATGGCTTGACCCTGAAAATGTTATTATAATGTGTAAAACCATATCCGATACAATGTGTCAGGCAGACCCTGACAACGAGGCTGCCTATAAGGCTAACCTTGCCGAGTTTACAAAAGAGTTGACACAGCTTAACAATGAATTCGAGGATAGCTTGCGTAATATCAAAACAAACAAGCTTGTTGTTTCTCATAGTGCCTACGGCTATTTGTGCTCGGCATACGGGCTGGAGCAATGCCCAATCGAAGGGATAGGCGCCGAAAGCGAGCCCTCTCCTTCTCAGATGAAAGAAATAATAGAATATATCAAGAACAATAAAATAAAATATATTTTTTATGAAGAACTTGTTTCTCCGAAAATAGCTCAAACCATTTCCGAAGAGACCGATACGGAGCTTCTTCCCTTAAATCCTTTTGAAGGCTCCGAACAGGAAGAAGACTATTTAACGGTTATGCGGAAAAATCTAAAAAATATTCTTATTTCATTGAGTAATTGATCAGAGGCATAACAATGGAAGTACTTAAAGTAACGGATCTTTCGTTTGATTACCCCGACAAAAGCATACTGCACAGAATAAGTTTTACCGTAAATAAGGGTGATTTTTTGTGCATTGTGGGAACAAACGGTACCGGAAAGAGCACACTTTTAAAGCTGATACTAAACAGACTTAAGCCGCTTGAGGGTAGGATCACACTTTTTGGTGAAAACTCCGCTAACTTCAAATCCCTTTACAAAATAGCCTATGTTTCACAAAAAGCGACTTCTTTTAACAGAGATTTTCCCGCTACGGTAGAGGAAATAGTATCACTCGGATTATATTCAAAAAAAACACCTTTGGGATTTCTTCCTCCCGAAAGTGAAAAAATGATAGACGACGCCCTTGAAACCGTGGGAATGTCCGATTACAAGCATAAAAAAATAGGCAGACTTTCCGGCGGTCAGCAGCAAAGAGTATTTATAGCAAAAGCTCTTATTTCAAAACCCGAAATCATTTTTCTTGACGAGCCTACCGTCGGCATAGACATAAAGGCTGTAGACTCTATATGCTGTTTGCTCGGAGAACTCAACAAAAAAGGCATAACCATAGTAATGGTAACTCACGATATATCATCAATACTCTACCATTCTTCTCATGTTTTGCTTCTTTTTGAAGACGGCAGCTCCGAAATGATAACAAGTGAACAGTTCGGTCAAAGCTCTGTTCTCTCACATGTGCATCACCACACAAGCGAAGAAGAGTTTATACCAAAATCCATGAAAAAGAGGCTTTAAAATGGAAATATTTACCCTCGGCTTTATGCAAAGAGCCATTGTTGTGGCTATATGTATATCAATAATCACTCCTCTTATAGGTAATACCATTGTGTTAAAAAGACTCTCCGCAATTGGCGATGCACTTTCGCATGCGGGGCTTGCAGGTGTGGCAATAGGACTTTGTTTTGGATTTAATCCCGTTTTTACGGCTATATTATTCTCAGTCATCTCCGCACTTATAATCGAGTTTATAAGAACACGTTTTACTAATTATTCCGAAATTGCCACGGCAATCGTACTAAGCTTTGCAGTGGGTATAGCCGCAGTTTTTTCGGGCTTCATATCAAATTCGGCTTCTTTTAACTCCTTCCTTTTCGGCTCAATCGTTGCAATTTCGGAGCAGGAACTGATCGTGGTTGTGATGCTTGCCGTAATTATGCTCCTTACCATTGTTTTCTTGAGAAGGGAGCTTTTTTACATAGCATTTGATGAAGAAGGAGCCGAGCTTTCTGGTGTTAAGGTAAAGAGAATAAATACTCTTTTTACAATAATAACCGCCGTCGTAGTAGCAATAGCTTCAAGAACGGTTGGTGCGCTCGTTATCTCCTCTCTTATGGTCATTCCCGTAGCCTGTGCTATGCTTGTTTCCGGCTCTTACAAGCAGAATATAATTCTTTCGGTTATATTTGCTCTGTTTTTCACCATTGCAGGACTTATAATAACCTCCTTTTACGATCTTAAACCGGGAGGAACCATTGTTCTTATAGGCATAGCCACATTGATTATACTTTTACCCTTCAGAAGAGATGATTAAGGAACCACTGATTAATTAATCAGTGGTTCCTTAAAAAGCCTGCAAATGCTTTTACCAAACAGCATTTGCAGGCTTTTGTCATAATATACCGTTATTCTTTTCTGTTTGCAATATAACTGTTTCCGAAAAGTATATCATATTGCAGTGCTCTGTATTTACTCAATCTTTCATCTTCTTCTGATATGAATTCTCTTTGTATAACGGGATGATCGTTTCTTAAGCTGTATATATAGTCAAAATAACTGTCATATTCTATTTGAGCATCCTTAAGAGTTTGAACGGCAAGCTGATTTGGTGTGATCTTTTCGGGAAGCGGCTCAAGCTCCTTGTAATTTGAATAAGCAACGATCGGTGTGGTATATTTGTTGTTTATATCGTTTATATATCCGCCGGTGCTTAAATAGCTTATTCCCGGCAGATGATCTCCCCATACATAAAGCAATGTAGGTCTTGTTGTTTTATTCATATAATCTATTATTTCGCCTATCATCTTATCATCACTTTTAAGAGACTGAGCATATACCGAAAGCTCCGTTTCGTCATTTTCGGAAAGATTATCTCCTGTTGCCTCCACTTTTGCATCGGCATCTTTCTTATCGTATGGATTATGGTTTTCAATATTAAGTGCAAACATAAAAAGCGGAGTACTCTCATCTGCCTCAATAAGATTATACATAATATTCAGCATTTCGGAATTGTATACATAGCCTCTTTTGTTCCTCTTTATATCCGAGGGCATATCCTCAATGCTTATAAAATCATCAAATCCCATTGCGGAATACACGGTTTTTCTGTTGTAGAAATCTTCATCATTGGGATGAATGGCCACCGTATCATAACCGTTAGCCTCAAATTGCCTTGCAAGCCCCGGTATGTACGCATCTTCGCTGTTCCAGTAGGTTACATACGGCACAACACTGTCTTCCATAAAATAAGTGGAAAGTCCTGTCAAAGCTTCAAATTCTATATTTGCCGTACCTCCTCCGTATCTCGGAGAGATAAGATCGCATTTTTTATATTTTTTTATATTCTCCTCTACCTCTTCATTAAGAGTGACCCCCGGAACAGACTCAACATCGAAAGCGGATTCAAGCATAAGCATGATCACATCGGGTTTTTGTTCCGAAAAAGTGACATTATGCATAGAGTCAAACTCTCTTTTAAGCTCAGCCATATACTCCTGCCCATAGCCTGCAGGCTGCCTCGGGATAATGTCAAATATCGTCATGGAATTTAAGTAGGTATACATATAAAAACCCTGCCTGTCCATGCGTATCTCATCGTCAAGCCATTTATCCACGGGTGTTATTCCGATATCCGCCAAACCTTCCTTTGCGGTGTATCTGCAAAAGACCGCAGTCACCGACAAGAAAACCACCAGTGACCACAAAGCGATACTCGGCTTTAAATGCTTTCTGAGCAAATACAAGGCAAAAAGTACAAAAAGCAAACAGATAACAATCAATACCGTATGAACCACCGTAATTGCACCCATTGCTATTGCCCATGCATCCTTTATCTGCATCAAATCACCGGGATGAAACATCGTGTCGTGATATCTCAGTTTTACATAATTAAAAACAAAGAACACAACATTTACCAAAAAGAAAATTATATTTCCTATTCCTCTACCAATAAGAGATGTTATTACACCATAGCACAAATTAAGGAGTAAAATATTATAAATAAACACCGGAGAAAAAACAAATTCTTTCAGGTGCCCCCCTATTTCTTCGCTACTCATATCACATAACATAGCTTTGACCATAACTTCAAAAAATACAGTCAAGGCTATAAATATGAGCTGCATTACAGAGAGATTTACAGCAAACCCGAAATCGAGAGTCTGTTTGTCCTCGGTATCGGGCTGTTTGTCCTCTTTTTTGCGCAGAAGCAAAACTATCTCAATAATGCCCCCAAAAGCAAAAGTCAAAAACAGACTTAGGCTTGAATATCCCCCGTACAAAGAAGCAAATGCGGAAGAAACGGCAAAAGGCAGGCATACGCCTATTCCTTTTATTCCGTTTTTAATAAACTCTTTTTCGCAGGATGCAAAGTAAAGTAAGCAGGCACACAATGCCGCATAAAATGACCCTGCCAAATAATATGCTCTTGCACCGTTTCCGTTAAAGGAACCGAATATATCCTTAAGCCAAGGTATAGCTGCAAATGTAAAAAAAAGAATAACAGCCGACACTGTTGCGCATACACAAGCAACAACGGTTTTCTTTGCGGAAAGAGTTTTTACATTGCATAACCTTCCAACCAAGTAAAGTGAATACAAAACAATTGCAAAAAAAATCAAATTGTTTACAAAAAACAGCATATACAAGCCCACCGCAAGAAGGGTAACACAAATATGCTTTACATTTATAAACTTCAATTTCAATATGCTTTCTGTTACATACTCTGTAAAGAAGTAAAACAAAATTTCAAAAAATGCAATTGCCGAAATCACGGAAAACAAAAGCACAAATATTTGAGGTGCTTTCAGCAAATGAAGAAATACCGAAATCAGGCCGCTGCCCAAAAGAGTAATGTAAACATCGGGAAGCGGCTTTTCGCTTCTTTTGCCGAGAAACAGAAAAAAAACAGCAGACAATAAAAATGCTGTCGGTACAAGGAGCTTTCCAACTATATTTTCACTCTCCACTTTGACAGCGTTTTGAAACGCCACCGGCTCATTAAAAGAAACAGACTCTACTTTTATGCTCTCTCCGATATCTAAAGGCAGATCTATTCTTATAAGCACGGGATTTTTCCCGTCGTTGCTACCCGGCTTTATTTGCACCGTACACTCTCCGTTATGAAGCTCAAAATCATATCGTTGATAAGTATCAAGCAAATAAAGCTTTGTTTCGACCTTTTTGTCACCAAAATCCGATATGTTCAGAGTAATTGTTTTCAATACGGAATCAAGAATGTCTCTGTCACCTATAACAATAAAACATTCTGCCCCGGTAGCAGTCAAGGTTCCGCTTTTTTCATCGTATTCAAGCCCCGATATTCTGTTTCCCTTCTCATTTGTAAACTCTTCCCTCGGCACCACCGCACACGCACTGCCCTTTGTGACAGGCAATACGCCTTTGAGCCTATACCGTAAACCAAAGGCGCATATAGCTAAAAACAACGAGAACAAAACAAATGCAAATAAAAGAGCAGATCTATTTTTTTTAATAACTGTTTTCATTTTGTTCATTACACTTCCAGATATCTTTCCGTTAGGGCAACACATTTTTTGAATGTAAAGGCATTTTCAACAAGCACCCCCACTTGATACCTGCCCTTAGGTATCTCACTTAAATCTATGCTGCAATCAAAGCCCGACAAATTCAAACTGCTTTTACAGTTAAAAGCGGCACTTACATCAAGACGAAGCTTTTTCGTGGTTTTTACAACAATAGCCCTGTTGTTTTCGTTAATAAGCAGTAAACTCTTTTTATTAAGATTGTTAAGAGGCATAGCCGCTATAAACGCCCAACCCGAGGCTTTTGTAATTTTTCCTTTGCTGAGAGTGTCTATATTTGCCTTAGCTCTGCTTTTGTTGTATTTACTGATATCAAGATCTCGTTTTGTTATTACACAGCAATATTGCGTGGAATAATTGTCGATATTGATATCATAATCTGTTTTTTCCGTTGTAAAATTTATATTATAAAAAGGATCTTTTCCCGCCAGTTCGGGATGTTTCTTGTTGAGGATCTCCAGCTCCCCTTCAAGTCTCTTCCTTTTTTCCTCACTTAGAGCATCTATACCCCTGCTTACAGATTCATGATGAAAAAGAATGGCATCGGTCCTTAATGTATTGTAATAACCGTTTTCATAAAGCTTAAAACACAAATCAACATCATTATAGCCTACGGCAAGCTCTTCATCAAAAAGACCCGCACGTAAAAATTTTTCCTTGCTTACAAGAAGACAAGCTGCCGTAACAGCCAAATAGTTATAATCCAGCTTATTTCTGCAAAAATACTGAGGAACGCTGTCATCCGCCCCCAACAGAGCATGAGTAGGCCCTGACGGAAGGTTTATAATTCCACAGTGCTGTATTCTCTTTGATTCGGGATATAAAAGCTTTGCCCCCACAGCTCCGGTGTAATCAAGAGAGGCTTGTCCGAGCATATTTCCAAGCCACTTCTCACTTACAGCCTCGGTATCATCATTAAGGAATAACAGATACTCTCCCTTTGCCGCTGCAGCTCCTCTGTTACACATTGCGGAAAAATTAAAGTTTTCTTTCTTGTATATATACTCTGCATCAACACTTTTACAAAGCTGCTCATATTTTGCCTTATTATCGGCATTGCTTCCGTTATCGACTACAATAAACTCATAATTTTTGTAAGCCGTGTTCTTCTTAACGGATAGTATACACCTTTCAAGCATATCGTAATTATCCTTTGAAGGAATTACTATGCTCACAAGAGGTTCACCCTTCGGCTCATACACGACCCTGTATTGATATACCTCAGGCTCGTATATAACCTCACCGATAAGCCCTCTGCGTTCAAGAGCCTCTTTTTTTAGGTTATACATAGCCTTTTTCACATAAGGCTTCACTCCCAAACTTGTGGATGTAGATTCGGGACGCTGTCTCCAGTGGTAAAGTATTTTGGGAATATGCGTCACACGATTTGTTTTTTCCGTAAAGCGTATGGTAAAATCATAATCCTGCGCACCCTCAAAGCCAACTCTCAGGCCGCCTATCTCATTTACAATACTTCTTCTGTATGCCGAAAGATGGCTTGTGTACATATGACTCATAAATGTATCGGGTGACCAGTCGGGCTTAAAATGGGGGAAATGTCTTTCCTTTCCGTCATCGCTCAGCTTATCTTCATCACTGTATATAAAGTCTGTTGTTTTGTCTTTATTAACCGCTTTGGTAAACTCATAAAGCGCATTTGGACTTATCACATCATCACAGTCCATAAAAACGATATATTCGCCCTTTGCCGCTTCTATGGCGGTATTTGTGCATCGTGATATATGTCCGTTTTCTTCTCGATAAATAACTGTTATCTTTTCGTTCTTCTCATACTCGGACAACACCTTCGGCACACTTTCCCAAGTTGATTTATCGTCTGCAAGTATTATTTCAAAATTATCAAAAGTCTGATCAAGCACGGAATCTATACATTCTCTCAACTGATTTTCAAGAACATTGTATACCGGTATTACAAATGAAAACAATGGCTTATATTCAAGTTCCTCGGTTATATACAGATCTTTTTCGGTATTTTCCACAAATATGTCAAAAGGTTTTTTATTCTGCTTTTTAAAAAGCTTGTTCTTTATAAGAAAAGCTGTTGTTATAAATCCGTAGCTTTCAATATATCCCTTTACTCTTTCAAAAACATTTTTTTCTCTATTGTTTTCCGTTTTTTCCGTTTTATCTGCTTTAACGGTCATTTTTACTCCTGTTTTGCCTTGTACATATTTTTTTACTTTCTCGGATATATCTTCTCTGGCATATATGCCCTGAGGCCAATAAAGCTCATTGTTATTTTTCCGTAGATCATCCTCGGACAACTTTGCTATATATTTTTTTACACCCTTTTTTGCGGCAAAACCATCCATATTTTCAAGATCACCTATTTTTACCGCTTCCCGTTGTGTGGGGTTCTCGATAAGTCTGAATAATTCTTTAAGACAGTCTTTCGGCTCATACTCGATGCCAAGGTCTTCAAAGATCGGGTATGCCAAAGTATAAAAATCTCTTATGCCGTTTAATATATCTTTTTTGTATTCAAAACCGCTCTCTATACTCTCCTCGGTGTATCCTTCGGGGCTGTCGTCATAATTTCTGACAGAACCGTGAGGTGCTCCGAAAAACAACTCGAACAATACAACGCTTCTTTCTATGCGTTTCCATATATCGGCATTTTTTCCTTTTCCGAAAATTATAGTATCGTATTTTTTGTTTTCAAGCTGTTTTTTACATTTTTCATTATCGGTAAGACCGACATAAATAAACTCATTTTTCCCCTTGTAATCTGCAAGGCTCAATGCTCTGTCAAGTAAAAACTGACTGCTCCCGTTCCATCCGCAATCAAAAACAAGGGCATTTGAATTTAAAAAGCCTGTTTTTTCGAAATATTTTTTAAAGAATTTCCGTTCTCTTTTTGCCGTATCAAAAAAAGCTTCTTTTTCAAGGTCATATATTCTTTTGAATTTATCAAAATCTCTTTTTTCTCGTATAACCGAGTCAAAGCCATCAAAGCCCGCTTTTTTTACACTTTCTTCCTTTACGGTCAAGTCCAGATATTCAAGTATCTCTCCGACAGTTTGTCCGTAGGTAAAGGGCGGCAACTGTGCCTTGGTTTCACTGTTTAAGCTATCCGTACCGCAAAGTAAAAGCGCTCTTCTTGAAGCGTACAAATATTCACAGGGAATTTTATCTTTAAGTATCCGATACAGATTGTAACCGTCGCGAGACAAAAAGAAAACTTTGTCATATTTATTGTTTTCAAGCTTTTTAAGCAAGGCATCAGCCACAGCAAAATAAAAGGGTCCGGCAACCATTGCCCCAAGCTCATACCAAAAGCCTTTATCCAAGTTTTTCAGGCTGTTTACTATTCCCGTGCATACAGACTCGAAAAGAGTCATTTCCTCTTTTTTTCTGCAGCCTTCATAAAGCACAGCATTTATACCGCATTTACGGGCATTTTCAACATCATCTTTTAAATTATCCCCTATGTGGACAATTTTATCCGGCTCTGTTTTTTCGTTTTCTATCACATACTCAAAAAGGTCGAGACGATATTTGGTCTTTTTTTCATCGGCAGATATATATATATTGTCAAACCCACTGTAACCGCAGCCTTCAAGCAATGGAATAATTTCTTTTTTGCCCAGGTACATATCACTTACGGCAATCACTTTTTTCCCTTTGCTTTTTGCATACTCAAACACAGCATGCATAGGCTTGTTGCATACTATCAGTTCCCTTTCGGTCTCAAGCTCTGTTTCCTTTAGACGTTTATAGGTATATTCCCCCATATCCGTAATCGGATTTTTTTCCATATACTCATATATATCATCAAAGGTGCAGTGTGGCTCCTTTCTCGTTTTTTCCACAAGAAGAGAGCAGGCTGTTTGCTGGGATATTCTCGCATTAGCAAAGCCTTTTATTCCCGTTTTGTGTTCGATGATCCTAAAAATGTCTTCTGCCCTTGCTGTAAGTCTTACAATAAGAGTATCAAAAATATCGAATGATACAACATCCGCCTTGTCGACAGCTTTTATTATATTATCAATGTTTTCCTTTCCCATTGTCTCTCCTACTTACCTGTAAGCTCCCTTGCTTTTGTAACAAGCTTCCATGCTTTGCTGTTTTCTATACTTTTAATGTACTCTTCCTTTTCGTTCAGTGTATTGACAAGCTCGGCTTTTTCGTTTTCAAGCTGTTGCTGCCTGTTTTCAAATATTCCGGTCAAATTTTGTATATGCTGTTGCATCTGCTCAATTACTATTTCTCTGTCATTTGCAAGCTTGTCACTTGTTTCAAAGCGTGCCCTCAATTCCGTCATTTCCACGTTAAGAGAGTTTAACCGTATCTCAAGCTCGTTTTTTTGAGCTTGAAGCTCATTCGCTTTTCTGTATATTTTGAAAATATCATCTACCCGACTGTTATCAATGGAATATATCGAATATTTCACATAAAATTTATATGTGCCCTCTTCAATTTCATTAAATATTATCATCGGATCTTCTTCCGCAAAATATAACACTCCGTTAATATCAAAACCGTTTGTTATATATTGTGGTGTATAAGCCCCCTTTGTACCATACATGCAGATACGTTCAAAAGCCACGGCACAGCTTTCGTTGAGAGGATCGAGTCTGAGTGCCTTTATATCATTTGTTATATCCACCGTCAACTCAACACCGCTTTTTGCCGGATATTTAAAACTATCCTCCTCGCTGTAATCTCCGCCTCTGTCAAAATAGATCTGTGCATACGGTTCATTGTTATGTTGTGTTAAAATATCACTTATATTGTAATTATTTTTTTCAAAACTTTCGTAAAGGTCTCTCAGAGACGTTACTTCTCCCCTTACATAGCTTTGAAAAGCCGTTTCCATTTCATCAAACTTTTCACATAATTTTTTATCAAAGCCCAAAAAACCGTAAATATCCTTTTGAATGAGTTCTACTCTTGCCCCCATTACAACATAAATTTTAAGAGCCCTGTAAAAGATATATTCAATGGGTACGGGAAAATCAAAACACCATTCATAGTCTATAATGTACTCTTTTCCGTCTTTTCCTTCTATTATGTTGTCAAAAGCAAGGTCGAAACAGCAAAAGTTTGCAGCATGAAGACCCGAAGGAAGACTCGGTTCTCCGAATATTCGGCAAAAATTTTCCGTTTGTAAAAACTCCTCCTCGCTAAGGGAAATAAGTCTTTCTTTAAAACTTTCAAGCATTTTAAAGCTCTGATAAAAGCCCTCTTGCTTTTCGATGTTTTCCAGTTTTTCGGTAAAAGTCATACCTTCGATATAATCAAACTTCACCGCTTTTTTATCCGAAATAGGATAACAATTTACCGCCTTAAGACCTATTGCCCCGTAAAGAGCATCTATTTTTTCTTTATTTTTTAAAATTTGACAAACATGTGCATTCGCACTGTCGCTAAGGGGATATTTTTCGACAAAGGTTTTACCTTCCTCACTTGTAATAAGTGTTTTTATGGCAAATCTTTCGCAGCGCTCATTTGAATATTTTGCAAAAACGATCTCACGCATTATCAAAGCCTCCTATTACAAGAAAAGAATTGCTGAATTCCCTGAAAAGCCCGTTTTCGATAATACTGTCAAAGGCTCTTTTTTCATCAAAGGTAAGCAATCTGTCCGAATCAAAATTCCGCAAATTGTTGTTAAGCTCTCCTTTTTTTGGCAGATATTTATCGCTGTAAACCGTAGTTGCAAGCTTATAATCAGGGTATGGATAATAGATATTGTTTTTTGTAAAGCCGACACTGTTTAAAAGCTCAAGCAATTCCTTGCGTGAAAAAGTTCTTATCCCGTTATTCTCGGGATAATTCTCAACGGAATCATAGTATCTGCCTGTGTGGTCTTCCTTGCAGCCTGCCCAATATTTTAAACCGAGGCGGTTTTCTATCGCTATTACTACCTTTCCTCCCGGTTTAAGATGCTGTTTTATTTGCGTCAAAAAAGCCTTATACGGCTCATCGGAGTCTATATAAAGCTTTCCGTACTCAAGAACACCTATAAGCGTTATTATATCATATTGAGGTAAATTGGGAGCTATGTCACTGTAATTACCCACATATATTTCTATATTTTTTTTATCCCTGTTTCTTGTTGCGTTTATTATGCTTCTTTTTTTTGAAAGCTCAACACAGGTAAGGTGTCCGCTTTTTCGTGAAAGACAACCCGTAACAGCTCCGCACCCCGAGCCTATTTCAAGTATAGCCGCATTTTCCTTAAACTCAAACCACTCCAAAATGCTCTCTCTTTGTTTTGACAGATGATAAAGTATCGGCCATTTTCTTCTTTGGGCTATTATCTTTTCATACTCATCTTCGGTATGCTCAGTCACTATTTTTAAAAGTTCATCTTCTACCTCACCGTCGCAATACAGATCCTTTCCGACATAATAGTCCGTATTAAGAACAACCTCACCTATTTTCTCTGTCAAAGCTATACACACTCCTATTTTACTTCTATCGTGCTTTCCATATCATAAAAGCCAACCGTGTCTTTATCGGAGATGACCGTTATATTGCATGCTTGATACAACCTGTGATAAACTGTAAACTCTCCGTCTTTAAAACCCGTACACCCGAGACTTAAAAGATATTCTCCACCTTGCAAATTCATTCTCTGTGTAAAGGCTATCTCTCTTATATCGCCTTTTTTTGTATCGGGTATGTATGTTTTTTCGTACATTGTGTTCGTTCCCGTTATTTCCGTACCCTTAAGGTCGAGAATCGTAAAGGCAAAAATAGGCTCTTTTATTTCAACATTGAACCTTACCGCCATTTTTACGGTAAAAGGTGTACCTTTTTCTATTTTATTGCCTATTTCCCCTTTGCCGTCCAATATACAAAAATCAAATATTTCGGCAAATGAATTACCGTAGCTGTCGATATTCGGATTGACAACCATGTTTTCTTTCCATTTTCCCCTTACAGGTGCCGAGGCGTCAAGACCGACCTCATCAAGAACTATTTCGCTTTCAAGCTGATTTACAAGCACCTTTTTAAACTTGTCTATCATCTGCGAGGGTTCGCCCTCATCAAGCTTTTTCCCTTTATTCATAAGAATGACCCTGTCACAGTATTTGTTAATACTGCTTAGGCTGTGACTTACAAGCAGAATGGTTTTACCCGAGCTTTTAAACTCCTCTATCTTTTTGTAACACTTTGCCTGGAAAAAAACATCTCCCACGGAAAGCGCTTCATCAACTATAAGTATCTCGGGGTCGATATTTATGGCAACAGCGAATGCAAGACGCACGAACATACCGCTTGAATATGTCTTTACAGGCTGATTTATAAAATCACCTATATCGGCAAAATCAAGTATATCCTTCAAACGAGCGTCTACTTCCTGCCTTGTGTAGCCCATCATCGTTCCGTTAAGATAGATATTTTCAAGCCCGGTATATTCCCCGTTAAACCCTGCTCCAAGCTCTAAAAGAGCGGATATTCTGCCTCTTATATCCACCGTGCCTTCATTTGGCGAAAGTATGCCTGTGATCACCTTTAGCAATGTGGATTTTCCCGCTCCGTTCTCACCTATGATCCCTACGGTCTCCCCTTTTTTTATTGTAAAGGAAACCGAATCAAGAGCATAGTATTTTTTGTGAAAGCTCTTTTTTGTTATACTGAGAGCCTCTCTGAGACGGTCTGTAGGCTTATTGTATAAATTATATATTTTTGTGACATTGTCTATTTTTATTGAGTAATCTTCCATTTAACAATCTTCCCGAAAAATCACAAAACATCGGCAAAGTGCGGTTTCAGCCGTTTATAAAGCAAGCTTCCTATGAGCATGAGCACAAAAAGGACGATCCAAAAATACATTGTCTGCTTTATATTGTTAAAAAACGTTATTTTATATATCATGCTGTCTCTGTAGCCCTGTACTATATAGTACATGGGATTAAGTTTAAAAAGCCACATATAACTTGCAGGTATCCTGTCGATATCCCACATTATGGGCGTTAACCACATTCCGAATTGAAGCACTATGTTCATGATCTGCCCGATATCTTTAAAAAACACCACCAAGGCACTTGTAATATAGCTCAAAGCTGTCACAAGCAAAATCATGCAGGCAGAATAGTAAAACACCTGAAGCCAATAAATATCGGGTCTTATGCCGTATATCAGGTATATAACAAACATAAATACAATAAAAAACAGATGTACGAAAAGACAAGATACTATCTTAACAAGCGGAAGTATATGTATTTTGAACACGATTTTTTTCACAAGATAGCTGTACTCCGGTAAAGCCATGGTTGCATTGTTCCACGCTTCGGAAAAGAAAAACCACGGGATCATACCCGCTATAAACCAAAGTATGAAAGGCACATCGCTCACATTCGAGTTTCTGAAGCCGACCTGAAAAACAAACCAAAAAACAAGTATAGTGCATACCGGCTGAACAAACGCCCATATTATTCCGAAGTAAGAGCCTGCGTATTTGGTTTTAAAATCATTCAAAGCAAGAGAAAAAATAAGTTTTCTGCTTACATACAGATCTCTTGCCAAAGAAACTATAGCCTTTATTTTTACATATCTGTTGAGCAAAAAAACGGTCACAAGTGAAAACACAAAAGCGAAAACGGGTATTTCGCCGCTGTGAGGTGTCAATTCGGAAATCGTCAACATAATATAAGGATCCGAAGGCATACCTTTTTTTTGCGTTGTTTTAAATGTTATGCTTTCCTCATCCCGACTTACTATTGTTAAGTCGTTAAGCATTTTTTCGTTTATTTCGGACGGTTCCGTAATGCAATAACCCCTGCTGTCATTGTATTTGATACTTTTGAGAGTGACCGAAGCATTTGCCCTGTCGCCTAAGTCGATCCTGACCTCATAAACACCCTCATTCGGAAGCGGAAAGTTCTTATTGCAAAAAAACTCGTCGGCACTTACGCTGTCCTCCCCGATCATTTTTTCCGGAGAGTACTCATCTTCGGCATCGGAAAGCCAAAAAACTTCTACAGGCCTTATCCCCATGCCGGTTCCTCTTATGTTAAGTCCGAGAAAGCAATTTTTTCGAAAGGATGTAAAAAAATTGGTAAAAAGCAGAAATACACCTATAAATATTATAATATAACTCACCGTTTTCACGGTGTAGAAAGATATCTTTTTGAAATTGTTCATGTACTGTTCCTTTTTGCAATTCCGAATCGGAGTTAACTGTAATACTAAGGAAGCACGAAATTCACTGTATTCGCACAATCCGTATAATTTTACAATACAAAAAATGCTTTGTCAAGCCATCAAAAACCCTTTACCGATAATCACCAATAAACGAATCTATAAACCTGTCCACCGATTCGGTATCGTCCAGTATTCCTTTTTTCTCTTTTGCGAGCAAAGGTTTATCGGTTATAATACCGTCAATAGGCAAATTAAAAAAGTATTCCATACTTTTTTCGTTGTTGACAGTCCATACATAAAGTTTTTTCCCCGCATTATGTATTTGTTCCTCATCAAGATTGCTTGCGGTTTCCTCCTCACACATAATGCAATCACTTTTGATATTGGTGGGGTCTCCGTATATAAAATAACACAAAAATCCCGTTTCTTCTTTCGGGTAGTTTTCTTCGATATAGGATATGATATCATAATTAAGAGAGATATATCTCACTTGCTTGCTCATATCCCTTTTTTCAACCATTTCCTTAATGTCTTTATACATCTTTTCGTCAACACTCGGTCCTTTAAGCTCTATATTAAGAAATATCCTTCCCTTACAGGCATCAAGTATCTCTTCCATGGTTGCTATTTCTCTTTGTTGTCCCTCCGGTCCTTCTATTCGGAGCTTTTTTATTTGTTCAAGTGTTAAATTTTCCGGTTTCTCATCAACGCCGCAATGTTCCTTGAAATTATTGTCGTGGTAAATTATATAATATCCGTCCGCAGTTCTTCTTACATCTATTTCCGCCTCATCTATACCGTCTTGAACAGACCTTTCTATTCCCGCAACGGTATTTTCGGCATCTGCAAATCCTCCCGCTCTGTGTGCCACCACCATCACTTTGGGATAATCCTCGGACAGATACTCCCTTGCCCCGTAATGAATGACCAACGACAGCAGCAAAACCGCAGCAACGCCTCCGACAGCACACAATCCGTTAAACAGCTTGAAATGCCTTATCCTTTTATGTTCGGGCGCTATACGAATTTCCTTCAGTTCGTAATATCCTTTCGTAAGCTCCAGCATAAAAAGAGGATAATACAAACCCAAAATAAAAATACGAACCACTATATCCGCAGAATGGATAATAACATACACCCAGCTTGCGCTATCTATGTGTGTAAAAAGCGATGCTGCTTTTACACATCCCTTTGTAAGCATGATAGATGCCCATTCCGCTGCCCCCAAAATAATAACGGGCAGAAAAAAAGCTTTAAGAAAAAGAAGAAAAGCTTTTTTTCTTTTTCCAAGCATCATTTTTCTTGCATCCTTTAAAGCCGTGTACACACTTTGATTTCCAAGCACAATGCAATGAAGTGTAAAAATGTGGATGATCCCGAGAACGATCAATAATATGATCAACACCAGATAAGCTGCTGACAAAACAGGCTTTGCCATAATAAAATCCGTTATAAAATCCGGAATGTACAATTCATCCGATGATGTCCCGCTGTAGCTAAAGCCCGCAACAGGACCGATTATTGTGGTATACAAAAGCACAGGTATACCCGCAAGACTTAAAAACTTTACAGATACGACCAACGCCCTTTTAAACATAAATGAAAATTTTTGTCCCTTCGGCTTAAGATACTCCGAACAAACAATTATTTTAAAACAAATATCAACGGAAACAAATATCATAAGCATCAGCAGCCACATGCCTATAATTATCAGTCCGTCGTAATTAAAGGGTAAAAATGTATAATTTCCGCTTGTTACTACGCCTTGTCCCGATTTTATCAAAAGCGCATAAGTAATTTCTTTAAGAACATCAAAAATCAAAGCCGACAATATCCATGCCGGTATCTGACAGAAAAAAAGGTAAGGTACAGCACAAACTTCATACTTTATCTTATTTAGAATATTTTTCATACTTCACTTCCAAACAAAAAGCGCAACAAATGCCGCACTCTTTATTTATTTTACGGAGAACATATCTTGCAGGGAACATATCCCTCCGCAATGACAGTCTCCCTTGCTTTATCGGTATACAGTCTGTTTTTCTCTTTCATTTCGAAAACACTTTCACAATCGGGTCTGTGAAATTTATGACTTGAAATATTAAGCACATATGTAGTATTTTCGGGAATGGACGGTTTTTCGGTCTCGGTTGTTTTTTTGTCGTTTTCCGACCCTGTAAATTCGGGTCCGCTGCTCTCTCCGTTGGTATAGTTTATTTCGATCCCCGGCTGAACATTGTGGCAAAAAACATTAAAGCATATCCCTTTTCCCTCATCTTCGACCGAATACCCCTGCAAAATAACTCCCTTAGCAAGCAGGTCATTTCCTTCAAAAACAGGTTCGGCACTGTACATAACGTGATTATGTGTGTTTTCGATATATTCCGCGGTCTTTACCTCAAAGGGCAGCATTCCCTGTGTGTTCATATATCTTGTGCCCGTAATAAGGTTTTTTTCGTTGGCATTTTCCCCTGCAAGACAAAATGCCACAAGATGACAGCGATTATACAAATAATTTCCGTCAATACCATTATATTTTACAAGATGCCAGCCCGTAGGCTTTATTTCATTGATGGAGCCCCTTTGCTCGTTAGGCATCAGATCCTCTCCCAAGCAGCAAATCGCTTTTGTACATCTTCCCATGCTGTCAAGCGAGCCGTAGCTTTCAAAAGAAGAAACGGATGTTTTATCAAAAATCGGCACATTACCGTTCAAAACAGAATACGGACTGCCCGAGTATTCGGGAATACTCGAAGTCAATACTTCGGAAGCCTCGAAACCCGAAGCATTCCCCTTAATTATTTTATTAAAGTTTGCTCCGAAATAACCTGTGCATAAAACCAAAACAAGCACAGCCGAAGCATACAAAACAGATGTTTTTTTCATAATCTCCTCCAAAAAACGGCACCCCGAGGGTGCCGCATCTTTCAGATATTATCTTCTATCCAACCCTTTATAACCTCTTTGGGCATAAAGCCTGCATTTGCGGCAACGGGTGTTCCGCCCTTAAAAACTATTATCGTGGGGACACTTGAAATGCCGTATTTCGTGGCAAGATCGCTGTTTTCATCCACATCCGCCGAAAAGAACTTTGCATTTGTCATTTCGTTTGAAAGCTCGTCAAACACAGGGGCAAGCATCTTGCAAGGGCCGCACCATGTAGCGGAAAAATCCACCACAGCAACCTCGGCACTTTTTACCTCTTCAAAATTATTGTTCTGTATCTTATTTATCATTATATTTTCCTCCCTGAATCAATTACTATTCATACCGCTTATATATTCCACCGCGGAAAGAGCAGCCACATTTCCCTCTCCTGCCGCCTTAACATATTGATACGGTTTACCTGCCACATCACCGCAGGCAAAAAGGCCCGGTATATTTGTTGCCATTTTCCTGTCGGTCAATATGTGTCTGCCATCGGTCTCTATTCCCGGAATAAGCGCCGTAGGTGCTATGGCATCCTTTTCTATAAACACACAGCTTATATCGAATTGACCGCCTTCGGTAATAAGAGTTCTGTTGAAAAGATCCTTTGAAACTATCTTCAAAGGTTTATCGTTTATGACCGTTACGCCTTGCGGAACGGAAACATTTCCCATAGGAAGAAAATAAACCTCTGTGCAAAGCTTTTTCAAAAGCTCTGTTTCGTCCTCGGGCACATCATTATATGCCATTACCGCCACAGCCTTTCCTTTGTGAAGCTGGGCATCACAGGTAACGCAATAGCTGACACCTCTTCCCAAAAGTTCCTTTTCTCCGTCAATACTTTTTTCGTTGACCACTCCGGTGGCAACGATAACCGACTTAGCCGAATAAACCTCACCGCTTTTAGCCTGCAAAGAAAAAGAATTTCCCATTGCATATACGGTAACAATACTATCGGAAACAGGCTTAATATCCAGCCGATTTAAGTGCTCTTCAAAAGCATCGCCGAGTTCTTGTCCGGAAATATCGAACAACCCCGGATAATTTTTTATCTTGTGGGCTTTTGCGACCTTTTCGGAGGGCTTTTCACCAATAAGCAAAATATCCTTTTCGCGTATTTTAAGCGTAACTGCAGCCGAAACCGCAGCAGGACCTCTGCCTATAACAGCAACATCAAACATATCATCGCCTCCTTTGCCGATAATGATTATTGATTATAAATGTATAAGCTGAAATTGTCAATTGATTTTTGAAAGTTATATTGCAAACCCGTAAAAAATTTGATATAATGCAACGGAGTAAAATTATACGGATTTTATCCGATTTTAACAAGGAGGAGAGTTAATGAAGAAAAAAATAATTGCTCTTACTACTCTGATTGCGGCAAGCGCTATGTCTGTTTCAGCCTTTGCCGCCGATGTGACCGTGCTCTTAAACGGCCGCGAAATCGAAAGTGATGTTCCCGCTCAAATAATAGACAATAGAGCTATGATCCCCATGAGGGCCATATTTGAAGCGATGGATGCAAATGTTTCATTTGATGCCGAGGAAAAAAAGGTCACTGCCGTTAAAGACGATATTACTGTTGAGATGTCTATCGACAAGAAAAACCTTTATGTAAACGGCAACGTAACCTACACCGATGCCGCTCCCATCATCTCCGACAACAGAACACTTGCACCTACACGCTTTGTATCCGAAGCTCTCGGATACTATGTAATATGGGATGCAGACACAAAAACAGTCAAAATTGAGGATATAACCCCCGGTCAAGAGGTTTATGTATCTACTTACGAAGAACTTGCAGCTGCTGCGAAGGTTCCCGGAAATACCGTTTATGTGCAAAATGACATAAAAATGGGTGACAGACTCCAGCTTGATACCGGACATGTGTCGATCATAGGTGTACCTAAAGCCGACGGTTCGCTTCCCGTGCTTGATTTCATAGATATGAAAGGAAGCAAAGACATAACAAAAGAAGCCTCCTCCGATGCAGATGTCGGCATTAGAATCGTTTCGTCTAACAATGTTGTTAAAAACCTCGTTATTGAAAATGCGCACGACAACGGCATTCAGTTAAAAGGCGCGGGAGTAACCGACAACCTTATAGAAAACTGTATAGTCCGCTACTCAAACGATTCCGGAATACAGACCTCTTCCGGTGCCTACGGAAACACCTTCAAAGGAGTTTACTCCTACAGAAACTGTGACGTATTTACCTGCGGAGGAAACGCAGACGGCTTTGCAATAAAGCTTGGAAGCGGTATTCAGGATGCAACCGAGGACGAGGTCGTATCGGGTGCAAATATAATGACCGACTGCTATGCCTGGGAAAACGGTGATGACGGTTGGGACAGCTTCGACAAAGAGGATAACGGAAACTTCTGGACATACTCTCTCACTTATGAAAACTGTATGTGCTGGAACAACGGTACACTTGACAACTGTACAGGATATACCTATTTTGAAAAGGGAGAATCTCTTGATGAAAGACTTCCTTTCATAGTAAGATTAAAGGCTCTCTACCCCGATAAATACGAGGAATTCAAGACAGCCTACAACAACGGAACCTTCAGCGAAAAAAGTTTTGAAGCATATCTTTCCGCTCTTGATGCGACCTTCGGAACCATTCCCGTTCAAGGAAAAGATGACGACGGTAAAAAGATAAAGGTAGATACAGCCTTTTCCGCTCTTCCCGATGTTTGGGGCGGCAATCCCAACGGTTTCAAATTCGGAAGCAAATACACTCTTCCCAACAGTACAAGAAGAGTTACCAACTGTATAGCATTCGATCACAAAAAATACGGTTTTGATAAGAACAACTCCGGCGCACATATTTATGCTGAGAATTGCGTTTCCTTTAACAACCTTGCTAACTACCATCTTGAAGGGTACACCGCTAACAAATGGGAAAATGTTTACGGTGCAAACGGCGGACAGGCAGACGACCTTCCTCAGGGCATAACCGTTGCACAGGTAAGCGAAGAAACTCAGAACGCCGTAAGAGAGGCTGCAAACAAAGTTGCCGCTAACAGTAAGGCAAATGTAGTGGAATATTCCGATATTTTCGGTAAGATATTTTA
>DFJD01000053.1:74989-80303 GCA_002372875.1 Clostridiales bacterium UBA3680
ATTTCCGTGAGATACAAATATCATTGACTATTGATTTTTAAATTGATATAATGAGAAAGTACCTCTACTAAGGTTTTTAGAGATACTCACAAAACAAAATATTTGGGTTCATCCCATAAATTTAGGAGGTAAATAAATGAAAAAAACACTCAGAAGAGTTTTTGCCGGTGCTCTTTCAATGGCAATGCTCATGGGTATGGCATCCTTTCAATCTTTTGCCATCGCAGCAGACAAGGTACACATCTATCTTGTAGGTGATTCAACAGGCTGTGATTATGCTGCAAATGCCGACACTACCTATTACTACAAAAGAGTAGGTTTCGGTACTGCTTTTAAAGATTATCTTACAAGCGATGCTACAGTAACAAATCTTGCACTTTCCGGAAGAAGCTCAAAGAGTTTCCTTGAAGAGGCAAATTATCAGACTCTTCTTAAAGATCTTGCAGACGACAAGGCAAGCGGTACAAAGGCATATCTTTTCATCGCTTTCGGTCACAATGACGAAAAAGCAGGTGAAGAGGCACGTTTTACCGATCCTACGGGAGATAAGGATACAGCGGGATCCTTCCAGAACTCTCTTTACACAAATTATGTTCTTAAAGCTCAGGAACAGGGAGCAACACCCGTTATCTGTACTCCCACCGTAAGAAGAACACCCAGCGGAAATTGGTCAGACAGCCAGCTTCATATAACAAACGGCGGTGACTATTCCGCAGCGGCAAGAAATCTTGCAAACGAGCTCGGCCTTCTTTGTGTGGACAATACAGAGCTTACAAAAGCTCTTTACGACACTATAGGTACAGACGAAACAACATATCTTCACGCTTGGACAAGCGCTAAGAGCACATCTGTAGACAACACTCACCTTAACAACTATGGTGCTCACTATGTTGCTTACATGATGTTCAACTACATTAAGAGTGTTTCCGACGAGGTAGCCAAAAACTCCGAAAAGGGTATTGTAGGTTTATCTCAGGCTCAGTCAACAGCTGTTGACCTTGCTCAATATATTCCCGAAACAATTGCAGCTCCCACAAAGGAAGATGCAACAACAGGTCTTATAGTTAACCCCGATTATAAAGAGGCTGACACTACCGACCTTACAGGTGACGACCTTAACAGTGTGCTTTGGAACACAAACACGGCAGAAGGTTGGCACGGTTCCGTATTCGGCGATATAGGCGGCGAAGACAAGCTCTTCTTCACAAATGAAGACAGTAGTGTTGACAAAACAAAAGTTGCTATAGATACAGCAACAAACACTCCTTACTACAACATAAGTGAGGCAGACGGCACAGTTAACATCTTCTCCGGTTCTTACGATACAGAGAAGGATAAATTCAACAAGTCCGTAGGTAAGATAGGTTCCGACAGAGACGGTATCGCTTTCTACTACAGAGCTGTTGAGGATACAAATTTTGAGTTATCCGCAGATATAACCGTAAACAGATACGATTTCAACAACCAGGTTTCCTTCGGTGCTATGGTAAGTGATACTGTAATGGTTGACAAATATGAAGCAGGTCTTATGCCCAGTTATGTTGCTGCAGGTCCTATCAAGCTTGCAGGTCTTGAAAATGCCAAGAAATGGGGAAATGTAAAAGCAGACGCAGTTGTTAACATCGACGATGTTGCGCTTATGATGCAGAAGATACTTAAACCCGAGTCGATCGGTGCGGATGTAACTTATGACGACACTGTTGCAGATGTAAACCTTGACGGAGTTGTTGATTCAAAAGACGTAACTCATGTTTCTCAGAAGGTTCTTAATTCTGCTTATAATGTTCCCGCAGGTTCAGATAAGCACTTCAACGTATTCTTCGCAAGAGACCTTGATAACAACAGTGCTCTTGAAACATTAGGTGAAAATGTTGACCTTATAAACAGACCTCAAAGCGGAGATACCATTCACGTTTCAATAGTAAAGAAAGGCGATCAGGTAACCGCTACATACGGAGATTACTCTGTTACAAAGAAGCTTACATACAGCGGAGTTGTTTATCCCGGTTTCTTCACATCAAGAGCAGCGGATATAACAGTAAGCAATATAGTTTTCAACAACGAAGTAGTTGAGTAAAACTCAAAAAGGAGTCACAATGTGGCTCCTTTTTTTTGTGCCTAAGTTTAAAGAAGCAACATTTTCTATATTTTTGTTGATTTTATAATTGTCATAGTCTATAATAGAATCACAAGCATATCGATTATAAGGAGGGACCGATTTATGAAAGCAAAACGATTTATTTCCACACTTCTTATTTTGGCAATTACTCTTGGAAATATACCATCATATACCTATGCTGCCAATGTCACAAAAACGTTTACGGTAGATAATGTCAAAACACATCTCACGTTTTTCGGAACACATTACATAACATATACCATAAACGGCGTTGATTATGACAGCAGGACCTGCGGGACCCAATTTAATCTTAATGCCTTTCGGAATATGGAAGACGATGACAAAAAGACCGTTTCCGGGTTTTATCTCCATGACGACAGAAGAGAACAGTTCGGCGAAGTCGGCGCTAAGGAAATGTGTGATACCGTAAATACCAATCTGGGATATACACACGCATGGAAAGTCATGCACGACCGTGCGCAGAACTACTGCAAAGATCTTATACCGTATTACGGAGGTGTGTCCGCAGAGGATGACCCCGACAGGTATTATAACCAAGAATACAACAATCTCAATACATTTACGGGGGATGCTAAAAAACTGATCGACTCCTATTATTTTAACGAACCCGAAGCACAGGCATTCCGTGAAAAACGCCGTATGATGAACGAACTTATGACAACGGGCAAAACGGCATACGACAACTGTGTAAAACACAATGAATTTGCAAGGGAAGCCGCTGTAAAAGCAAGCTCGGCATGGCTGATAAAATTTATTGTTGAAAACACCATTGTTCCCGGTCTTATGTCAAAGCCAAGTGCTACGGCAGCAGGTGTTGACAGTGCAATGAATACCGTTTACGACCAGGTACTCGGTATGATAAGTGAAATAACCGGCGCTGAAAACGTCAGCGTTACCGCAGAGGGTAATATCGTCAATCTTACAATAGGCAAAATGGGCGGACAAAATATCTCACTAAAAAAGGGTGCCGAAATGGTGACCTATATGCGTGAGCTCGCCGAAAAAAACTACAGACTTGCAAAATTTACTCATGAAAAAGCGGTAGACTTCCACAATCAGCTTGAAAATGAAGCTGCAGAGGTAATAAAAAAAATAGAAGAACGCATAAAAAAGCAGGAAGAAGCACAGAAAGCCGTAAAATTAAAAGAACAAGAAAACAATGCAAAAACAAATACCGCCGAGGTAAAGCCGAATACCGCAAGATATGCCGATATAAAAGAGCCCGATAACTCGGATAATTACGAAAAAGAATATGAAGCATACAAAAAAAGTCTGATAAACGCGGCAAAAGCTCTTGATGCGGATGTTGCGGCACTTTATTCACAAATGCTCAGCGAGGCGGAAAGCTCCGCCATAAGTGCGGGTTTTTATATAAAAGGGTCTTACGATGAGACAATAGAAGATGATTATGTGCAGTTCACATTTTATTATCCTTATACACATATCAACACAAGCGAATACGAGCAAGTTAATAACGCTATAATTTCCGAGGAGGAATACAAAAAACGTCCGCAAATATATGACAAAAGAACCGAACTGCTCAACAACTGCGTTTTAAAGTCAAATACCCTCTCTTCCTCCCTTAACGGTGTTTATGACAGGTATGCGGTGCTTTACAAAGAACTCGCGGCTCGCAAAAAAGCACTTTCAGAAAAGGGAGCATACAGTTTTTACGAGTTGAACAATAACGTTTGGTCTGAAACAGAAGGACTTTTTTACACTATAAATACGGCCATCTCGGAACTGTCCGAAAACAAAATATACTACGAAGCCGAACTTGAAAAACTGCCCGACGAGCATAAAATACACATGGAGGATTATGAGAACCGAAAGGCGGAAATGCAGGAGAAACTGAACAGCTATCTCAATGCTCAAACAAATTTCCACCTTGCATGTGCCATGTATTCAGATGTTGCAAAAAAACTAACCGATTTTACACAAAGCGGCCTGCCGGATTATGTATATACCCAAAAATTTTTGCCCTACGGCTATTATATTCCTCTTGCAGACGGAAGTAATACCATTCTGACTTCAAAAATAAATTCAGCTTCCGACAAGCATAATTTCTTTAGAAAAGAAGCTAAAGTTCTTGAAGAAAGCATCGATAAAGCTTACCTTTACCAAAAACAGAAAACCGTTGCATATAATTATGCCAAATATTATCTGAGGGAACTTGCTAACATCGACCACGACGGTTACGGTCTTTGGGAGGGCAGTTCGGGTTATCTTGACAAGGAAATGTTCATACAATACGGCATTGACCCGAAGGAATTTACAAAATACCGAGAATTGGAAAACGAGCTGAAAAGCTTATACAACTCCAACTATACAAAAGCGGAAGAATCCGGCATGGTAGAAGTTGCAAAGGCACTTTATGCCGACTTTACGGGAGCCGGCACCTACCACAATATGTTTTTACAGCGTTATAACGAATTGGTGGCTAAAGCACCTCTTTACAAGCGTAAAATAGCTTCCGGAGAGATGACTGTGAACAGTTTCAATTATTATTATGCCGATATCCTTTTGGAACCCTATAACATTCTCTACAGAACATCATTACCTCCTTCATATACCAAAGGTTATACCGATATAAACACAAACAAAGAGATAGCATTTAAAGACTTGCTTTACGGGGAAAACGGTATTTTGGACGATATACGAAGTGCAAACCAAAGCAATTACACACCGGTCGAAAGCATAACAAAGCTGTCAGATGATATAACTCTTGCCAAAAACGGCTCAGATACTTTACAAGTGGCTCTTCAGCCGCAAAACGCAAGCGAAAAAGACATTCTTTGGTACAGTGAAAATCCCGATATAGCGGTTGTAGACAAAAACGGAAATGTAACGGGAATAAGCGAAGGAACTGCCGTTATCTGTGCCGTTGCAAAGGATGCTCCGTTCATGGAAACACAAGAGGGTGACACTATATACTACACCTGCCCCGATGAATTTACGGCACGGTTTACAATCACGGTTGCAAAGTATTCAATTGGTGATGCGGATATTGACAATGTTGTAACGGCAACCGATGCAACCAACGTACTTCAAAAGGCACTTATAAACACCTTTGAATTACCCATAGAAAAAGAAACGGATAATTGGCTGCAATATGTGGATGTTGACGGAGATACAAAGATAACCGCAAATGATGCGGCATTGATATTCCGAAAA
>DFJD01000085.1:0-2971 GCA_002372875.1 Clostridiales bacterium UBA3680
TTCCCTAATAATTATATAAACAGACAACTTAAAAATGCCCCGAGTGTTTTCGTATACTCGGGGCGTATTTATTTACGGATATTTCAACGGTTTGCATTGTGAACAGCAGTCGAGAGCTGTGAAACAAAGTTTCCGACTTCCTTAGCACTGTCTTTTCCATATTGTGCTATTTTTTTGACTATTGCAGAGCCGACTATTACACCGTCAGCCATGGCTGCCATTCTTCCTGCCTGTTCGGGATTGGATATACCGAAACCTACGGCACATGGTACATTGGTTACATTTTTGATGGCTTTAACGATTTGATCTATATCGGTGGTTATTTTACTTCTTTCACCGGTAACACCCAAAGATGATACAAGATATATAAATCCTTCCGCTTCTTTTGCTATCATTTCAATTCTATCCTGCGAGGTCGGAGCAATAAGTGAAATAAGAGCAATATCGTATTTTTTGCAAACAGATAAAAATTCTTCTTTTTCTTCAAAAGGCAGATCGGGAAGAATAATGCCGTCTACTCCAACTTCCTTACAGCGTGACATAAACTTATCACCACCGTAAGAAAACACAACATTTGCATAGGTCATAAATACAAGCGGTACATCGGTTGTTTTTCTTATGCTTTCGGCAAGGGAAAAAGCTTTATCGGTAGTCATGCCACCATTCAGGGCTCTAAGGCTTGCTTCCTGAATTACCGGACCTTCTGCTGTAGGATCGGAAAAGGGTATGCCGAGCTCTATTAAGTCTGCACCGTTTTTTATGGCTTCCTTTACGACTTCTTGTGTGGTGGCTATATCCGGATCGCCACAGGTTATAAAGGGGATAAATGCTTTTTTGTTTTTAAATGCGTTTTCAATTCTACTCATTTATTTCAACTCCTCTGTATCCGGCTATGGATGCACAATCCTTATCTCCTCTTCCGGATATTGTGACAATTATTATTTTATCCTTATCCATTTCGGGCGCTATCTTAATAGCATACGCCATAGCATGGGAAGATTCTATTGCCGGAATAATCCCCTCTGTACGAGATAAGAATTCAAAGGCATTTACCGCTTCATCATCTGTTACAGGTACATACTCAGCTCTTCCGATATCGTGTAAATAAGCATGTTCGGGACCTACTCCCGGATAGTCAAGGCCTGCCGAGATAGAATATACAGGGGCTATCTGTCCGTATTCATCCTGGCAAAAATAGCTTTTCATACCGTGGAAAATACCGACTTTTCCCGTATTGACAGTCGCTGCTGTCTCAAAGGTATCAATTCCTCTTCCTGCCGCTTCACAGCCTATCAATCTTACCGATTTATCGTTAATATAATGATAGAAACTTCCTATTGCATTTGACCCACCGCCGACACAAGCAATAACTGCATCGGGCAATCTGCCTTCTGCTTTTAAAATTTGCTGTTTTGACTCACTTGAAATAACAGCCTGAAAATCTCTTACTATGGTAGGAAAAGGATGAGGTCCCATGACCGAACCGAGACAATAATGAGTATCATCGATCCTGCTTGTCCATTCTCGCATAGCCTCGGAAACCGCATCTTTTAATGTTGCGGTGCCCGATTTTACAGGTTTGACCTTAGCTCCGAGAAGCTCCATTTTGTATACATTGAGAGCTTGTCTTTTTGTATCTTCCTCTCCCATGAACACAACACATTCCATATCCATAAGTGCCGCTGCGGTAGCTGTTGCAACCCCGTGCTGTCCTGCACCTGTTTCGGCAATGAGTCTTGTTTTACCCATTTTTTTTGCAAGAAGCGCCTGACCTAAAACATTGTTGATCTTATGTGAGCCTGTATGATTAAGATCTTCTCTTTTTAAATATATTTTAGCTCCGCCTAATTTTTTTGTAAGCTTTTCAGCATAATAAAGATTTGAAGGTCTTCCCGCATATTCATTTAAAAGAGTGGTAAGTTCCTGTTTGAAATCGGGATCGTCTTTATATTTATTATATGCCGTTTCAAGTTCGTTTACAGCATTCATAAGTGTTTCCGGTATATACTGTCCACCGTGTATACCAAATCTTCCTTTTGAATTTGTCATTATATATTATCCTTTCCTTGAAGAAACACTGACTGATTAATCGATGTTTCCTTTATAAGCGCCATAAATTTTGAAGCTTTATCTAAATCTTTTTTTCCTTCGGTTTCAATTCCACTGCTTACATCTACTCCCCATGGATGAAACTTAGCAATAACTTCCGATATATTTTCGCAGCTTAGGCCTCCTGCAAGAAGATATGGTCTGTTTATTTCCTTAATCAGGGAATGATCGAATGTCTTTCCCGTTCCCGTTCCCGAGTCAAGAAGAACTATATCGGCCGATGAGTCGTTTGCAGCTTGTATATCATCAAAGGTTTTGATCTTAAAAGCTTTTATTATCTTTTTATCTGTAAATCTTCTAAGACGGATCATGTATGATTCATCTTCATTCCCATGAAGCTGTATTGCGTCAATAAAAGGGATGTATTTCTTGATAATATCAATCTTTTCATTAACAAATACACCGACCTTTTCTATATTTGAAGTTTCAAGAAGTGAAATAATATGCATAAACTGTGTATAATCGATACTTCGTTTAAAACCCGGAGACAATATAAAACCGATATAGTCCGGAGAAAGATCTTTTGCAATAAATATATCTTCTCTCGAACGCATCCCACAAAGCTTTACCTTAGTCATCACAGCTCTCCTTTTAAAGTTTTGAGCTTTTGAACAACATTTTCGGCTCTCATAAGTGTTTCTCCAACAAGTACCGCATTACAGCCGCTTTTTTCGAGTAAAATTACATCATCTCTGTTTTTTATTCCGCTCTCAGCCACAAAGATAATGTTTTTGGGAACAAGGGATCTTAATTTACGACTGTTATCTGTGTCAACGCTAAAATCGGTTAAATTTCTATTATTTACACCTATAATTCTTGCTCCCGAATCTACTGCCATCTCTATTTCTTTTTCGTCGTGAGC
>DFJD01000085.1:3066-14856 GCA_002372875.1 Clostridiales bacterium UBA3680
AATTATCAAGTATGGAACAAATAAGCAAAACAGCACTTGCTCCTAGAATTTTTGCTTTATATATCATATACTCATCAACCGTAAAATCTTTTCTGAGGCAGGGTAAGTCTACGGCAGAGGATATTTCCTCGAGATATTTATCGGAGCCTAAAAACCGTGTCGGCTCGGTCAATACAGATATACAATCTGCTCCGCCCTTTTCATACTGCTTTGCAATATTTAAATACGGAAAGCTTTCGGATATGATACCCTTTGAAGGACTTGCCTTTTTACATTCACAAATAAATGATATTTTTTGCTTTAAAAGTGCCCTTTCAAAACAAAAATCTCCTTTTGGTAGCTCTTGAGCTGTTCTTTTTGCTTCTTCTAACGAAAAAATCAGCTTTTCCGACTCGCAGCGTTCCCTTGCGCTTTGGGCAAGTATTTCGAGTATGTTCATCTGTTTGACACCTCAATTGCCTTTTTAAGAGTTGCTTCGGCTTTTCCTGATTTTATTATTTCATCGGCAAGCTTTATTCCCTCGGCAAAGCTGTCTGCCTTACCTCCTATATATATAGCTGCTCCCGCATTCATAAGTACTGCTGTTTTCTTAATGCCTAAATCCTTACCCGAAAGAATATCTCTTGTTATTTTTGCGTTTTCCTCCGGAGTTCCCCCAAGCAAATCATTTTTATTGCCGAATTTTAAACCAAACTGTTCGGGACTGACTGTATAGTTTTTCATCCAACCGTCTTTAAATTCGCATACTACAGTGGGAGCGCAAACGGATATTTCGTCAAGCTTTTCGGTTCCGTAAACAACCATACCTCTTTTTACACCTAAATTTATAAGAACTTGTGCTACAGGCTCAACAAGTGCTCTGTCATACACTCCGAGTAAAAACAATTTAGGACTTGCAGGATTTGTTAAAGGGCCAAGAATATTAAATACCGTTCTTATACCAAGCTCTTTTCTTATTGAGCCCACGTATTTCATCGATGTGTGATATTTCTGTGCAAAGAAGAAACAAAAGCCCACTTCATCAAGCATTTCTTTACATTTTTCGGTGTCTTGTAAAATATTGACACCCAATGCTTCAAGACAATCCGCCGTTCCGCAAAGAGAGGAAGCCGCCCTGTTTCCGTGTTTTGCTATTTTTACTCCTGCTGCTGCTGCCACAAACGCGGAGGTTGTGGAAATATTAAAGCTGTGAGCATTATCGCCTCCCGTTCCGACGATCTCCATCAGCTCCTCATCATTTTCAAATTTTATTGCCGCATCTCTCATAGCTGCAGCACAGCCCGAGATCTCATCTATTGTTTCCGCCTTAGTTGATTTTGTAGAAAGAGCTGCAAGAAAGGCGGAATTTTGTGTAGGTGAGGTTTTACCTGCCATTATTTCAGATATTACCTCGTATGCTTCATTATATGTCAAATCCTGTTTGTCGACTATTTTCTTTATTGCTTCGGATATCATAATCATATCTCCTTTATGAAATTATATAATATTTTTCTTCCGTCCGGTGTCAATATAGATTCGGGATGAAATTGCAAACCAAATGTTTTGTAATGAACATGTTGAATTGCCATTATTTCATTATTATTTGTTTTGGCTGTTACCTTAAGGCAATCGGGAATGCTTTCTGTTTTTGCGATAAGAGAATGATATCTTGCAACGGATATGGAATTAGGCAAGTCTTTAAATATATCACTGCTGTTATCAAGCGTTACCTCGGATTGCTTTCCGTGCATTATTCTTTCAGCGTAAGTTATTTCTCCTTGGAATGCCTGAACTATAGCTTGATGACCGAGACAAACTCCCAAAATAGGTATTGAGGGGGATAACTGTTTTATTGCATCAACTATGATTCCTGCATCTTCCGGTCTGCCAGGGCCCGGGGAAACTATGATCTTTTCAGGAGAGAGCTTCTTTATTTCGTCTACAGTCATGACATCATTTCTTATAACCTTAATATTAGGTTCTATTTCACCGATCATCTGATAAAGGTTGTATGAAAAACTGTCATAATTATCTATCAGTAGTATCATATATCCTCCTCCTGTGCTTTTTTCAACGCCTCAATTACTGCTGCTGCCTTATTTAAACATTCGGTATATTCATTTTCGGGAACCGAATCGGCAACTATTCCCGCTCCGCTTCTTATAAAAACTCTTCCGTTTTTTTTGAATGCGGAACGAATGGCAATACAAGTATCGAGATTTCCTGAAAAATCTATATATCCCACTGCTCCGCCATATAATCCTCTTTTGTTGTTTTCAAGCTCGGAAATAAGTGAGCAGGCTTTGATTTTCGGTGCGCCTGACAATGTTCCCGCAGGAAGAACCGACATTATCGCATCAAGGGCATCGCAATCATCCCTTATTTCTCCTCTTACGGTAGAGCCGATATGCATTACATGTGAAAACTTTTCAACATCTCTTAATTTTTCAACCTTTACCGTACCGAATTTGCTTATTTTTCCAATATCGTTTCTTCCCAGATCCACAAGCATATTATGCTCGGCAAGCTCCTTTTCATCTGCAAGAAGATCGAGTCTCAGTTTTTCATCTTCCTCGGGAGTTGCTCCCCTTTTTCTTGTTCCTGCAAGAGGAAAAGTATGTAATACTCCATCTTTAAGCTTTACAAGAGTTTCGGGAGAGGCTCCCGCAATTTCAACATCTGTTCCCGAAAAATAGAACATATACGGCGAGGGATTTGTGGTTCGCAAAACTCTGTATGTATTTAAAAGACTGCCTTCAAAATTTGCCGAAATCAGGTTTGATAAAACTATTTGAAAGATATCACCTTCGAAAATATGATGCTTAGCCTTTTCAACCATATTGCAATATTCTTCTTTTGAGAACAATGACTTTGGCTCATCGGTCAAGCCGCTCTTTTCTTCAATTATCTGAGCACCTTCCTTAATAAGTCTTTCCATGGCTTCAATTTCGGAACGTGCGATATTATAGCCCTGTTCTCCATCGGATAGAGACACATTGGAGATAAGAATTATTTTTTGCCTGTAGTTATCAAAGGCTATAACTTTGTCAAAAAGCATCAGATCCGCATTTTTAAAATGTTCTTCATCTTTTTCGGGAAGTTTTACGGTAGGTTCCGCATATTGTATAAAATCAAATGAAAAATATCCTACAAGTCCCCCTGTGAAGGGTGGCATATTTTTTATTTTAGGTGCTCTGTATTTTGACAAAAGCTCTCTTATATGCTCGGTTGGATTTTTTGTGGGAATGCCAACATTGTTAATATATATTTTATCATTGTCACAAGAAATCTCTGTCTTCGGATCGTAACCAAGGAATGTCCACCTACCCCAGTTTTCCTTATCTTCACAGGATTCCAATAGATAACAATGTTTTGATACATTTTTAAGCTTCTTAACAGCTTGTATGGGAGTACAGATGTCGGACATGATTTCAGTTGAAACAGGTACTATATCGTATCCCATTTCACGATATTTTTTAATCTGTTCGTAAGACATTGACAATTTCATAGAGCACCTCCGTAACTTTGTGTTTTAGATCGGACGGACTTTTATTTTTTCACAAAAAAAGTCCTTGACCAAGTTATACTCAGTCAAGGACGAATAGTTAAATATCCGCGGTGCCACCTTGTTTCACGACAAAGTCGTGCTCTCAGCGAGATACAGACATATCTCCGACAACTTACGTATGCCAACACGTCACAGAATACTCTGTCATAAAGACATTTGACTGTGCCCTCAGCGGTCCATTTGACAGCTTGTTTTTCACCCGACTCTCACCTACACGGGCTCTCTGTGGAAGCATCACTGCCTTTATCTCCGCCTCAACGGTTTTTAATTAGGTATCATTATAATACTTTTTTTGTATTTGTCAACAGTTTTTTTACTATATTATAAAATTCTTTTAATACATCATACCGACTTCATCGCCTGCCATATTATTAAGCTTGTTATACTTAACATTATCTTCATAGGCACTTACAAGGTCGCTTCTACCCATAGATTTAACAAATCTCTTTAAGTCGTCTTCATGCACACATTTTTCAACAGCTGATTCCATGGTGCATTTTCCCTCACAAACAAGGTTTGCAAGTGACTTATCAAGAAGGATCATACCTTCATTTGCACCTGTTTGTATTGCGGAGTCAATCTGGAAAGTTTTACCCTCTCTTATCATGTTGAGAACCGCATCATTACAAACGAGAACCTCCAAAGCCGCACAACGACCGCCTCCTATTTTAGGCACAAGAGTTTGGGTAATAACAGCTTTCATAACCGAAGCAAGCTGAGCCTTTATCTGCTGTTGCTGCTCGGCGGGGAAAACGTCGATAATTCTGTCCACGGTTTTGGCTGCACCTGTCGTATGAAGAGTTGAGAAAACAAGGTGTCCTGTCTCTGCAGCGGTTACGGCAGCTGCGATGGTCTCGAAGTCACGCATCTCTCCGACGAGAATAACATCGGGGTCTTCACGCAGTGCAGAACGCAAAGCGGCAGCAAAAGACTTAACATCACGGCCGATTTCTCTTTGGTTTACAACCGCCTGTTTATTGTGGAATTTGTACTCGACGGGATCCTCTGCTGTAAGTATATGACACTTTCTGTGCTGGTTTGCATAATCTATCATTGATGCAAGAGATGTGGATTTTCCGGAACCTGTAGGACCTGTAACAAGAACAAGACCTCTGGGAAGCATAGCAAAGTCCTTGAATATATCGGGAAGACCAAGCTTTTCCATGGGAGGAATAGTTTCGTTAAGGGCTCTGAATACGGCAGCCATCTTACCATCTTCACGGAAGATATTTGCTCTGTATCTGTTACCGTACTTATCCTCAAAGGAAAAGTCGACATCGTTGCCCTGGTCGAAATGATCGTTCTGTGCATCAGACATAAGATTTCTGAGCATTTCGATATAATCACTCTTGTCAAAAATACCTTCTGTACGGGTCATTTCACCGTCAATTCTCATTATTGGCGCATTACCGGGCACGAGATGAAGGTCGGATGCCCCCTGAGCTCTTACATATTCCAAAATTGTTGCTAAATCCATTCAAACACTCTCCTTTAAATAATATAATTTCGCATTTTTCTTTTCCCCTTTGAGAATATATAAAACGCGTTAAAAATCAATCGATGGAATAGATTATTTTCTCTATTTCACTAAAACTTGTGTCGCCTCTTTTGGCAGCATCTATAGCTCGATCTTTAAGAAATTTTGTACCGATGCTCTTTTGATATTCCTTAAGCTCGGAAGTATCGGCACCTCTTGAAATGAGCTCTCTGAATTTTGAGTCAACATCGATAACCTCATATATTGCAAGACGCCCCTTAAAGCCTGTGTAGTTACATTCTTCACAACCCTGAGGTGAATAAAGCTCTGTTGCCTCGTTATCGATAAGCTCCTGTTGCATGGGTGAGAGCTGTTCCATTTTCTTGCAATTCGGGCAAAGCTTTTTAAGAAGTCTTTGTGCAATGATTCCGCTGACAGAAGAACCTATAAGATATGACTCAATACCCATATCTATAACTCTGACTATGGTGGAGCAGGCATCATTGGTATGGATAGTTGCAAGAACAAGGTGTCCTGTAATAGCGGCTCTTACACCGATTGCCGCAGTTTCACCATCTCTGATCTCACCGATCATAATAACGTCGGGATCCTGACGGAGGATAGCCTTAAGAGCAGCTGCGAAGGTCATGCCCGCTTTATCGTTTGTCTGCACCTGATTAACACCTGAAAGAGGTTTCTCAACGGGGTCTTCGACAGTGATAACGTTTACATTCTTCTTTACACACTCGCTCAAAGCGGCATAAAGGGTTGTAGTTTTACCCGAACCTGTAGGTCCTGTAACAAATATAACTCCGTTGGGAGACTTTAGCATTTTTTCAAGTTTTGCTTCGTTTTCGGGTTCCATACCGAGGTTTTTAACGCTTAACAAATCTTCCTTGGAAGCATCATTTGAAAGCAAACGCAAAACTATCTTTTCTCCGTGTATTGTCGGCATGGCGGATACACGCAGGTCACAATGAATATTGTTTTGATTGAATTTGAAACGACCGTCCTGAGGCACTCTCTTTTCGGCAATATTCATTCCGCTTAATATCTTAAGACGGGTAACAATGGAATTATGTGCGGCAATGTTGAATGTAGAGTGGTTTATAAGGTCACCGTTGATTCTGATACGCACATTAACAACCTTTTCAAAAGGCTCGATATGAATATCGGAGGCACCTCTCATATAAGCCTGGGCAACAATGGAGTTGACCAGCTTAACAACAGGTGTACCGTTGATCTCTTCATCATCTTCATTTACATCATCATCGGGAGCATCTTGCGAAAACTCCATATTAAGGTCGTCAACAACGCTATCCATGGTGTTATCTTCATAGTAATGATCGATACACCATGCAATATCATCCTTCGTTGCCATGACCACTGCAACATCTCTGCCTGACATGGCCGCGATCTCGTCGAATGAATAATAATCGAAGGGATCGGCTGTGGCTACAACAAGCATATTGTTGGAATAGTCGATGGGAACCATATTGAAATGTCTTGCCGATGCAACCGGTATTGTATTAAGAGCTGTGGGCTCTATGTTGTACTGTCGAAGATCTATGTACTGAAGGTTGTTTGCCCTTGCCATAACCTCCATAACCTGTTTTTGTGTTACATAACCGAGTTCAACGACAAGATCTCCCAAACGTTTATCCGGAGCCTCTTTCTGAGCGGCAAGTGCTCTATCTAACTGTTCTTGTTTAATAAGTCCGCCTTGAATGAGAAGCTGACCTAACGGAGCTGATTTTCTCATATAATTCCCCTTCCTTTTTATTTATCTTGCTAATAATCAAATCTTGTGATATAATTCGTAAACAATAAGTTTCGATTTATTCGAAACCATATCTAAGGAGGTGCACGCATCTTGAATGCAGCAACAATAGCAATAAATATTTTTATCCCACTGATGTTTTTCCTGTACGGTATTTGCATAGGAAGCTTTCTGAATGTAGTAATCTACAGGCTTCCACTGGAGATCCCCGTTTATAAAGGACGATCCTTCTGTCCGAAATGTAACAATTCTCTGCACGCGGTAGACTTGGTACCGATATTCAGCTTTTTGTTCCTTAAAGGAAAATGCAGATACTGCGGCGATAAAATATCACTCAGATATCCTGCGTTTGAAACACTTACGGGAATAATGTTCTTGCTTTGCTACCTGGCATACGGTTTAACATGGTATACCATTGTAGGCTGTGCATTGATGAGCATCCTGATCTGTATTGCAATGATAGATTATGATACAATGATCGTTTTTGATCGCTGGCACTTTATACTTCTTGCCCTTGCCGTTTGTTCCTATTTTGCGCAAAAGCAAATTGCGGGAACAGTTTATCCGGAAATAACTCTCTTAAGCAGAATACTTGGTTCTGTAGTTGTGGGAGGCGGCCTTTTGATACTGGCTCTTGTAACCGGAGGTGTGGGACTCGGAGATGTGAAGCTGATGGCTGTAATGGGACTGATATTAGGTCTTAAACTGAACATCATGGCTTTCTTTCTGGCTTATATCATTGCTGCAATATGCATGTTAAAACCGTTGATAACCAAAAAAGTCAAATCCAAAACCGAAGTACCTATGGTTCCATTTTTCGCAATAAGCTGTGCTACAGCTTTCTTATACGGTGATCGTATCATAAGCTGGTACTTTAATTTATTTTAAAGCAATTTAACGATTATGTCAATAGCTTGATTTATTTTTCTTAACGGGTTTCGTATAATAAAGGGAGGATCAATAATGAAAAACAAAAACGATACCTTAAAACGATTGTTATCATTGGCATTGACCGGTGCTTTGATGTTTTCGATAAACACTCATGCATTTGAAAGGTCTGCCGGGGATGTTGATAACAACGGGAATATTGATGCAAAAGACTGTAGTGTTATTGTGCAAAAGACCATAAACAACAGTTTTACAGTCGATCCCGAATACAACATATTTGCAGATGTTAACGCCGACGGATATGTTGATGCCAAGGATGCCGCGATAGTATTTCAGTATGTTTTAAAACAAAATGTAACTCTTAAAACAAATAAGCAAGAAGAAAGTTCAACGGAAGCTACCACAGAGTCGAAAGTCAATGAAGTAACATATGATTTAAAAGGTGATGACATAAAAGCCGTAGCAGGAACTTTATATTCCGATTCTCAAACCTACGGTGCATATACAATACTTCCGCAATATAAATACGGTTCAAGAGAGGTAACGGTCAATTCGGAAACCTATAATCAATTTATACAGCTTAACGGAGTCGGGGACAGCACAAAAAATGCTGTGACATTTTTCGCTCCGACACAGGGAACCTTCAGCGTAATTGCTCGTTCGTCAAATGCAACGGAGGTAAGAAACCTTGTTGTTGCGGACAGCAGCGGAAAGGAACTGGGAGTGTTTACCATGCCCGTATCGGGTGATGAACCTCAGGTATGTACCGTAGACATTCCTTCAAGCGGAAGATATTATATTTACAGCACAATAAAAAATATAAATATATACAGACTGACATACAGATCGACGGGCAATGATTTTGTAACCGAATCCACAACAGAAGCTACAACGAAAGAATCGACCGAAGGAACAACCCATGAACCGTGGACAGAAACATCCACAGAAATTCCCACTTTCAGCGGAAGTACCGATGACGGAACGGTTGTTAAGAATTTTGAAGAGCTGAAAAGCGCAATTTCAAACGGAGATAAGAAAATTTATATAAGCGGTACCATACTTTGTTCAGAAAGGATATCACTTGATAAAAACGATGCCAATGTTGAATTTTTCGGTTTGACAAACAGTGACGGAACAGCCGCAACACTCGATTTTACACCATTAAGAGATTCCAGAACATCATCGGGCTCAGGTGGCAGCGGATTCTTCATTCCTTCCGGTGCAGGCGGTTATACTTTCAGAAATCTGATAATTGAAAAAGCCGGAGATTGCGGCATAAGGATACAAGGAAACAACAATACTTTTACAAATTGTATATTCCGCTATAACAATAACAGCGGTGTTTCCGTAACAGGCGGTGGTTCGGGTAATATTTTCTACTATGTTGACTCTTACCGTAACGGTGACATTGTTCAAAAAAACGGTTCGGATGCCGATGGTTTTTCCGTCAAGCTTCAAGCAGGAGAAAACAATTATTTCTATAACTGTCGTGCTTGGGAAAACAGTGATGACGGTTGGGACAGCTATGACAGAGGAACACCTTATGTCGGAGCAATTTATTATATAGAATGTGTAACTTGGAACAACGGAAATCCCTATGTTTTCACAGGTGAATATGACTATGAGCACGGTTATGCTCTTGACAAAGATCTTTTGTATGTTGAGGAAATACTTCGTCAGGATCCTGATTTTGAAAGCAAATACAATGCGCATACCGTCAGTTCATGGCCTCATGTAACGTTAAATCTTCTCGGTACATCAAATACATATGAAAAGATCCATTCGGTATCATGGCTCGGAAATCCTAACGGATTTAAATTCGGTTCTGCCGAAACACCCAATACATCATACAGATATATTGAGAACTGTATAGCCTACGGACACGAGAACACACCCAATCAAAAGCCCGCAAAAGGTTTTGATCAAAATAACGGTTATGCCAAGTATGATATAAAAAATGCTCTGAGTTTTGATAACGGACAGAATTACTGGATGGACAGAATGAGCGCTGTATCTATGGAAGGTGTATTCTACGGTTTTTCAAACTATTCTCAGACACAGGCTGATGCTCCCGGAGATTTAACTATAACCTCCCCTTCTACCGAAAAGGAAGAGCAGATAAGAAAAGAAGTTTCGGAAAAAAGCGGATACATATTAGAAAAAGTATATAAAGACATTCTTCCGGGAAAAGTTTTATATAACGTTTTTTAAGATGATATAAATTGTTACTAAAAAGAGCTTCGCCGATTTGGCGAAGCTCTTAGTTTTATTCGGGAAACACTTATTAATTAATCAGTGGTTCCTTAGAAACTCTTAATTATGCCTGCAAAATATTTTGAAATCAACAGCAGATCAAGTCTGTTAACAACACCGTCTCCGTTTACGTCTGCATTTATCATATCAATCTGTACATTCATGCCTGCAAAGAATTTTGTGACAAGCATTAGATCTTTTCTGTTTATAATACCGTCTCCGTCAATGTCTCCACTGTTTTTGGTGTTACCGTCTACGATAATACAACCGCTTTCAAAGCCTAATGAAAGCTCATCGGTATTTGAAAAGCACCCCCCTATGCTTTCTTCTACAGCAACGGGAGAAACCGAGTAGGTCGTGCCGTCGGCGGCATTTTCAGGAACCTTCAAATACATATAAAACAAAGTTCCTACAGCCGAAACATCACCATTTGAAGAAACCGATGAATATATAACGGGATTTTGTGCGGCATTTATTGTAACATTTCCGATACTTGTATTATAAACATCTTTGGCCTCGTTTAGTGAGGCTACCGTAGCATTTTTATCAAGCTCAAGTCCTTCATCATACAAAACTCCAAAACCAATAGTGCTTTGTCCGGGGTTTTTTGTAAGCTCAACGGGAACTTTTACCGTTGAACCGGGACGAGCCTTAATCTCTTTTACGGAAACCACAACATCACATTCATCGGGTGATACGGGCTTTTGGGGCTCGATAACCGTAACGGTGCCGTTTTCATATTCGATGGGGATGCGTGTTGTTCCTATATAACATCCGCCTATAGTATCATTTGCATCATAAGCATTTATACTGTAGGATGAACCTACCGCGGCATTTTCTGGTATTCTTACAAATACAGAGAAAACCTTACCCGTTGCGGAAGTTGCTCCGTTAACTGCAGCTGCCGAGTACATGATAGGATTTTTGGCAGTGTTAACGGTTACGGCATCAAGAGCTGCCGTGTTATATATTTCGGAAGTAAATGACTTTGCAGTTGCGTTTTCATCTAAGGAAAGACTGTTGTCATATTCCACATAAAAACCTATTGTATCCTGTCCGGGATTTTCGGTTATAAAAACAGGTACCTCAACGGTTGTCCCGGGTTCTCCCTGAGCATTACCCACACTTACAAGCACTCGCTCGGAAGCATATTCTTCTATTTGCGCTAATTCATTGGCAAAAGAATAAACACCGAAGTTAAAAAACATTGCCGCGCAACATACAACCGAAAATAATTTTTTACAAGTTTTTTTCATAGTTATCCCTCCCTATTTTAAAATCGGTAAGCACATCACTCATAAAATAATTATACAACAATTGTCTATATAATTCAACTGTTTTTGAAAATTTATTTGTTCTTTGCAAAGAAGTAAATAGAAAAGACAACAAAAATTCTCTTGACAGCTAAAATCATTCACATTATACTATAAATATCAAAGCCACTTTTTAATTATAAGCTATAGGAGGCATATTTATGAATTTTGATGCAAAGAAGCAAACAGAACATATTGTTGAATGGATAAAAGACTGGTTTGATAATAACGGACCGAAAGCAAAGGCAATAGTAGGTATATCCGGAGGAAAGGATTCAAGTGTCGTTGCGGCATTGCTTGTCAAAGCCCTCGGTAAGGAAAGAGTCATAGGTGTTTTGATGCCAAACGGTGAACAACCCGATATCGACGATTCGAAAAAATTGGTTTCTTTTTTGGGATTACAGCATTATATCGTAAATATAAATGATACGGTAAATGCACTTGAAAAAGTTGTATCGAATGCATTAAACAGCTCTCTTTCAACGGATACCACAATAAATATACAACCACGAGTCAGGATGTCTGTATTATA
>DFJD01000085.1:15005-16028 GCA_002372875.1 Clostridiales bacterium UBA3680
GATGCGGCAGGAGATTTTTCGCCTTTGGCAGATTATACCGTTACGGAAGTGTTAAAAATAGGTGATGAGCTCGGTCTGCCGACAGAACTTGTTCATAAAACACCTTCAGACGGACTTTCGGGAAAATCCGATGAAGATAAAATAGGCTTTACATACGCTGTGCTTGATAAATATATCCTTGAGGGAGTATGCGAAGATGCGCCTTTAAAAGAAAAGATAGACCGTATGCACAGAAGAAACCTTCATAAAATTACACCTATGCCCGTATGTAAAAAATTGTAATAAATAACGCGGAGGTCGACAAATGAAATTTTTACACATTGGAGATCTTCATATAGGTAAATCACTATCTGATTTTAGCTTGATTGAAGATCAGAAATTTATATTGGACAGTATCATCGATATTGCCGAAAATAAGAAAGCAGATGGAATCTTTATTGCGGGAGATGTATACGACCGTGCAATTCCCAGTGAAGAAGCTGTGAGATTGTTTGACTATTTTCTTCGTAACCTTTCCGCAAAACAAATTATGACCTTCATTATAAGCGGTAATCATGACTCGGATGAGCGTTTAAACTTCGGAAGCTCATTTTTCGAGGCAAATAATGTTTATATTTGTTCAAAGTTTAACGGAAAGCTTTATAAAAAAGTTCTAAATGACAAGGACGAAAAAATCAATGTATATCTTTTACCCTTTGTTAAAGCCTCACAAGTTAAGCATTATTATCCCTATGCAAAAATAGAGAATTACGAAGATGCCGTCAGAACGATCATCCTTAACGAAGATATTAACCAAGATGAAACAAATATCCTTGTTGCCCACCAATTTGTGGCGGGGAAGGGAAGCGATACACTTCTTTCCGGTTCCGAAAGTTTCGCAGTCCAAAGTGTCGGATTGGTGGAACAGATAGGCACATCATGTTTTGACTGCTTTGATTATGTCGCTTTGGGACATATTCACGCTCCGCAACAGTTGGGTAGACCTACCCTTCGCTACAGCGGCTCTCCGCTTAAGTATTCACT
>DFJD01000085.1:16134-36570 GCA_002372875.1 Clostridiales bacterium UBA3680
AATATAACGGTGGAACTGATACCTCTTAAACCTAAAAGAGATCTGCGACACATAAAAGGAAAGATGAAACAGTTGCTTGATAAAGAGAATATAAAAGATCCCGATGATTTTATTTATGTGACACTAACAGATGAAGATTTTATAAACGATGCTATAGGTATTTTCCGTCAAGTTTATCCGAACGTGGTACGAATCGATTACGATAACGCTCACACCAAGGAAATTGAAGACATTGATATAACTCAGATAGGTAAAAACAGAACATTTGACGAACTTATATCGGATTTTTACCGCATGATCTATAACTGTGATATTACTCCCGAAGAGTTGGCGATAATGAAGGATGTTGCAAAAGAGGCAGGTGTTGTGAATGAAACCGACTAAACTGATATTAAGTGCTTTCGGTCCCTATGCAAATAAAATTGAAATTGATTTTTCAGTATTTAACAAAAAAGGTCTGTTTCTTATATCGGGTGATACCGGGTCGGGAAAAACGATATTGTTTGATGCCATTTGCTTTGCTCTTTTTGGCACGACAAGCAGCGACAGACGCGACACAAAAAATCTTATGAGCGAATATGCACAAGACGGTGCCAAAAGCTTTGTGGATTTCTATTTTTCACACCAAGGAAAAAACTATCGCATACAAAGATCGCCGCAATACGAACGTAGCAAGATACGTGGCGACGGTGTTACAACCGAAAATGAAAAGGCTACTCTTTGTTGCGAAGGAGAAGTTCCGATTGAAGGTTCAAAAATTGTTACTAGGGCAATTGAACAATTACTGAATATCAATGTGAATCAGTTCAAACAAATTGCTATGATCGCACAGGGCGAATTTTGGGATCTGTTAAACGCAAAAACCGATGAACGTACCGCAATTTTAAGAACTATATTTATGACCGACGGATATAAGAATATCGAAAGCAAGTTGAAAGATCGTAAGGATAGTTTCTTTTCTTCTTTCAAGGAAACCGAAAAAAGTATTATTCAATATTTTAGGGGTGTTAAGGCTGATGAACACAGCGAACTGTATGAGGAACTTGAAAGGTTGAAAACAAACGCCGAAAGTGCCGAAAGCGCATGGAATATTTCCGAGATGCTTGCTTGTTTTGATAAAATCGACCTTGAAGATAAAAACCTTGAAAAAGAGGTAGCAAAACAATTAAAAGAAGCCGAAAAAGAACAGAAAGAACTTCACAAGGAGTTTAATTTAGCTCAAACAAATAACGATTATATTAAAAAAGCTAATGTTCTTGAAGCTAATAAAGCCGAACTTGAATCAAAAAAATCTCTTTATGAAGAAAAAGAAAAGAATTTGGAAAAACAGCTTATTGCCCGTAATAAAGTTAATCCTACATATGAAAATCTAAAAAAACAATCGAAAGATATATCGGTTTTAAAAGAAGAAATAAGTAAAACAGAAAAATCACTCGAACAGGCAAAAGAAGCATTAAAGAATGCTCAAATACGGTTTGACGAAAGCAAAAAAAGAGAAAAAGAAAAAGAAGAGTTAACGGTAAAAATTGAACAGATCACAAAAGATGAAAATAAGTATTCCGAGCGTGAAAAAACAATAACAAATATCGAAAAACTGCGTAATACAAAAGAGGATATATCTAAAGAAGAAAAGAATATTCTTGACGAAGAAAATAAACTGAATGATGATATTCAAAGACTTCAAAATACCGTAAAAAAGCTTAAAGATAAGCCTGTCGAACTTGTAAAAGCAAAAAGTGAAATAGTTGCTCTCAATAAATTAACGGAGAATATTGATGATGTTATCAACAATCTTATCCCCGAGTACAGAGAAAAAGAAAATACTTTTGAAAAGTGTTCCGACAAAGCCAAGAAAGCTATAAATGTATACGAAGAGAAACAAAAGGAAAGAATGGAGGCCGAAAAAATTTTTGACAGGTGCCGTGCAGGCATATTGGCCGGACTTCTTGAAGACGGAGAAGCCTGCCCTGTTTGCGGTTCAAAAAATCATCCTTCGCCTGCCATTCTTCCGAAAGAGTCGATAAATGAAGAAAAGGTCGAAGAATTAAAAAATGAGGAAAAGCTTGCCGGAACAGAAAAAGAACAAAGCGTTTCCACCGCAGAAGGTGCAAAAAAAGCTTTGGAGACATTCGGCATTTCATTAAAAGATCGGCTTCTTAATTGCTTACAAGACGATATTTACGGTGCCAAAATCGAAAAAGATGCAAGTATATCTGAGTTGATATCCTTTATTGAAATCGAAAAAAATGAATTGAGCAAGACACTTGCGAAAAAAAGCGAATACAAAAAAAGCTTACAAGAAGATGTAGCAGCTTATAATGAAGCAAATAATAGTTTGGAATCGGCTCAGGGAGAAAGAAAAAGGAATTTGGAAGAAAAGAAAGCCCAAATTTCCGAATCCAAACATGAAAATATTGCCGAATTGTCCGCCGCCAAAGCAACACTGGATGGACTTGCCGCTTTAGAGTACGAATCGTGGTCCGTAGCCTCAAAAGCTTGTAAACAAGCCAAGACAAAAGTTAAAGAAATTGAAGATGAGTTAAACAATGTTTCAAAGGCAAAAGATAAAGCTTCAAATGATGAAGCCTCACTTGATGCCAAACTTAACGAGCAACACAAAAATCTCAACAAAATGCAAGACGAAGAAAAATCTCTAAAAGAAAAATTTGAAGATCTTCTGTCAATAAACGGTTTTTCAAGCGAAAAAGATTTTCTTGAATTTATTGTTGACGAAAATACCGTTTCCAAAACACAAAAAGAAATTAATGATTACCGTGAAAATGTCAAATCAATAACCGACCAACTCAAAACAGCGAATGAATATGCAAAAGGCAAAACATTTGTAGATATTGACGAATTACAAAAGCAAGTCTCATCGGTCGATGATAAAGTGACAACAATAAACGAACGACAACAAGTAATAAAAAATCGAAGACAAAGCAATTCGGATATTTTTCAAAATATATCCGACAGAAAAAACAGATACGAAAATGCCAAGAAAAAATACGGTGTATGTCAAAAACTATATAAACTTGTTAAGGGAGATACCGGTAAGTTTAAAATAACATTGGAACAGTATATACAGGTTGCGGGGTTTGACAGAATAATAGCTGCGGCAAACAGAAGACTTTTTCCTATGAGTGACGGACAATATGAGCTTTATCGTCAGGAGGGAGATTTGGGTAAAAGAAGCAATACATTCCTTGATTTGGAGGTTTTAGATAACTATACGGGACACAAAAGACCGGTAGGAAACCTTTCGGGAGGAGAAAGCTTTAAAGCCTCGTTAAGTCTCGCACTTGGCCTTTCGGATACAATTTCATCAAACCTCGGCGGTATACAAATGGATGCTCTTTTTATCGATGAAGGCTTCGGAACTTTGGATAAAAGCTCTATAGAAAGTACGATGAAAACACTACTGACTCTTTCCGAATCTAATAAGCTTGTTGGTGTAATAAGCCACAGAGAAGAGCTTATGGATAATATTCCTCAGCAAATAAGAGTTTCAAAGGGTAAAGACGGAAGTACAATTAAAATAGAGACAGAATTATAAAAAATATTGTAAGAAGCATATCTTATGTGCTATAATAAGTTGATTTTATTTCGAGGAAGGAGAAAAATATGACTGCCGAAAACACAAAATCTCTTACTGAAAAGGATAATATGCTAAAAAGTCTTGTAGAAAGCGAGACTTTGCATAATATCAACTATAAAATTCAAGAGCTTAAAGAAGTAAAAGATGCAAAAATACTTATAAACGATTATAACAACATAGTCAATGAATTAATACAAGAAAGAGCCAAGGCTATACTTCTTGCGCAGATGTACAGAGCGGAATTTGACAATATAGTTATAAACGATAAAGATATCGAACATTTGCAAAATACCATAAAAAACTTTTTCGATCTGATCGTACAATCATATAAATTCGAATTGGATCAGGACAACGAAGAGCAGATGAAGGCAATAAAAATCTATGAACAAGAGCTTCATTCTTTAACGAATATGATAAATGCCGATACGATAAAAACATTGTTTTTAATGGGCTTTGACTTCAGAGAAGCAATCGGAAAACCAATGACGGATCTTTGTGCCAGGTCTATAAGAAGCACTATTACGAACGCGGAAGATGCGTTAAAGTCAGAAAAAGAAGAAAAAGAAACCATCAAGCATACTTTTGCTCAAATATGTATTGAAGCGGTAAAGCATTTTTTTGGAAGAGCTAAAGTAGACTCCGGCAGCGGAGAATAAGGTAGAGTCAAATTTATGATATGAAATAAGCAGCCGAAAAAGCCCTCGTTTTTGATATGTACCCTCTTTACCGGACACCCGGTAAGGAGGGTACATATCAATAGCGTAAAAACTACATATCGGGCTTTTTTGTCAAAGAAATAAAAGATCGTTTATATGTTTAACAGATTTGACAGCTTTACGGCATCGGAGATGTCAACAACGCCGTCGTCATTAACATCGGCACGTATTTCTTCTTCAAGCGATAATTCTGAATATTCCGTGATGCTTTTTAGCAGTATTGCGGCATCCAAATTATTCGAGGTATTGTCTCCGTTCACATCACCTTTTATTCTTGTATCAGTGCCGACTATTTTGTATTTCTTTTCATCGAGTATATAAACGGTGCCGGGAGCGATAAATACATCATCTACATTTTCAGAAGAGGTTATTTCTATTTCACCTTCGTTTTCTGAAAAGGCAAAGCGTGCATAAACAGACAAATTGCCGTAGGCTATGTTGTCTTTTATTAAAGCAAGCTTGAGAGACTTACAACCCGAAAACATATCACTCGGTAAGTTTGCGTTTCCCGTATAAATGAAGGACTCAAGAGCCGAACATCCCCAAAAAACACTGCTTCCGAAAGTCTGTACGGATGAAGGAACAACTGCCTTTTTAAGTGACATACAGCTTGAGAATGCGGAAGAGTCGATAACTTCCACTGTGTTTGGTATATTTATTTTTTTCAGATTGCGGCACACATAGAAGGCACTGCCTCCTATTTCGGTGACGGTATCGGGTATCGTTACCGATTTAAGTTCGGAACAGTAATAGAAAAGATTGTCGGGCACCTTTTTTATTCCGTATGGCAGTGTGAAATCGGTCAGAGCTAAACAGTTTGCAAATGCACCGTCTCCGAGTTCGTCAATCGAACCTAAAAATTCCACATTTTTCAGGTAATAGCATCCGCTAAATGTGTGAGCGCCTATTATCTTGATATGTTCCGGAATGATAATAGAAGTAAAGTCACAATTTTTAAAAAGATTGTCGGAAAGCACACTGACTTTGGCAGGTATGTGGATCTCTTTTAATGCACAACCACAAAATGCGCTTTCTCCGAGTTCTGTGATATTATCGTGAAGTTCTATATGATCAAACCATGAACAATAGCTAAATGCTCTTGCGCCTATGGAAGTAATGCTTTGAGGAATATTGATTACTTTTATGTTGTCATGATAAAAGACGTTGTTTTTTATTTCTTTCAATCCTTCGGGAAGATGTACTTTTTGAAGTGACGAACAGTAAGAAAATGCACCTTCGCCAAGTTCAGAGAGTGTATCGGGTAAAATGATCTCCGTTAAACTTCTGCACATTTGAAAAGCATTGTCACCTATAAAAGTAAGACCTTCGGGGAAGCTGATTTCTTTAAGGGAGGAGCAATTAAGGAATGCCTTTTCGTTTATTGTTTTTAAATTATTGGGGGTGTTTATTTTTTCAAGAGAGGTACAACCCGAAAATGCTTCTGCTTCGATTTCCGTGACGGTGTCGGGTAGTAATACTTCTTTTACGGTCGTAAGTTTTTTAAAGTTGCGAATTACCGTAACGGGACTGCCGTTGTTTACCGTTGAGGGCACATTTAAAACGGTAGCATCGTTAACATTTTTAACTGAAATATAGCATACTCCATTCGTATCGATCCATTCGTATTCCACACCGTCAACCGTAACATTGCCGGTGGTTTTCCATACTGCCGGGAGAAGATTTGCGTAAACATAGCATATCTGAGTGAATATAAGTAACAGTGAAATTGTAAGAATATATATAGCTTTATTTTTCATATATCTTCCTTCCTTATTGTTTTTGTATTATAATGCCATAGGCTTGAGACTGTTTCAACTTTTGTGTAAACTCAAAAAATCAGTGTATATACGGGCAGGGTCATCTGCCCGTATTTTTATGATATAACGTGACGCAAAATTTGTTCAACAATCAATAGAACGGAGTGCATTTTCGCCCATAAAAATGCACTCCGATAAATCATACATTATAATCCGCAATATGTCAAATCATTTATTATGCATATTATTTTCTCAAATACACATTTTATTTTTTATCAAGCGCTATGGCAAATTTGTACACTCTGTCAAATCTGTTTTCGTTAAAGTTGCACACCATATCATAGCCGTTGCACTGTCCCGAACACATAAAGCTATCGCAGCGTGAAAGCATATAAAGCGCGTAGAAATAATTTATGGTGGTATCTTCAAGGGTGTCCTCATATTCGCTGCCCGATTTTTCCGCTTTTTCAAGTTCGCTTATCAGCGTAACGTTTTTAAAATCGCTTACCCTGTGCCTTTCCTGCGAGAGTATACGCACCTTTTTACCGTAAATTTCTGTCATTTTTTCGCATACATCGGCATCTTCGGAGGCAAGGAAGATATAATCATAGTTTTCCTCTTCAAGCCACTTGTCTATCAATGGCTTCATATCGTCAACGCCCGCCATTATCCTTTCGCCCACCTGTCCCGTGGTGTAATAGTCCGTGCCGCGTATCAGCAGGCCAAGTACCTTTTTACCATTAAATACCGCTTCAAAATATTCGTCCATCTCATTGCGCAGTTGGTCTTTTATAACATCACTGCCAAAACTTTTGTCGGCCAGCGTATACATTACAGTTGCCACGATCGTTGCAACACTGTCCACAACTATGGTATTTTCTTTTGTGGATTCCTCGCCAAGGGTATCGAGATTAAAATATTTTTGTATCATTTCAGCCTTGTAGCGACCCACATCGCCCCTTATGCCGGCCTTTATGCCAAAACGCGCAAAGGCATTTTTAAACCCGGAAAGGCGCATAATTATGCTCGCTATGCCCGAACGTTCCTCCACAACATATTCCAGATACTTTATATCTTTAAGTTTTCTGCCCTCCAGCATATCCTGCAAAAAGAACAGATTGTGAAAAGCCAAAAGTGAGGTCATCTCATAAAGACCGAATTTACGCGTGCGAACACCTATCTTTTCTAACACAGTAAGATATGTATTTTGAGGCAGTTTGGGAAAACTGTCCACTATATGCAGTTTTTCGTGTTTTCCCGTAAACATTTCAATGCGCGGGTCAAGACAGTAGATAGGGATATCGGTATTTTTCAGCACTATCTTTGCAAGCACAGCCGTATACTCGTCCGCCGTTTCTATGCAAACGGCGCGGTAAAGGTCAAAAAGTTCAAGATAAAGAGAATCGGTATCGTTTTCATCATAATTATGATACAACGGATAGATTTTTTTAACCTTTGCCTTTGCAAGAAGATTTTTTGTAATATTGTCGTTTTCCACCAACTGTATGTCATAATCTCCGCTTTCACACTTTATGTGATAATAGTCCCTGCCGTCTGCCAGTGCGCGATGGAATACATCCTCACCGTGTTCAAGCGTTTTCGCCTCTATATCCTGCGGTTCAAGTATTTTAAACATAATCTCGCCTCCTGTTAGGCCGTTTGCCGTAATATCAATTGAATAAGCGAATGATTAATTATTCAGTAGTTCCTTAAGTAAAAAATCCAAAATCATCCGATGCAAATGCAATATCAATCTGGAATTCTATTCTTTGCGGAAGATCTGTGCTATCTACCTGTTCTATTATAAGATAATAAGTTTCTTTGCTGTCATATGCCTGCGACTTTAAACTGAAATTACATCTGAATGTTCTATTCCGAGCATCGGCTTCTGTCTTGTCGGCAAATATTTTTTGAACATCGGATATCTTCTTGCCGTTTACGTCCACAAAATATGTATCATATACAGCTTTTTCCCTGTTTCCGCTTACCGCATCCTTCTGATAGAAGTTTAGCGAGAAAATCATATTGGTAAGCTTATGGTTTGAAGAAAGCAGCGTTACTTCTACGGGCTTGGTATCATACTTTTCTTTATTTCTTTGATACTCCTTGGAACTGTTGCGAAGATGTTTATATTCAATAAGCGGTACACACATTTCCTGAAGACTCACCCCACCATGAACAAAGTTCATCCCTGAGCCTGCATTAGTTTTAATACGGATATCTCCGCGCGGAGCGTATCCGTAATAATCTGTTTTACCGCCCATGAAGTTAACAGGAAGCAGATATTCGGGATCGTCTCCCTTTGTAAGTATTGCAAATCGTCTTCCATACTCTACTATCCTGTGAACAAAATCGGATTTTTCTGTTTTTGTCTCCTCTGTCAAGGAACTGTATGTATATAGGAAGCCGTGATCTGAGGTTATCATAATATTGATACCGCCAAAATCATTCACAATGGTTCTTACGAGTGTGATCAATTCCTCGATGGTTTCCTCACAAGCATTAAATACCTTCGTCTCCGAAGTATGGCTCGTCTCATCGATAGTATCATGATAAATGTAAACGACTTCCTTACCCTTTACAAGTTCCGATCTTTCCGCACGTTTTAGCGACATCAGATCTTTTGCTTTTAGGGCAACACTTTCGGGATTGGCTGCCTTCAACAGATTTTCTCTGTTTATGCTATCGGAAGACTGTCCGTCGGCAAGTACCTTAAGTATTTTCTTGCCCGTGTCGGATTCTCTTAACTCTACGGTCAATTCATTATGAGGTAAAAGTGCCGCCATTCCAAACTTGGTCTCGGTCGGGAATATTGCCTGCATACTTGAAAGATTTACCTTGCCCTGCATTTCACGGCTCAGTTCTTCTTTCAGTGAAACAGCCACTTCATATCGAAGAGCATCTGATATAATGACATAAACCTTACCGTTGGAATACTTTATTTTATTCCTATAGAATTTTTCTTGACGCTCAATATCTTCAATATATCCTTTTTCCGCAAGTTCCAAAGCCGCCTGCTCCGACCAGTTATGACCCAATCCGTCAAGGAACCAGTTTGTATAAAGGTGCTCTGCCTTATCACAGACAACCGTAAAAAGATCCTGCAAATCTCCACCGTAAGATTTTTTACTGTTTTCATAACTCATATGGAACTGCCTGTAATAGCTATCCATTTTGTAATACTTGGTTGTATAGTCATTCCAAATTTTTTTGGCACCCACACTATGGAATCCGCCTGCATTTTCCTTGAAGAAATCCTCCATTTTCGCTACAGCGACAATACCGTCATAATAATCCTTATATTCGGAAAACCATGCTGATGTTCTGCGTTTTTCTGCTATGGTATATATATTATCGGGCTCTACAATCTCGTTTTTAATATCCGTCATTATTTTTGTCAGAATAATTTTGTTAACAGAGGGTAAAATCTCTGTATCTGCAAGCTCCGATGCACTCTGCTTAGATAACCTCTTTACAAGATGCATTTCTTCTTCAATATTTTCTGCCATAGCCATATATGAAGCAGAATCGTCGCTGTGCACCCAATCAGACACAAGGTCGCTGCAATATGCCTGTAATTGGCTGTTCTGTGACATAAAGTCGGAAAGACCGTCGAACACCGCCTCGGGAAGTGTCCTGCTTGCAGCCGACAGAATAATATGAACTGCCAGCTTTCCAAGGTTATGATCATTGCCATAGCCCGTAATACGATTCGCCATGCTCCAGAACAAATCCGATGCTTCGTATTTCACAAATTCCTGATACAGATAGTTATCATCAGTATTCAGCTCGGCTTTTAACACAGACTTGATGATAGCAATCGGATCAGTCCGTTGTGCCTCGCCAATAGAAGCCATAACCGCAAGCTGTAACTTCATAGGGGAATCCAATCCGTCGGCCAGTTTCACTACATCTTCACGACGAGCCTTGGCATTGAGGTATTTACGATATTTTTTTACCTGATTACGAAGTGCTACAGATGAGGGGATCCCCATCTCATCCATCCATATTGCAATAAGATCCGCCCTAAACTCCTCGCTGTAGAGTTCCACATCAATAAGCCAGTCATCTTCCGGCTTTTCATAATTCATAGGGTTATACAGAAGGAAATTCCGGTTCGGCTCATCTACCGCAAGTGTTTTCTTTATTTCAAAACAGTTATTGCCGTTGACACAGAGAACCTTGGCATCCTGCAATTCAAGTTCGCCAATCTGATCCTCAAATTCTTTTTCCTCGTCATACCAGACAATGATCCTTCTCTTATAAAACTCCGGCAATGGAGCAAGAAAGCGCTTATTCAGTTCTTGGCTTATTGTTGCTAAATCCATTTTCTTAATCCTTTGCTTTATTACAATTCTTTCATTTTCACGACTTCCCAGTATCCGCCACGTGCAGAACCATGTCTGACAAGAACCCCCTTGTCTCGCAGTTCCTTAATATTTTTCTCTATAGCTCTGACGGATAGCGATAATTTCTCGGAAATATGCTTTGCAGAAATTCGATTATCTGCTTCAATCCTCTGAACGATCTCCATTTGTGTTCCAGTTAGCATAATTTCACCGAATTTCGCCGAATTTTTTACCGAACTTTCACCGAACTTTGCCGAACTTTCACCGACATCTCCGTCGCTCCTCGTCGGTAATGCTTTCCGAAACAGGTTCACACAAAATGTCTCCGGCATCTCAATAAATTCAGGTTCCTGAAGACCATATTCTTTTGCCGAATCAATGATCTTCTTTATACCGGTACCCCATGATTCAACCAGCCCCATCTGGCTGAATACATTGGCAATTGCTCGATTCCTCAGCTTTGAATGTCCATGCATCATATCCTCAAATGTGAGTCCATTATATAATCCTCCCGGAGATGTAACCTCCAATCGGTCATCGTAAATTGCCACCTGCACACAGGATTCATCTGTCATATTACGATGGCAATGTGCATTAACTATCATTTCGCGAATAGCCTCTACAGGCAATTCATAAGATTCACTCCTAAGAAGTCCTTTTACTTCAGCACCAAGACGTATGTTTCGCAATACAAAATTTAATGCTTCATCAATCTGCTCATATAGTGGTCCTGTATACTCGCGTTTATCCAAAAATACAGAGCGACCGGTTCCTTTGAAAACTGCACACTGTGTTTTAGAAAAAGGAAAATAATCCGAAGTCATCAGTGCAAATGCATTAGTCGCTGTCAATTCTCCGTCTGTTTCCTTCAGTAATTTCCAGTTGATAAGCTGTTCACGATTCACCTTACGTTTTGGCAGTTCAGCTTCTTCCCGATAGCGTTCAATATCCTTGCATAAGTTATCAATCGACTCATTGCTTACCTGATATCCGATACAATTCAATTCATCCCACGAGATACGCATGCCTTCCATTTCAAGTTCTTTGATCTTAACAGGATGCGCCTGCCTCGTAGTGCCTCCCACTCGGATATATGTCCCATTAGCCATCCCCTTAGATTTTAAGTAGTATGGACGCTGTGGCTCCGGATGTACTGTAACTACGATGATTGTTTTTCCTTCAACTGTATATGGCTCAATCTCCGGAACAATCTGCGGCTCGCAGGAGTCGGAAATTGCATTGGCGATGCTGTCCATCGTCTGAAAAAGTATGGATTCATCTATTCCGACTACCTCTCCGGTCTCGTCCACTACACCGAAAATAAGTTTACCGCCTTGCGTATTGGCATAGGCCACAACCGTCTTTGTATACTTCTCTGTGTTCTTCGGAGGCATTTCTTTAAATTCTGCTTTTTTTGATTCTCCACGTATAATTTCATCAATCGTCATACAGCCACCTCCCTACTTAATCTTTGCCAAAACGTCCTGAAATAATGCATAATTATGTTTTACGCCATCATCCAGGTCAATGCTTATCATCTGATCGGCAAGGTGGTGTATTTTTTCTTCGTAGGTATGAAGCTCTTCATCTTGTGCCTTAATTTTATTCAGCTTCTTTGTGAGTTTGACCCTTTCGGAAGAGGATACACTGTCAAGCCTTTTTTCGATTTCCTCTATCGCGGTTTTATATCTTGCCTGTTGCTCATGTGCATAATCGGTACGGATACGGGCTATGGTGTCGGGCTGATAGCGATGCATATAGATAAGGCATTTAAAGCCGTTCTTTTTGCCGCTGTCAAAAAGCCAATAAATGGGTCTTTTTTGGTATGTTTTAACATGATCGGTGTAGAAGGAGCTAATAAAATAGTTGCGTATAACTTCACGAGGCGTTCCCGTTCCTCCGAGTGAATCGGCAATAAACTTAAGGTTGTCTTCAAGAGTTTCCTTGCCGTAGACCGTTTCTACAAATTTCACAAAGCGACCTACAATATCATCTTCGAAATACTCGTCATCGCAGATGGGTATTATTGCATCCTTGTCGGGCATAAATGTATTGTATTTTGACATATCAAACTCGCCGCCTGCGTAGGCAAGTCCCTCCGTGTCAATGGAGTATCTGCCGAACATACAGCCTACGGCGTATGAAATAAAACTTCGTATATCTCTTTGCAAGTCGGCGGCACGAACGGTAATATCCTTGTCTTCCACTTCGGGTGTCAGTTCATCTTGCAAGCCGTAGATCTCGATAAAGATACGGTTCAGCTCCTCCTCATTGGCTTTGAGCTTTGCTCTGCGGTCTTCACATTCAAACTGCCACATTGTGTAAGCGTACCGAATTGGACAGTACACTGCACTTCCCGCAGAGCTTGCAACTGTTCTTTCCTCGGGTGAATGTGTTATGTATTTTATGAACGGGTGCTTTTTGAAGTCCCAACTTGTTTCAAAGCTGTCCCAATCGTCTTTACTAAGGGCTATATTATCTTCTACGAGGTAATTTATCTCATCTTTTCTAATGAAATTTATAGGTTGTATAACCATATTGTTTACATTAGTTGAAAGAGTGGGATTCAATACGCTCCTAAAATACTGTGATACTGCTGAATTGTAGAAGCCAATAAGCCAAGTAAGCATATCATCGTCGTTGAAAAAAATTGTTGGGGCTGCTGTTTCAAACAACATATTGTCGGGAACTAATCTGATAGCACATTTTTCCGCACTTGTTATATGATTCCAACACAGTCCTTTTCTAAACCAAATATACTCTGGTGCAATTCGTGCAACATGATCTTTTCTATAATGGTTGCGAGCTGTTTCAGACCAATCAATTACATAATCAATGTTTCCGTACCATCTTCTGAATAAACCTCCTTTTGCAATAAAAGCCCATTTGGTGCTTTTACCTATCGAGGATTTATTCACTTCCCAAAATAGTCTCAAATATTTGTCATTGTCTCCTGTTTTTGTTTGTCCATCTGAAAGAGCATATTCGCCAATCTTAGGGTACTTAAAGGCATTTATAAAACTCTCACTAACCCAATACGCAATGGGTGCGCCTGGAATTTTACAAAATGTTTCGTGTGAAGCCTTGTATCTATTCTTTTGGCTTAAAAACAATTTTTCCTTTTCGTTTTCGCCATTAACACTTACAAGTCGTGAGTATTTTCCCTGATAAGACTTCAAATTATCAGTAGAGTTAACGAATGCAACTGTCTGAACAACCTCTCCTGCAATTTCGTCAAATGCTCTTGCACCAAGATGAATTGCATTTATTGTTGTATGATTGATTAGTTTTGCTCTTAGCTGTTCAAATGACGGAATGAACATCCATCCGTGTTGTGTAATCATGGAGTACATTCCGCTTTGCTTTGTTAATTCAGAACACTTTTCGATAAATACAGCGTATAAGTCTGCTTTGCTTTTTGGATATTTTGAGTTTACATAGTCCTTTAATTTAGCATTTGCATTACTCATAGCCATATACGGCGGATTCGTGCAAACCACATCATATCGCTGAGAGAGTATCTTGTAAAGCTGCATCAGGTGTTCCATTTGCTCAAGGTTGAGACCGGGCATGCCATCAAATTCGTCAAGTGCCTTATCCATCTCGTCATCTGCCTGCACCGTAATAAGAGAGCCGTATGTGTCGGCATTTTCAAACTGCTTTACAAACGAGCGTATCGGCTCGTCAAGAAGCGAATAATCGGGGGTGGGGAGATCCTGGAAATGGGACAAATTGGGGCTTATACCTCTTGTAAAGAAACGGCGGTCATACTGCCTTGCTTTCATCATCACAGCGAAATACGCAAGCTGATAAGCACGTTTATCAAGGTCAAGTCCCCACAAGTTTTTGCGGACGATGTTCTGTGCCGCATCACGCTCCGTATATCCGCAGGAGAGATAGATCTGCATCAGCACATCAAACGCATAAACGAGGATATGACCGCTGCCCATACAAGGATCAATGAAGCGTATCTGTTCGGGGGTGAGGTTTTGGCGGTCTGCTCGTATTTCGGCAAGCTGTGCCTGCACTTCTGGTGTCTGCTCCGCTTCATCGAGGTAGTATTTCCATTCGGAACGGGCAGAAGTATCGGCGTGACCGTCCACCCAAAGCCTGCCGAGGGAGTTTTCAACCATATAACGCACGATCCAATCGGGAGTAAAAAGCTGTGTCGCTGCGGCGATGTTCTCCTTGCTCACCTTGACCTTGTTGCTCATAGCGGCGAAAACAGCGTCTTTTTTTTCGCTGTTGTAATACTGATACAGCCAGCCCACTATCTCAACCTGTCCGTTTTGCGAAAGGTCAAAATCAGCCTCTTCAACTTCGGCAATAAATCTTTCTATAACGCTGCCCTCACGCAGAAGGTTATCGGGAAGCAAAAGCTCGGTATAATCCTGTATGTGTTGGAACATACCGGGCAAGACTTTGTTTAAAGCATTACATTGCACTATAAGAAGATACTTAAAAAGCTCCTCTTCCTTATTGGCATTCTTTAATTCATAAACATTATCCATGTTTAGACCGTCAAGCTCAAGGTGGATTGCTTCAGTCAAAATTTGAGGTTTAAATTTACCCTCTTCATCGGTAAAAACACGCACGTGGCTCGGCAAATAGCCGTTTACCTCCATAAAACGAAGGGCAACAAAACGGTTGAACCAAGTGTATGCAACTTCCTCAATAACCTGTTCAAAGCCGTGCTCTTTTATTCTATCTATAAGGGTACGACGTTGCCTTTTTTCGGCAGCGGACAAAAGTCCTCCGTTTACGCTGTCGGCATTGGGGTCGCTGTATTCCTCCGACAAAATGCCGTATTGCATAGCCTTTTGTGAAACTCTTTCTATAAGTTCTCTTCTTGCCCAAACCGCATATTTCTTTATCGCATTTTTATCCACGTCCTCACAACCTCCATATCACCCGTCACAAAGGACAGGTCTCATTAATTGGTTATACGAATACCGTCACTTCCTTGCAGGTACTGCTTCATGAGCTTACGTATATTCTCAACATAAGCATCTATATCTTCTTCCGATTTGAGTACCTTTGCAGGGAACATCTGCTGTCTTGCAATTTGCTTTATTATCTCTTTTTTTACCGGTTTTGTTTGCTCTCCGTCATTTACAGCAGGCTTCGGAGTTTCTTGCGGTACCATAGCCTCTTCAATATCCATTGTTGCCCTATCTTTATATGACCACATTTGTACCGACAGACTGTCAAGAAGCGCAAGACTCTTCCCTTCGGAAATCTCCTTCTTTTTTTGTGTATAGAAACTATCCGCTTTATCCGAAATTGCCTTGGTCACTTTATTTTCCATGGCATTTTTGTGAATCTCCTCAAGACATGAACGCACCACTTCATACAGGGTCTCTCTCTTTTCTTCAAGCATCATATTATGTGATTTTTCAACAATGTTTTGAAGATTGTTCAAGTCGGGAATCCTTGAATAGTCATAAGTTCTTCCTTCAAATACAGTTGTGATAAGGCGCATTTGGTCAAGAGCGTGTTTTGCCTGTTCATCATTTGCAATGTAGTCCAAATCGTTTTTCATGCTTGCGACATAGTTTGCCGCTTTATCAAAAAGAGACACCTGAGATTTGAAAAAGTCCTCTATTTTTTTCATATTATCCTGCATTGTATACAGGGCATCTTCACTTTTTATGACTCTGTCGATAAGGGCAATATTGTCGCTCTTTTGAGAGAGCACATCTTTCACAAGTTTTGCCGCATCAAGCACAAGCTTCCTATCGGGATACCTGCGTCCAGCGTATTTTTTATCCAGAGAATTATAATGTTCTTCCAAAGCCGTAAATTTTTCCGTAATAAATGCGATAAGTCCGTCCTCATCGGCAGGCACATTCATTACATCGAGGAAATCACGCAAAAATTCCCTTGTTTCCCTCATCTTGGTAGGACTTACAACATAACGCTTGGTGATTTCCGTTTTGCCAACATCGGTCTTTTTACGGAGCATATCCACAAGCTTCGGGTTGTCGCGCTGTATGGTCATGCCGCCGTATTTGACGGTGACTTTCTGCTCATATATAAGCATGGCTACAACCGCAGCTATATCTATCTCTCTCCAACCATAGGGGATGGTCTGATATCTGCTTTGAATGTCGGACATCTTTGGTATTATGTGCATCTTATCCTGCGTTTCAAGATATTCCTCTATCTTTTGTGCGGCTCCGCTGTTTGGATGATTTCCGGGGATATAGCCCTGCATACCGGTAAGTATTGTAACAATGTCAGAATCGTCATTCGCATTCTCATAAATCAGATCCAGGTCATAATATACATTGGTTACAAGATACTCCAAAGCTTGATCGAGCTTACGCTTGGCATCGCCACTATTAATGTTAATATGTTCACCATCCACATAGAATTCCGCAGACTCGATAGCTTTCTTGATGTAATCAAGGGCATCGTTTTCATATCTTGTGGCTTCATCTTGCCTTCCACGAATAATATCCTGCACAGACTTCGGAAGCTGCGCTATATTTCTTGTTTTCACATATTTTCTGATCTTTAATGCATTCTCGATGCACTCATAATACTTGCCATCGCCAAGAACTACAATAGCTTGACCTTTAGAGTCGGTCTGTAAACGAAAATCCTGCTTTTCATAATCATCTGTAGCAACAGAGTATATTTGAAGCTTCATTCCACCCGTCACAGAGCCGATAGCCGTTCCGTCCACATATTGATCGTAGGGGAAGTCATATATTTTATAACGATATTTCTTTTTATCGTATATTTCGCCGAATACCAGATGCCCGATCCTTTCGATTATCTGGGCAAGGTCTACGGGTGTATCTGCGATATCCCTTGCAACGTCTTGCTCTTCATCGGTAAGGAAGTTATAGGTATTGCCGTTTCTGCCGATATAGTTTTGACTAAGCAGACGGTCTAAGGATTCACGCACCTGCTCCCTCATTTTTATTTTATCGAGATTGATATTATCCGCCATAAGAATGACGATAGCATCAAGGGTAGACTTAATGTCGGAGTCAACATAACGGATAAGATAGAGAAGTTTAAGTACAGCAACGTCCTGTTGCTTTATGCCCCTGTCCTCGTCTGCCGCTGTTTGGCATCTTTCTATTACACGACGGATAGCACTGTCCAATGAACTGTGAACCGTATCGTAAAACAGATAAAACGGTGCGAGTGCATATTCATCTTTGTCCTGTAGCTTCTGTGCGGCCTCCTGAAAGCCCGACAGCATTGTCCTCTCATTTCCTGTCTGGTGTTTGCCCACATTTCCATGCTTACGAATCTCGGAAAAAACTTTTTGCAATAAAATATACTGGTAAGGGACAAAAGGGAAATTCTTTGCAAATTCCTGCGGCGACTCGTATCCTCTAATGTCCAAAAGTGCATCATCACGGTTAAATTTCAGAAGATTGCTCAGTACAGACGAATGTTCATCATAAATCTTTTGTAACTGCCTATCGGCTTCGGCTGTCTTTGAAAGGATCCTTTTTTGGATGACCTCATCTGCCGATGTAGATGACAAGGAAAGCGTTGTTTTAAATCTTGCTCTAATACGGGAAAATTCGTCCTGTCTGGTCTTAATAATCTCATCCAAAGCTTCTTGTCCGGTACACATTACCCAGACCTTACCCTCGCACTTGCTTCCAAAATCTTCCAGTAATGACTGAAGATTAATCAGATAATCTCTGTTTTCACCCACATACTGACCGACCTCATCAATCATGAACAGAAGCCTGTAATTATCGGGCTTTGAATTAACATAATTACGAATTTCCGATACAAGCTTTGCAACACTTGTTTCAACTGTTACCGTACCATTGAACCAGTTTCGGGCAGCCTTCTCGCTCATGCCCAATACACGGTTAAGGGTCTCAACCACATCATCCTCAAAGAAAGCGAAGGATTCTCGTGTGTTAAGCCATGTGTCTCCATTGATTTCTTCAAATGTCTTACGAAATTCGTCTGTCTTGCCCTTCTTCGCTATAAATTGTTCAAGCTTCGCAACTTTTAAATCTTCACCGTAAAAGCCAAGATGGTTATAAAACATTTTCGCAAATACACGAACGACTGCCGTAGCATCCTTGTTAATAGATCCTTCAATATCAATATTGAACAGTATGGTCTCGGTCTCCCCTCTTGTAGCCTTGTCTATAAGCATGAAGGTTGCAGGGTCATCTTCAAACTTGCCACGGAATCTTTCTACAGTCTTAATTCCCTGTACTTCTTTGTTTTCAAGGATATAAGACAAAATCTTTAAGAAGTGGGATTTACCGCTTCCAAAGAAACCCGATATCCATACACCGATATCGTTGGTCTTTGTATCAAATGCATCACTGTAATTGTTGAAAAGAGTGATGAAATGCTTTTTTAGTTCTTTTGTAACAACGTACTCATCCAATTCCTGGATAAGAACACGCTCTGTATCCTGCTCTACCTGTACGACACCATTTATTTTTCTGTTGATGTCGTCTTTAAACATCTGCCCAATTCTCATTACAGTTTTTCCTCCGTTCCTATTGCGTTAAAGGCTCTATAATACCCCTGTGATTCAAGTTTATTAAATAGCTTCACTTCATGTCCGTTAAATGTGCCCGGATACATAACCACTATTGGTATATTTTCCGAATCTTGCGGCTGGATAGCGTTAAGCACATCGTGCGATCTTATAAACGGATAGGCTTCCCCCACCCCGGTAATAAGCAGTACATCTCCCTCAGAAAAACCGTCCTTACATATTTCCCGAACAAAATTCTTTGCCGATGCGATCCTACCTTGCAAATTATTCAATACAAAGTCAGAACCCTTGCTTTTTTCAAGCCTCGGTATCTTATCAAGAATTCTGTTATCTTCGCAAAGTTTCAAGAAAATACGATACAAATTTTTCTCTTTAACGTTGCAAGTCACATCTTGATCCGATACAAGTTGCTCCGTAAAGAATCTAACAGCCATTTCATCTTCGGGAGCATAGCAAAAGATATGAATATTGACCTCATTACTGAGACCCTTTCCCTTTAAAAAATCTTCGTCCTGTATTTTGGCTTTTAATTTATCAAGCCTTTCTAAAATGTTGCTCATAAACGCTTCACCTAACCTTTAGTAAAAACAGTTGAATGCAGGCAAAGCTGCCTCGTCACCATTTGATCTTATTACATTTTCAACCTCGGTACATAGCATTACGGGGTTGAGCACCTTTGCTTTCGGAGTATCTATATATTCATTTTCCAAAAGAATCTTGTTAAGAACCTGCTTGATCTTATTTATAGTCGATTCGCTCCAGCTCGCAACAACGTCATCTTGCTCTTGTATTCTCATAAAGAACACATTAAGGTCTATGCGACCGTATGAGAAATCCTGTTCACGGAACTTTGCACCTATAACCGTGACCATATATTCCCATACAAGTCTGTACTGCTTCATCATTGCATACAGACAAGCCTGCTTTGCATTTTCCATAGAGCTGAGAGCAATTGTCTTTATAAGACTGTCATCATTCGGACATCTGAGTCTTCTGAGACAACCGTTCACCGTCCTTTTTACACTTTTCTCCGTAGGGAACTGGAACAGATTCTCTTCCATGATTCTTTCCACTATTTCATTATCATCAAGCCCCTCATCTATGAGAAGCTTCGCAACTATCCTTGTTTCATGGAACAGAAACTGTTCTCTTGTAAGAGAACCGCTGCCGCTGTAAGGAGAGTTATTTTTTAAATCAGCCATTTGCCTTGCCCTCTCAATTATCGTACTTTTTAAAATTGATATATCTCCAAAATCACATTCCAAGTATTTGCATGGTTTTCGGTATTTCATGGACACATTCTCCCTCTGTCCTTATTGGCAAGGGTAGTTTTAAGGAAAGTGTATAATTATTATAACAAATTTTTTGTTATAAATAAATACTTAATTTATACTAATGTGTATTTATTGGTGGGGTTAAAAGGAAGTAAGCTTTATCGGACAAAGATTAAAGGAACCACTGATTAATTAATCATTCGCATATTTGGCTAATATTACCGCATACTGTGTCAAAGCCC